>NZ_JBIVNJ010000089.1:0-9938 GCF_044753585.1 Streptomyces sp. NPDC088354 | reverse complement strand
GGCGCATCTTCCGTCACGCCCGCTGCAGCCCCAACCGCCTGTCGTCAGCAGCCAAAGCCATCCTCACCCTGGAGAAGCAACGCTGAAAAAGCTCATTCAGTGAGCGCCATCGCCATCAGTGGCGGCGGTTGGCTCAATCTGTCGTGGACGCGCCCTATGTCGGCCAGGAGACTGGGCGTTCAGCCGCCGGACCGGCCTCACTCCTGGAGACGACTTGCGCACCCATCTCGCCGCTGCCTTCAGCGCCGTCACACTGACCACAGGCATGCTCCTGACCGCGCCCACAGCCAGCGCCCAAACGGCGGCCTACCCCACCACACCCTTCAACGTCACCGTCACGAACACGTACACGACTGGCACGTTGACTTGGTACGGCCGGTCGGTCCTCGTGGAGGGGGTCCACAAGTCGGCTGACCAGGAGAATTGCCGAGGCACCACGGCGTTCACCCTTGACGCCGGCAACGTGCAGCTGGGAGTCGGTTACAGCGACACCAGGTCGTGTGCCGGCGAGGTCGTGCCGTTCAGTTTCACCGTGCCGGCTGAGGTCCCTGGGGGAGCTGCGGTCGTCCGGGTCTGCCTGGATGACGGGTCCGCGCCACCGCCCACGTACTTCAAGTGCGTGCGCTACGGGCATCCGTAGGCTGACCGGCAGACATTCCGGCATCGGAGTAGTGCGCTGGATCGCCCCCGTCTCCGTCGCGGCGGGGGCCGTTTCATGTCCGGACGGGGGCCGGTCGAAGCTTCTCCACCCCCGGTCGTCAAGCGAACGCCCCAACCGAGAGCAGGCAGGTCAGCCGCGGGCAGGAGAAGCACCCGCACACGGGCCCGGTCCCCTCGGCGTTTCCCGCGGTCCGCGCACCAGATGACTCAAGCGTGGCCGAAATCGGCATGTCCAGATCCGGCAGACAGGCGATTCGACCGCCGCAGACCTCCCTCGCGGGGCGTTTTGCCTGACTTGTCAGGCCCGATTCCTCGCAACCCGAATGAAACGGATGGCTCGCCGAGCCATCCGCGATGTTCGAATAACCGGAAGCCGTAGACCCGGAAAAAAAGATGATCTGGCAGGCGGATTCCGGCCTGGCAAGAATCGGCACCCTCGGACGAGGGCGTTGCCTCTGGCGGCGGTCCGTGATGCAAGGGGGACTACTCATGCTTACATCTGTCGCTGCCGGGCCCACGGACAGCGTGGGCCGGACCGTCGCTGTCCTGGATGCCTTCGACGGACCCGACCAGCTCCAGCTCTATGAGATCGCCATCCGCACCGGCCTGCCGATGCCTACCGCGTACCGGTACCTCCAGGGACTCGTGCGCGCCGGCCGCGTCGAACAGAGGGGCAAGGGTTCCTACGCGCTTGCCGCTGCGGCGCTGGAACGGCACAGCCGGCCGTTCGCAGACCTGCCCATCCGGCTCTCCGGACCGTCGCCGCGGGTGCTCAGCTCGGAGCTGGTGAAGCTGCAGAGCGAGACGGGCCAAGTGGCCCTGCTGTACGCGCTGGTGGGCGTGCCGCCGATGCGCATGTGCACGAGTTGGGCGATGGGAGTCCATCGCCCAGAGCTGCTCGCGGCGCCGGCCGAGCAGTTGCACGCGCTATGGCAGGGCTCGCTCGACACTGACGCCTCCGGTGCCGTCATCCGTGCATTCCGTGGTGGTCTGGGCCGGGCGCGAGGACCGATCCCCGAAGGAAAGCCCGAGACGCACAAGGTCCAGGACTGGCGGCGGATCCAGGAGCAGGGATACGCGGACGAAGAAGCCGTCGTCGACGGCTGGCACGTGATCGCCGCGCCCCTGTGGTGCGCGAACACCGTCCTGGGCGCCGTGACCCTGCTCGCGCAGAGCCACTTGGCCCGCAGTGCCACACGCAGGGCCCGGTACATCGACCGGGTCATGGACGCCGCCGGCGTGATCGGCCGCCACCTCACGCGCGTGGACGTACGCAGCGCCAGCTGACCGCCGGCCCGGAGGATTTCCGCTCGCGGAGGTGATTGACCGCTCGGAACGCAACGCCTGCCCGGCCTGATAGCCGCTTCGCTGGGTGAGTCCTGCGTGGCGGCGGGCTCGTGGTGTGTCCAGCACCGTGAGCCCTGCCCGGCCTCGATCATTCCCGCTTGCCGAGTGTCCAGCTCGGCAAGCAACCCCGGCCGTTGCGACCGCCGGGATTTCCGCCCCGCCAGGGGCGGCATGTGGTTCCCCTAAAAACCGGCCCCGCGCCAAACGGGGCCCTTGCATGCCCGGAAGGAGGGCATGCCCGTCCATGATGCAGCATGCCCGCACCGACAACCAAGACTTCCCAACGACCAAAGCCGACGGCCCGGTCCAGCAGCCCAGCGTCGGCGCCTTTGAGCTGGTCGGCGACCACGCCTGGCAGGAGATCTCCACCACCCGCTCACGGCGCGTGGACAAGAAGAGCTTCCTCGAGGCCGCCCGCTGGGCCGTCGAGTCGAAGCTGCATCCGAAGGCGAATGCCACCACGCTTCTGGTGGCCGACGACCTCGCCCGCCGCATGGACCGGCAAGGGCACGTTCTTTACCGCCGTGACGAGATGACGCGTCGGCTGCCGGTCAGCCGCCGGACCGTGGATCGCCATGTCGCCTACTTGCGGGAACTCGGGCTGCTGGCGTGGGTCGTTCACGGTTCGCGCACCAACCCGCGCAAGGAGGGGCAAGGCGGCTGGTCCGGCACGGCGACCATCTACGCCGCCACCGCTCCACGCGCCTGGGATCACTCGCGCGGACATCGCATCGCCGGCACGGGCTACGCGGCCCGCCTGATCGGGTTCACGCAAGCCGGCCGAGAAGCGGCCATCGCCCGAGCGCGCCGCGACGCCTCCCAACGCCGGCGCCGTGACACCCCTTCTTGTAGGTCCACCCACTACCGTCCTAAAGCTGGGGTGAGTGGGAAGAGAAACAACACAAGCCCCCGGACCAGGCGGCCCGCTACGCGGCTTGGCGACGTCACTCCCGCCCAGGCCGCGCACGCCGTCGACGTTGCCCGCTGGCTCCGGCCGCGGATCTGGTGGACACAAGGCGAGACCCTGCGACGGCTGGCCTACGCGATCAGGCCGTGGCTCCTGGCGGGCTTCTCCCGCGAGGAGATCGCCACGGAGCTCGCCTCCTGGTGGCTGACCTGGCGCCCGCGGACTGTCGCCGCCTACATCGGTGCACGCCGTCAGCGCGCCACCTGCGCTGCCACCCCCGCGACGCAACCCCCGCCGTCCGTAGCCCCGACCAGCCCCGAGACTCGAGCGGAACCCACCATGGGCTTCCTGCAGGCAGCCCATCACATACGGCACGCCTGGCGGCCGCCGCAGATATGCTGCTCCGGAAACTGCGACGACGTGCACGAGGTCGCTATCAGACGACGAATCCTGGGGTCCCTCGCGCAAGCCGAGGTCCGGCGGATCAAGCGCTCCGCTAGCGCGTGCAGCTCCCTGGGGGAGTATGAGGACCTGCTCGACCAGCAGTCCATGGCCTGGTGGTGGCGATCAACGACAGCCCGGTGAAGTCGCCCTGCTCGGGCCTTGTCCGTCTCGCTGCATCCGCGAGGCTATCGTTCGAAGTCTGTTTCGGGTGTGACCACGCCGTTCCAGGGGTCGATGGGCAGCTTGCACACCACGAACCCGTCGACCAGGCGCCATCCCTCGCGAAGGACCGTGCGGACCGCGGCCGGGAACAGGTTGGCTTCCAGGTCTGGACGCGAAGGGTGGTCCGCCAGTTCGCCGTCATCGAGCACCACCAGGATGATGTGGCCGCCGTAGCGGGTGTAGCCGTGCCAGTCGGCGAGCTCGGCGGGCAGCGGGGACGGATACGGCTTGTCCGTCACCAGGTAGCCCTCCAGGAGTCCGTTCAACAAGGCCTGAGCGTCGGGTCGGTCAGGAGCTGGCTTCGAGGCTTGGGCGACGTCGAGGGGGGCCGGGGTGGTGGTGAAGGTGGCGGGCGGGAGGAACGTGACCTCGCCGTCGACGAGCATCTGCCGCACTCGCTGGAACTGCACGGGCAGAGCGTCCACCGACCGGATGCCGTTCTTGGTGCTCCAGGCCAGTTGGTCTGTTGGCAGCGCGAGAGTGATGTCGGGCAGGTGGTGGAGCAGCCGCATCACGCTGGTGTGGACGATCATCAGGGCCAGGTCTCGGGCGGCTGGTGGGCAGCGGTGTTCGCCGACCCCCCAGGCGGTCGTCGCGTCGACGGCCCGTCCGGCAGTGCTGGGGTCGGCGGCCGCGCCGGCGAGGGAGATGATGACCAGGTCACCGGCTGCGATGTCGGTGTTGCCCATGCGGGTGGGCCGGGTGGCGACGCGGCCGAAGATCTCGCTGAGCGGGGGCGTTTTCGCCAGGACCTGCGTGGTGACATCAGCGATGCTGCGGTAGCCCTGCTGGACCGCGCGGCGCAGACCCGCGTCGGTGAGCAGGGCGGCCAGAGCGCTGCGCAGCAGACCGTTGGTAGTGGAAATGCCTGCGCTCATCAGGAGTCGTGCCTGTTCGCCGACTTCTGTGTCGCTCAGATCGGGGCCGTGGGTGATGATCCAGGACACCAGGTCGGGCCCCGGTATAGCCCGTTTCTCGCGGACGAGTTGCAGCAGGAGCTCGGTCAGCCGTCGGTGCCCTCGGTCGGCATGTTCGGGTGCGGTCAGGTTGTCCAGTGCCACCGAGATTCCTGCGGCGTAGCGCTCGGTCATGCCGAGCAGGCCCATCATCACCCGCGGCGAGAGCCGATGGGCGTACTCGCTGACCAGGTCGGCGGCCCCCTGTCCGGCAAAGGTCTCGATGTCCTCGTCCGCGATGCGGGCGAGGTAGTGCACCGTGGTCTGCGGGTCCAGCTCGGCCAGAGCCTGCTCCAGCGGCGTGGCCAGCCTGGAGCGAGAGGGGCCGTCGGAGAACCGGGAGCTGAGCCGGTGGGTCATGTCCCGCAGCGGGCCCGGCAGCGGGGAGCCACTGAGCGGCCAGCCGTGCCACCGGCGTGAGTCGCTGGTCCACGCCCCGTCAGCATTGGCGAGGACCTGCTGAACCTCGTGATCCCCGATGACCAGCCATCCCCAGGCGTCGGCGGTGAGCCGGACCGGCGTCACCGGGCCGTGGGCGCGCAACTGCTGGTAGGTGCCGTCCGGGTCGAGGTCGAAGCCGCCACCGAACAGCGCGATGGCGCCGGCCGGGCAAGGAGGGGGTCCGGGTTCGGCAGCAGATGCAGACACGAAGTCTCCGTGAGGGTGAAGGGACGTGACCGGGCACGTGCCGGTCAGCGGCACCGTGATGCGTCACACGCTCAGGCTAGTCCAGCGGCCAACCCGGCGGTCTGGGATCGAGGTTGGCCGCTGGCTGCCGTATGCGAGCCGTTGTCAGAGCTTGGGCGAGTAGGCCCTGGCGCTTTCGAGGGCGGTCAGGCCGGATTGCTGACGACCGGGACCTCGCGCCGCAGGACTGTCATGGGCAGGTGGTCGGGATGGGGCACCGCTGCGGTGGCTTCCTTCGGGGACCGGCCGGGGACGTGCCGCAACTGCCAGCGGGGAAGGATCGTAGCGAGCGCGATGATGATCGCGGTCCAGGCGAAGGCATCACCGATGCATTTGCGGTTTCCGGCACCGAACGGCAAGAACACGGTGCGCGGCCGGTCGGTTGAGTTCTCGGGCAGCCAGCGGTCAGGATCGAAGCGGTCCGGGTCGGGGTAGGCCCGCGGGTCCCGGTGCAGAGCGTAGAGGCTGAAGGCGACCTCGGTGCCTGGTGTCAGGATGTAACCGCCCAACTCCACCGGTTTGAGCGCCCGACGCATTAGCAGGGTGACGCCGTGCAGGCGGACCGTCTCGTCCAGGACCCGCTGCATCGTCGGGAACTGTCGGACATGTTCGAAGGCAACGGGGCCGTCCCCGACCACGTCCTCGATCTCGGCTACCAGCCGCTCCTCGATCTCTGGGTGGCTGGCTATCTCGTGCAAGGCCCAGGCCAGGGTACTGGCCGTGGCCTCGATGCCCGCGAAGAGGATCGTGCCGACCTCGTCGCGTACCTCAATGTCGCTCAGCGGCTGCCCGGTGTCGGCATCGCGGGCGTCCAGCAGAGTTGACAGCACGTCCGGGACCTGGGGGGCGTACCCGGGGCCCGCTGCGCGGGCCGACGCGATGGCCGCGTCGAGGACCTCGTGCAGCTCCCGCGTCGCAGCGTCGAAGCGACGATTTGCGGGGATCGGAACCCGGTCCAGGAACTTGGGCGAGACGGTGCGCAGCAGCAAGTTCTTGATGATGACCGGAACGTTGCGCTGCACGCATTCGCGGGCCGGTGCACCGAGGTCACTGGAGAAGATCGACGCTGCCACACTGGCCACCACGAACTCGCTCATCACCTCCACCACTGCCAGTGTGGCACCGGGCCTCCAGGCCTCGGTGATCTGCCGGGCGTGGTCGCTCATCAACGCCGCGTACCCGGCGATGCGTTCGCGGTGGAACAACGGCTGCATCAGACGGCGATGGCGCCGATGGGTTTCAGCATCGGATGTGGCCAAGCCGTTGCCGACCAGGCTGCGCAGCCGGTCGAAGAAGCGCCCCTTCTCGAAGCTCGTGGCCTGGCCCACCATGACCTCGTGGGCGAGGTCGAAGGAGTTGACGAAGTAGACGGGCAAGTTGGCGATGTCGACCCGGACCAGATCTCCGGTGTCGCGAAGGGAGGAAACGAAACTCAGCGGCGAGCGAGCCAGAGGCACGGCGTGCCCGAGCAGCGGCAGCCGGCCCGGCGCCCGAGGTACGGACTTCAGCCCCACAGACATACGAACGTCCTTTCTCCGTGATCCACAGTGAGCAGTGGAGACTTGAAGGCCTAGTGGCCAGCGGCCGGCTATGGATGAGCAGCTACCGCCCCCGCGGTCGCTGGCGTTGGCAGGGTCGTGAGCGGAAGGCAGGTCGCCCGCGGAGACCCGGACAGGAGCCGCTTTCCGGCGTCCGTGCATGTGGGAAGGCCCAGGCATGGGTGGGGGCGCCGCAGCGCAGGCTGTGGGAGCGGGAGCGGATACGGACGGAGCGAGAGGGCCGATCCGGGGCGGGCGTGCTTCACGTTCCATCACCTCGCCTGCTTCGTTACACCGCTGCCCGCCAGGAGATCAGGCAGTTCATATGACAGGGTCAATCGTCCCGCCGGTGATGATCACGTCAAGAGTTCGATTGAGCCATGGTCATGACCGGAATTGCCGCAACAGGGGCATCTTCTGTTTCCTGGGCGTCGTTGCTGCTGCGTGCTCGGCGAACCGATGTCCCCGGCGGTCATGAGTGGACGCGCACAAAGAAGTCCCGCCCTGGCCATGGTGGCCAGGGCGGGACGGATGACCTGGGGTCCGTGGTGCTGTGGGTTACCGGCGCCACAGCCTCCGCCACCAGGGCGCCCGGGCGGCCACCGGAACGGGCGGTGCCGTAGGCGGCGGTGGCACCATCTGCGGCTGCGGCCCGGACGGCGGCGGTGATGACGGCGTCACGGCCGGGGTGACAAGGCTCTGGGGGGCCTTGCTCGTGAACTCCACCGGCAAGCTGACCAGGGGGTGAGCCATCCAGGTGAAGACGCGCTGCGTTTCCCCGGTGACCTGTACGTCGGGCAGGCGCGTCAGCAGAACGTCGCAGGCGGTTTCGACGATTGCCCGGCCGATGTTCTGGCCGGGGCACTCGTGCCCGCCCCCGCTGAACGCCAGATGCGAGCGGTTGCCGAGCATCGAAACTGTCGGGTCAGGACGGACGTGCGGATCGGCATTGCCGGCCGCCAGGCCCATCAGGACCATGTCGCCCTCCTCGATGGTCTGCTCACCCAGGGTGGTGGGGCCGGTGGCGTACCGCGCGGGAAGGACTGCCAGCGGGGGCCGCTCCCACAGGATGTGGTCGACGGACTCCTCCAGGGTGCGGGTGCCGCCGGACAGCTGAGCGCGGGTCTTGCTGTCCGTGAGGTAGATCTCGATGGTGTCCGCCAGCAGGACACTGGTCGTCGTGTGGGCGGCCACCAGCGTGTGTCGCAGGTGCTCTGCCACCTCGGTGTCGGTCAGTTGCGACTCGTGCTGAAGCAGGAACGAAGGGAGGTCGTCCCCGGGCTGGTCCTTGCGGGAGGCGACCAGTTCCTGCAGAACCTGCATGACGAACTGATTGCTGGCTGCCGCGGTGGCCGTGCCGGCAATCAGATCCTGGCAGGCGGCGATCAACTTCGGGGCGACGCCCTCTGGGACGCCGAGCAGCCGCATCATGGTCAGCATGGGGAGTTGCTGAGCGTACTGAGCGACCAGGTCGGCGTGGCCGTCCCGGCAGAACCCGTCGATCAGGGTGTTGGCGATCTTCTGGATCCGCCGTCGGATTCCGATGCTGTTGAACCTGGCAAGGCTGTCGTTGACCGCGCCCCGCAGCCGCCGCTGGTCGTCGCCCTCCGCGAAGTTCACCAGCGGCTGCCAGGCGATGAGAGGAGCCAAGGGGTGCTCGGGGCTGAGAACCTTGCTGTCCCGCCAGAGCCGAGAGTCTGCGGAGAACCGTGAGGGGGTCCGCAGAACCTCAAGGTTCTCTCGGTGCCCCAGGACCAGCCATGCCCGGACACCACCGGGAATCTCCACCGGGGCCACTGCGCCGTGGGTGGCACGCAGGTCTTCGTACAGCTGGCGGGTGTTCTCCACCGCTTTCGGCGCGTGCAACTGCTGCAGGTCCTGGCCGTACAGCCCATGCGCGGGGCACCCGGGCGGCGGTGCAGCGGCTACCGCAGGCTGAGGATGTTCAGGGGGAGAGGTGGTCACGAGGCCTCCGGAGTCACGGTGAAGTACCGAAGCAAACGGGTGAGCGAGGCACGGCGCCGGCTGTCGGCCGGAACAGCGCGTCCACAGGCGGGCAGCCGAACAGGGGACATCTCAAGTCCCTCGCAGCTGCGACGAGTTGGCAGCATATCCACATCGGAAGCGGTGCCGTTTCGTGCGCTCGCCGGGGCGCGCAGCGGTGGCGAGGGGCAAGCCATTGCCAGGGACATGGTGCGCAGGTTAAAGCCGGCGCGGCAGTCGGCGTGGCGTGTTCGGCGTTTCGCGCCCCGCAGCACGCAACCATGCGCCCCCGGCAATGCAGCACTTGCGCATGACCCGGCGAGGCGAGATCACGTGCTTCCTTCAAGCAGACGGACTGCCTGTGACTTTTCGGGGCGCATCTTCGCCGGGTTGCACGCTGACCACTTCGTACCCCGTGGAGACCGGCATCCTGAGTATCTCGGTCTGCATCATCATCCGCCAGCGCTCAGCCGGCTCCCCGTCCCGTTCCCAGGTCAAATCGAGCAGGCCATCTCCGGTCCATGCGCCGGTGAGATCACCTTCACAGCGCTGCTGAGCCTCGCTCAGCGTCTCATAGGCGGGTTCCAACAGGTTGTGGGTGTGCATGTCGATGTAGGCAGCCCTGTACTCCGTTGTCTGGCTGGCTGTGCTCGACATGTCCCTGACCCCATCGCTCGTACGGTCCATCGTTTCGCTGGCTGGTAGTACCGGCGCCCCCCGGCCGGTTTTCGCGACCACGGCTAGGAAGCCGTCTCGGCCGCGGGCAGGCTGCGCTGGCCGGTGGTGACCATCAGCGGCGACAAGGTGACGTGGGCGGAAGTGCCGCCCCCGGGGTGCGCGTCGAGCCGGACGTGGGACTGGTGCTGGGCGGCCAGGAGGCCGACGATGTAGAGGCCTTGACGGCGGCTTCCCGGCAGCTGAGGTGGGTCGCTGAGGCGCGCGTTGACGATGTCGCGGTCTTCGTCGGACATGCCGATCCCTGCGTCGTGGATCGCCACTCTCACTCCGCCGTCGGGCAGTGGAGATGCGTTCACGGTCACGCGGGTGGCGGGCGCGGAAAATCGGGTGGCGTTGTCCACCAATTCGGCGAACAGGCGAATTAGACCGACCGGCAAATGGATCATGTGAGGCGTCGAGTGGTAGGTCGGTCTCCCCAGCGGTAGCGGCTCGTTGCTCGGCGGATCAGCATGCGGA
>NZ_JBIVNJ010000088.1:0-11118 GCF_044753585.1 Streptomyces sp. NPDC088354 | reverse complement strand
ACATCTCACTCAACCGCCGAGGAGCCTCGTCCGTTCTGCACGAGTCGCCGACCGGCCGACCGTCACCCGATCGGTGGCCTCGCTGAAAAGGCTCAATGTGTCTCTGCCCGCGATTCCGGGAAGGATCATGGTCCGGTAGGTGCCGCCTCGGCACTCACCGAAGTCTCCCGCACCAGGGACGATCTCCATACGCGTGGGTGATGGCAGTTGCCAGCCACTGTCGCTGCCCGGCATCGAGCTCTGGGAGTGCGGCCCGGAAGTCCTCTTCGTCCTTCGGCCGGGGCTGGTGGGCCTTATAGAAGAGCAGTCGAGCAAGTGGGCTTTCGCCTGCTCCAGTTGCTGCGCCATGACGTCGCGGTTGAAGGCTGCCCGGACGGCCTCAAGTGCCGCCGCGGCGTGGCGTGCGGCCTGGGACGCCTCGTCACGCTGCGCCGTTGCCACAGCGAGCTCGCGCCTGAGGGCCCGTTCCGCGTCGTCCTTGGCGTGCAGCTGGGCCTGGAGGTCCTGTACCTGATTCCGGAGGCGGGCGAGTATCGACAGTTCCGGTGCGCCGTGGGTGTCCATCAGCCAGTTGTCACGGAGATCCGTCAGTGCTGCTGGAGGCCTGCTGTCCGTCGCCCACGGGGCGGAGGCGACGCGGCCATCAGGTCCACGGTGCCCTCCGGCGGCGGGCTGACCTCGGTGCCCTCGGGCAACGGCTCGCCCTCCAGCTTCGCGGTGACCAGCTCCGTCATCGCGTCCCGGTAGCTGTCGCGCAGCACCGACAGGTCGAAATCGCCGGAGATCGCGTCCATGAGACTCACGGCCATCTGCACTTCTTGCGGCCGCGCGGTGACGTCAGGTGGTGGCGCGGAGTCTTCGGCAGGCCGGACCTCGTCCGGCCAGTTCATAGTCTGAAGAACCAGAACATCGCCCTTGACCCGGAGCAACGCCAACTGCTCCTTGCTGCCGGTGCGCAGGGTGACCTTCGTGATCGCGGACTTGCCGGTGGCGCGCATCGCGTCCCGCAGCAGCGCGTACGGCTTGGCCGCGGAGACGTCGGAACCGAGGTAGTACGAACGGCTCAGCTGCAGTGGATCGATCGTGGTGGCGTCGACGAGGCCAGGACGTCGACGGACTTAATTGACGGCAGTGGGAGCTGGTCGAGGTCGTCGTCGGTCAGCACGACCGTTCTTCCACCCGGGTCGGTGTACCCGCGGGCCACCTGGTCTTTCGGGACTTCTCGGCCGCAGGCCTCGCAGGTCCGGCGGAGCCGGATGCGGCCGGCGTCCTCGGCGTGCACGAGATGCATCGTGAGGCCCTGTTCCTCGATCACCGAGTGCAGGGTGACGGGTACGCTGACGAGACCGAATGTGATCGCGAGACGGCTGATGGCAGGCGGCATGTTCTCCATCGGACCTGGGGCAGACTGCCCCCACACTTCGGCCAGCCCGAACGGGCGAATCACCAGGGCACGACCACCCGACCAGCGTCAGCACCCCTTCGACGCTGGCACCATTCGGCGCTGGCACCACGTGGCCCCGTAGCCCGGGCAACCAAACGCCAAAGAGCCCGCCCCATCGGGGGCGGGCTCCTTGGTGGGTCACGCCTCGGCGTACCTACTTCCCTCGACCCTCGAAGATCGGGACCGCAACGACTTGGACGTCAGTACCGCCCACGGCCTCCATGGCCTGTTTCCTGTCCTCAGCTGTGCGGATCCTGTACGCCCTCGGACTGCGCGCCGAAGAGTCCTCGGGCCGGGCCCGGAAACCGTCCCTGGACGTCGACCGCGCGCAGTCCAACGGGAAGCGCACCATCCCCCAGTGGCACCCCATCATCGGCTGGGACGAACAGACCGTGTGGCGGCGGATAGCCGACTCGGGCGTCCAGTACGGGACTGTACGGTCTTCGGCTCTGTCTCACATTCGGTGGTAACGGGGCGTCACAGGCGCTGACATCTGCTTCCGGGAGCCTTGCCCGCAGTTTGAAGCGGGGCCGCAGAGCGTCGAATCCATCTCCCACGCACAGAGCCATCCGAGACATGCTGGCCATGCAAGACGCCGACCGACCTGCACTCTTTACTCTGCGCATCCAGCCTAACGTTGCGTTACCACCGGATGTGAGGCAGGGCCGATGGCTGGACAGACCCGCCATAGGTGGAACGCCCGGTCAGCCACCGGGCTTTGCGACCTTGCTCCACAACTCAAATGCCTTACCCGGCTGGTCCGTATAGGCGAGAACGAACGCGGATGCCGCAACTCCTGCGATGGCGTACGGCTGTCCAGCATCAGGTACCGGAAGGAACGACGCTCCCACTGCGGCCCCAGTGCCAGCCAACAACGCCATCACAACCCGCACCCAGTCCCAGTCCTTCACAGGTTCCAGTCCAGCCAACTCCTCCTCGTCCAGAAGCGCGCCCACCCGACCGTGCACGTAGCGATCGCACACGCACAGCAACAGGGCTGCCAGCTCCCGTAATGCCGTGCCGCTATCCGTGTCTAGACGGCGCTCCGCCGCGCGAAGTCGTGCGACGACCTGCCCTCCGTGAAGCCGTAGCGCCTTTCTTCGATGAGAGGGCCAGCGGACGGTACCGGAGTCACGATAGGCGCGGGCAATCAGCCTCGACGTCACGGTGAGGCGGAGAGCCACCTCGCGTAGACGCTCCGGCTCCTTGTCTGCAGACGCCGTCGAGGCCGCAGCACAGGCTCGGATGGTCAGAGCCACGTTGAACACGAGGCGGTTGCGTGTGACCCACCTGCCAGCCTGCCAGGGACTTGACGGCGAGCCACGCCACACAACGACGAAAGCAGCGACTGGGCCGACAACCATAGTCGCCAATATGGCGGCCATCGCGACCAGCAGTGCAAGAAAAACCAGCACCAGGGGGCCGTACAAGAAGTTGAAGTCGTCAGGAACCACGGTCGGGGTACCAGTTGCCTGTGGATCACGAAATTGAGTCTCTGTCAGTGAATCCACCACACCAAAATCCAAAATCGTCAAAATTTCGGAAAAGACGAGCGCGGCGATGAGGCGGCCGACCAGAGCAGGACGACGGCTGACGATGAACCGCCGCAGCGCCAGACACATACGCATAGACGGCCGGTGGTCCGGCCCCACCAGCACCCTGACGTCCCGCCTCAGTCGACGCACTTCATAGTTCGATGCGCGCACATCGGCCCCACCGATGCAACTGCGCACCCAGCGTTCCACTGACTTCCAAGTCCCATCCGCACCCACACGCCACAGGATGTCAGCTAGTGTTGCGTGTTTGAAGCAGCTTTACGTTTGCGGTTTCGGGACAATGGGGCTGTGTATCTGGCCGCTGCGTTGCAGCTCCGAGAGGGTGATCGGTCGCGCTTGGAGGCGTTGACTCGGATGTCGACGGCCCCAGCGGGGTTGGTGCAGCGGGCGCGGATCCTGCTGCTGGCGGCGGAGGGCGTGTCCAACACGGACATTGCCGCCCGGTTGGGGATTCACGTCCGACCGTGCTGAAGTGGCGTGACCGGTACGGGGCTTCGGGGATCGCCGCGCTCGGGGACCTGCCGCGTTCAGGCCGGCCGGGAACGGTGGATGAGGTGGCGGTACTGGTGGCGACGCTGGCCGAGAACGGTCGGCCGCCGGCCCGTCTGGGGGTGACGCACTGGTCGTCGCGACTGTTGGGCGCGGAGCTGGGGCTGTCGTTCTCCGCGGTGGTCAAGATCTGGCGCAAGTGGGGCCTGCAGCCGCACCGGGTGGAGACGTTCAAGTGAAGTTTCCCCGCGATCTCGGACACTCGTTGCTCACGCTGCGAGAGTGTGTTCTTGCTCGTGTCGCTGTCGGATCTCCAGCGGGGTGACGTAGCCCCAGGCCGGATGCTTCCGTAGTCGTCTGCGGTTACGAGAGGGGGCATGTCGTCGTCGCTGATTCCAGTCATGCCCTGTAGTACGTCAGGCAGCGAAATTTGTTACACCCCAGCTGAGCAGCGACGAACGGCCAGGTTCTCGAACCCGCTCCCGACTCGGCGCGCAGGATGCCTCTACTCCTGCGCACGGCATCCGAACGCGGTACCGACGTCAGGGGCGTGCTGGGGCACGTATGGTGGGGGACCCGAGAAAGGACGAATGGGGCCGTCCCCGAGGAGGACGACCCCACACGCGGTGGTTCCACTGGAAGGCCGGGAGTCAGCCGCGGACGATGTTCTCCGCCTGCGGGCCCTTCTGGCCCTGCGTCACGTCGAATGTGACGTGCTCACCCTCGACGAGCTCGCGAAAGCCGTTGCCGGCCACGTTGGAGTAGTGGGCGAACACGTCCGGGCCGCCCCCATCCTGCGCGATGAAGCCGAAGCCCTTCTCCGAGTTGAACCACTTCACGACACCAGATGCCACTTGATCATTCCTCACGTGCAGCTGCTGCGGCGCACCCCGCGGTACGCCGGCGGGTCCCGTCGACCGGGCCCCGGATCTGCATACCGGACGATCCAGGTCCTCCGCCACCCGATCCACGTGCCGGGCTGGCTCCTCGTTCGGGTGCATTCTCGCCGCGCCACTCCCCCGGGCCCGCTGATCTCCGCTACGCAGGAAGCCGGAGCAAGATCACAGAGAGGGGACAGTGTGGGCGGGGACGTGCGGCGAA
Organism: Streptomyces sp. NPDC088354; assembly: GCF_044753585.1. Lineage (NCBI taxonomy): Bacteria > Bacillati > Actinomycetota > Actinomycetes > Kitasatosporales > Streptomycetaceae > Streptomyces > Streptomyces sp. NPDC088354. Next base: position 6,528 of record NZ_JBIVNJ010000088.1, on the reverse strand, counting down.
TGGTGGTTGCCCTGGTTGCCGGGGCTGTTCTGGCCGGGAGCATGGCGCTGCCGCAGGCCTCGGCGAGTGCCGCCGGCGGCCCGCGGCTCCGGGAAGCGATCGCGGCCCTGCCGGTCATCGGCGAGGACCGGCTCGGATACCAGCGCACGGCGTTCCGGCACTGGATCGATGCCGACCGCGACCGTTGCTCGACCAGGTCCGAGGTGCTGCTGCAGGAGGCGATCGACGCACCGACCGTCGGGCCCGGGTGCGCCTTGACCGAGGGCCGCTGGTACTCCCTCTACGACGACACCTACGTCACAGATGCCTCTGGGCTGGACATCGACCACGTCGTGTCCCTTTCAGAATCGTGGGATTCCGGCGCCTCGCAGTGGACGGCTGCGCAGCGGGAGGCCTACGCGAACGACCTCGACGAGCCGCGGGCCCTGGTGGCCGTGACTGCGCGCTCTAACAGGTCCAAAGGAGATCAAGACGTCGCGGAGTGGCTGCCCCCGTACGCGGCCGCGCGCTGCGAGTACCTGGTTGACTGGGTGACGGTGAAGGTGCGCTGGCATCTGGCGGTGGACGACCTGGAGCGTGACGCCCTGGTCCGCGGGGCGTCGGCGTGTCCGGACGTGCCGATCGCCACGACGCCGGCAGACACTCCTGTGCCGACCTGACCTGTGCGGCAGGAAGAAGCGCGATGCAGCGGTTGCCCGGCTGCCTGGACACGTGGATCGTCCTGTGGCGGCTAGCGTGGTGCGGTGACCAGCGCAGATGACGGGGACGGTATCGGGCCGTGGGTGACGGTGCGGTTGCCCGACGGCCAGGACCTGCGTGCGATGGTTCTGGAGCGCCGCTGGGAGCCGAAGAATTTTTGGTGGTACCGGGTGTCGGTGACGTTGCTGGCCAGGGACGCCTTGCACGGGGTGATGAGGGCCGTGCCGTCCCCGGTGGAGTTCTGGGCGCCGGCAGCTTCGTGCTCGCCGCTGGAAGGCGAGGACTACACGCAGGTCCCAACGACGCGCGCCAGGCACGTCCCACGGTGGCTGGTGGAACGGCGCTCCCAGATCCCGGGCGAGCACGGGCCGTTGCTGCTGGTGCACCGCGGGGACTGCGCAAGCATCCGCGGCAGCCGTGAGGGGGCGACGGCGCAAGAGGCGTGGCAGGTCCTGCAACGGCCCGATGCCGGGCAATGCCCGGTGTGCCGGCCCGAGCAGGCACTGCTCGCGGCCCTTGAGTGAAATGACCCCGGGCGGCGCCCTGCGCTGACGACTGCGGTATGGGTCACAGCGGGCTCACGGCCAAGCTCACCGGACAATCGGGGGCGCAAGGATTCTGGAACCGCCCCACGCGTACTCTTCGTTCCGACCTGCGCAGGACCGACAGAATGCGAGCTTCGGCCGTGACACCCTCGGCGAGTACGACCGACCTCCTGGACCGCCTCCAGTATCAGGTGGCGCTCTCCGCCCGCCGCGCGGAGCAGACACGGCTTGGTGGCGTGGGCAAGGCCGGCAACGCCATGGATCGAGGCGCCTACCTGCTGCTCCACCGCTTGGACAGCGACGGCCCGATGGGGGTGACGGCCCTCGCAGAGGCCATGGGCATCGATCCCTCGACTGTCACGCGGCAGGTCACGCCGCTGGTCGACAGCGGTTTGGTCAAGCGCACTTCCGACCCTGAGGACCGGCGGGCGGTCGTGCTCGACCTGTCCCCGCGTGGGCGCTCGCGTTTGGAGGAGATCCGCACCTCGCGGCAGCAGCTCATGGCGATCGCGACCGAGGGGTGGACGCCGGAGGAGCGGGAGACTTTCGCCGACCTCCTGAGCCGCCTGCACCGGACGCTCATCGAGCGCGCGCGGTCCGGCGCACTGTAGTTCCGCTCGTGCCTGCGCGGCTGATCACGCCGGGATGGCTCATCCAGCGAGCGGGGCGTCGGGGGGGCGTGGCGGTGCCGGAGGTGGGTGGGGGTATCTGCGTGCTTGCCCGGACCAGTTCGGCGAGCCACACCGCGGCCTCGGGGCCGATGCACAGGTCCACCCCGTTGGCGATCACGTCGCCCGGCGCCATGAGATGCGAGACATCCGCGGCTGCCAGCGCCTGGTGGAGTTCTTGGACGGCTGGCAGTACCGGGGTGCGCTACTCGAAGTCGTCGTCTTCGCTGACGTGGGACAGCGCGGGTTTCATGGGTGTTCGGTCCTCTGCTCGTTGGCGGGTCGTTCATCCGCGTGCCCGCTCAGGAAGCGCCGCCTTCGGTGCCGGTGTCAGTCCGGTGACTTCCATCCTCTGATCTCGAGGTGGGTAAGCGTTGCCCCGGGCTGTAGCCGGCCGGTCTCCACCAGCCAGCCCACGATCGCGGCCGTGACGTCGCCTCCCGCGGCATCGACCCGGTTCTTGAACTCGCGGGCGCTGAATCCACCGGGCCCTTGGGCGGCGCCGAGGCTCTTTCCGTAGGCGCGTTCCTCGGTGCCGTCGCGGCGCTGGACGACGCCGCGACGCAGTCCGGGTGAGTCGTCGCGGCGGCCGGCGTCCATGGTGAAGGCGGTCTTGCGGGCGCGGACGGTGAAGGCGAGGTTCCCGTCGACGGCGGCGGTGCGGGCGATGACCTTGTACAGCCGGGAGCCGCCGGAGGCCAGGTGCTGCTTCCCGGCCCGGGCCATGGAGGAGTGCCCCGGGGTTTCGGTGATGTCCTTGGTGCGGACGCGGGCTTTGCCGGGGCGGCGCTCGCCGGGCAGCGGGCGGGCGGTGCGGGGGGTGATGTCGTGGGCGGCGATTCGTTTGAGCTGGTCGATGTCGGTGATGCCGTCGGCCTGCACGGCCTGGACGACGTGCCGCAGCGCGGTCTCGAAGGCGGCGCCCTTGTTCTTGGTGAAGAACTGGGAGACCAGGCTGGAGTTGCGGCCGATGATGTCACCGACCTGCTTCTTGGTGAACCCGGCGTCGATGAGTTCCTGGGTGAGGCGGGCGGCCTCGTTCCTCTGCGGGGTGCTCCGGCGGCCGCGGCCGCCGGTTCCCCTGCGCCTGCGTGGCGTCACCGGGCGCCCTCACTGCGGGCCTTGGCCAGGTACTCGCGGCCGGAGGCCTTGAGGTCCATCAGGTCCGACAGCGTCGTCGGGGCCGCCAGCGGCCCGGGCTGGTAGCCCTTGACCAGGTAGTCGCCGGGCTGCTCGTGATAGGGCCAGCCGGTGACGTCCGCGGTGGTGTAGATCGCGTCGGTCCGGAACGCGACGATGCTGCCGGGCGGCAGATGCAAGGCTCCGACTTCCACGGTCTCCTTCGACGCGCCCTCCTGCGTCTGGTCCTCCTTGTGGACCTTCGTGGACAGCAGTGCGGCCCGCGCTCCGGACCACACCCCGGCGGCCCACTCGGGGTGGGCGTAGGGGTCGTCGCTGAATACGGTGCGTTCCCAGGTGATGGTCTGCGCGTCGACGGCCACGATCTGGGCGCCGGCCGGGACGAGACGCTCGTCGCCAATCGCGGTGGTGCCGGTGGTGACGCGCGGTCTCTGGGCGAAGCCGCCGAGGCCGTAGAGCAGGATGGCCCGCACCGCACGCGACGCCATGTGGGCAACGAGCCGTTCACGCTCCGCCGCATGCAGGACGGCCTGCGCGCGCAGCCGCTTCCAGGCGCTCACCAGCTTGTCCCGCCACTCCCGCAGCGGGGCACCCGCTTCCCACCGCAGCCCGTCCAGGATCTCGATCTTCCACGGGGACAGGTGGTTGCGCAGGGCGAGGTTGATCTCGGCTCCCCCGGCCCAGGTGGTGAACGTACGGCCGGGCTCGGACGGGTAGCTCCACCCGGCCTCGCCGGTGACCGGGGCGGGCAGCAGGCCCACGTGATTCCAGTCCTTCGGGATCGTCACCCGGACCTGCCAGTGCGACGGCCGGTACAGCGCGTTGGCCTTCTCCTTGTCCGACATCGCGGCGAAGATCGCAGGGGTGATCCGCTCCGGGACGCCGACTCCCCCGCTCCAGGCGTGCTTGGCGTAGGCGAAGGTGCGGTCCAGCTCGGTCAGCTGCGGCAGCTGCTCCGGCACGCGCGGCGGCGTGATCAGCTCAGCGCGGCCCTGGCCGGCGGTCGCGTGCAGGAGTCCTCGGATCTCGATGCTCATGACGGGGTAGCCGTCGGCCCACTTCGCGCCGGTCTTGGTGGGGATGGTCCGGGACCACAGGTCCTTGCCGGTACGGGTCGGCGAGCCCATGATGACGACGTCGCTCCACTCGGTCCGAAGTGCTTCCCACAGCCGCAGGAAAGCGTCCCGGACCATGGTGGGGTCGGCACCCTCGGGGTCGAACCACGCGCCGATGGAGGCCAGCTCCAGGTGCCGGTCGCCTTGCTGCCAGCGGCCGATGGGGTGGCGTTCGTGGGCGAAGTGCCCGGCCAGCAGGTCCTTGCCCTTCGACTTGCCCTTCCCGCTCGACACCTTCCATCCCGGGGCCGGCGCGTTCAGCCAGGCCGTGACCGCGTCCTTCATGTGCGGGTAGCGGTCGACATTCCGGTGCCACGGGTCGCCCGCCGTGATGTAGATCCGCACCACGGAATCCGGCAGGAAATTCGTGACAGCGGCCAGGATTTCCCCGGCACTTCGTGACCCCAGGTCGAGCTGGGCGGAGTGGGTCTTGTAGACGAGCTGGCCGGTCTCGGCGTCCAGGAACGCGGTGTCCCACCGGTCCTGGGGGAAGTTCGGGCGACGCGAGACCAGGTTCGGTGCGGCCGCCACCCAGGCGTCGCCCCGCTCCCCCGCCGGGATCGACGGCAACTCCCGCGGCAGACCCGCCGACACCGCCGGTTCGGCCACAGCCGGGACAGGCGCAGGAGGGACGAGCGTGGCGGCCGCGGCCGCCGTCGACGCCTCCGACTCAGGCATGTCGTGGGAGGCCGGAGCGACGGCGGCAGAAGTCTCGACGGCAGGTGGGCGCAGCGAGGGTGCCACAACGCCGGGTGCCTGCACGGGAGCGGGCGGTGCCGCCTCGGCCGGCCCTGCCGGCGTCGGCTCGCCACCGGCCGGTGCGAGAGACGGAACCAGGAAGGCGACATCGCGGACGCTCAGCCCGGCGGCCGGGGCGATCCGGTCGGCCTTGGCCTTCTCGTAGGCACCCAGAGCCACGACCTGCTTGTCCCGCTTACGCTGGAGCGTTTCGAGTTCCTTGGTGAGAGCGCGGATCTCGTCCCGCATGCCCCGCAGTTCGGCCAGACTGGCGTTGTAGGCCTTGGCGTCCATCACGCTTCTCCTTCTGCGGAGCTTGTAGTCGCATGCGTGAAGAGGGCCCTGGTGGCGACGTAGGCGATAGGGCCACCGGACTTCGAGCTCAGCCGCGTGCCAAGCAGCAGCGCCGCGCAAGCAGCGTCAGCCGTGCCGTCCGGAGCCGGAGTGAGTGCGTTGACCGGGTTGGTGAGGTCGGTGACGTACCCGGCCAGGCGGGCGTGCCGGAAGCTGTAGCGGGCGTAGCGGCCGCCGTTGTCACTCACGGGATCACCCAGGTCAGTCAGCACGGCGACGACGAAGCCGGCGATGGTGACAGGCAGGATAGTCGACGCGGCCACGCGGTCGGGGTCGCAGCGCCACCATTCACGCAACGCAAGGAGCAGTTGGTCGGCCCCCAGGCCTGCGCTGTAGCCGATCCACGCCCGGTCCGGCTCGTCGACTCGTTCTGCGACGCCCACTCTCAGGACCGGCACTTCAGGGCCGGGTAGTTGCTTCAGAGGTGCAACGGGCAGGCGGGCCATGGTCTGCGCGGCCGACAAGGGGAAGACCTGACGTCGCCCGTGGGTGGCTGTGCCCGGTACGGCGCCCGAGGCGATGAGCCGCTCTACGGTCGGGATGGACACCCCGAGGGCCTGGGCGGCCTGCCCGGTAGTGAGGTTCATCCTCCCCCTCTGTCAATGCGGCTTACGTTACGGCGAGGGACACAAATCTATGGGTCGGACATGAAGGGCGTCAATGCGCTTATCGCTAACTCGAAACGCATTGGACGGTGGACGGCGAAATCCCCCCTTCGCAAATCGAACACAGGTGCAGTCCGAAGGTGAGCAAGTACGACTTTCCCGAAGATCTGGTCCAAACCGAGCGCGACCTGATGCGAGCCCAAGAGGACCTGGCTGCCCTGTACACGCGGACGATCCGGTAGCCCAACAGAGTCCCTACGGTGCGTCGTCACCGAGCCGGGGCCGGCCGCCGGCACACCCCACCACGAGGCACCAAAAGAATCAGAATGCTGATGCGAAGCGCTGTTCTCGAGCCCCGATGGCCATGCCGCCGTCCAGGTGACCGGCCCGGATCCCGCTACTCTCCGTTACAAATCCGCGACGCTGCAGAAGGTCGGGAGGCACCGGGCAGGCAGCTCGCGGTTTCGGACCAGGACCCCGATGGCGCCCCGCCAGCTACTGGTGCCATGACCGCCGGCGGAACAAGGACGTCGGCCTGCTAGGGCGTGTATCGGAAGTACCCGGGGACGCCCCCCGATCTGGCGTTTCGCGAGGCAGTGGCATCCTTGGGCGGTGTTCTCATCCGATCATGCGGGCGCCGTGTTCTTCGATGTCGATGGCACAC
>NZ_JBIVNJ010000087.1:0-11315 GCF_044753585.1 Streptomyces sp. NPDC088354 | reverse complement strand
AAGACCCGGCACAGCGACAATTTGGGTCAAACCCGCCCCACCCTTATAACCCCCCCACTCACCAGTTTTGGGCCCCCGCCCCCCGGGGGGGGGGGGCCCCCGGCGGGGCCCCCCCCCGCCTCCCCGTTCCAGGAGAATCCAGAGATGCACGTACCCGTAACGCGCCGGACGGCCACCGTCCTCGCGCTCGTCCGCCCCGCCGCCCTGGCCCTGCTCCTGGCCTTCGCGATCACCGGCCTGAGCGGCGGCCCCGCGCGGGCAGCCGGCGGCGACGTCACCTGGACGGTCAGGACGGCCGCGAACGGGTACGGCGACGACCGCTCCAGCTACAGCTACGACGTGAACCCCGGCAACCAGGTCAAGGACGCCATGGTCGTCGCCAACCACGGCAAATCCCCGCTCCGGCTGGCGCTCTACGCCGCCGACGGCTACACCACCGAGACCGGCCAGCTCGACCTGCTCACCAAGGGCCAGAAGTCCGTCGGGATCGGCGCCTGGGTCCACGCCGACCGCGACAGCGTCGTGATCGAGCCCGGCAAGACCGCGCAGATCCCCTTCACCGTCTCCGTCCCGTCCAACGCGACACCCGGCGACCACGTGGGCGGCATCCTCACGTCCCTGAAGCAGTCGGACGACGCCGCGGGCATCAACGTGGACCGGCGCCTCGGCATCCGCGTCTCGCTGCGGGTCAGCGGCGCGCTCAAGCCGCGGTTCGCGATCGAGGACCTGAAGGTCGGCTACTCCGGTTCGGGCAACCCGTTCGCCAAGGGCGACGCCACCGTCAGCTACACCGTGCACAACACCGGCAACGCCACCTTGTCGGGAAGCCAGGCGGTCTCCGTCACCGGCCCGTTCGGCTGGCTGCGCACCGAGGCCGGCCGCATCGCCGCCCCGCCGCAACTGCTCCCCGGAGAGAGCTGGAAGGTCAAGGTGCCCGTCCGCGGCGTCGCCCCCGCCGTGAACCTGGCCGCGAACGTGACCCTCACCCCGCTCCTCACCGACGCCTCGGGCACCACCACCCCGCTCCAGCCGGTCCGGGCCACGGCCCACGGATGGGCCGTCCCGTGGACGCTGCTCGTGCTGGTGGTCGTGGTGATCGCGGCCGTCGTCGGCGGGCTGCTCCTCGCGCGCCGCGCCCGCGCACGCCGCAAGACGCAAGAGGACGCCCGCGTCCAGAGCGCCGTCGAGAAGGCGTTGCGCGACCGCACGACGCGGGAGAGCTGAGCGGCCGAAGCGCGGCGCGCGTCCCCGGCCCCGGCGGCCAGGAGGGCGTGCGCCGCGCGGGCGTGACGTGGGGGATTGCCGTCGGGGCGGGAGCAAGGATGCGCGGCGCGGGCGGAATTACCCCAGGGAGATCACCACATCCACCCGCGCCTCCACCGAAACCCTCTGCCCCGGTGGTGCTTTGCACCCCAAACCAGGACGTTCCGGCAGACTCACCCGGTGTCCAGGACACTCAGGTCATCGTGACGTGTCGTAGGTGTCGTAGGCGGCCACGACGAACGCGACGACGTCGCGCTCCAACGCGCCGCCGCGGGGCCCGCGCCGGATCATGTCCGTCCCGTGGTAGCCGCTCCGGTCGATGACGAGCCGCTTCTGCGTCGCCGCCGACGCCGCGTAGACCTCGCGGACCTGCTTCTCCACCGCGCCGTTCATGTCCCCCGGCGACACGGCGAACAGGGACGGGGCGTCGATCTTCCGTACCGCCGCGACCGCGTCCGCACCGCCGCAACGGGCGGGTGAGGACATCATGAGCAGCCCCACCAGCGGGAGTTCGCCGTCGGCCCCGGCGACGGCCGCCGTCGTGCCGCCGCACGAGGCACCGCCGAGGAAGACCCGCTCGGCGCCGAGGCGCTCGAGCTCGGCGAGCCCGGCCCGCGCGTCGCGGTCGATGTGCTCGTTGTCCGCGACGTGCTCCGAGGCACCGTGGTTGCGGTACTCCGGGATCACCACGCGGTAGCCGCGCGAGGCGAGTTGCTTCCCGATGTCGATGAACGAGCAGATGTTGTATCCCTGTTCGTGGTCGAGGAGCACACCGTCGGGGCCGTCCCCCAGTTCGAGGGCGGACAGATGGACGCCGTCACTGGTGGTCAGCGTCGTGACCCTGTCACGGAGCGAGGCGGGCACGCAGGTGTCGACGAGGTACCCGGCCTTGGTGCGGGCGGTCCGGTCGGGCCAGCTGGGGGTGTAGTCCACGGGCCGATGCGGGCTGGGCCGGTTCGCGCCGGGCGGGTTCGTACGGGGCCGCTGCGCGGGCGCGCCGGCCGACGGAAGCCGCACCGACGCCCTGGTGGGCTCCGGCGCGCCGGCCGCCCCGGGGGCGGAGGAGCAGGCCGACAGCCCCCAGAGGCACAGCAGCGCGACCGGGAGCGCCGAGCGAAGTGTTGTCACGTTCGTCCTTGTGTGTGGGTGCCTGGGAGCGCCGGTGCGACGGTCCCTTCGCTCTGACAGACGCGCGACTCCTGCGCGCGTTGCGGGTGGCTCCCGAGTTCCTGGCGGCAGGGCCGGAAGCCGCACGTGTCACACGGTTGTCTACGATCGGTGGCATGAACCCACGCACCAACGCCGCTTTCCACGCGGACGGCGCCGCGCGAGCCTGGGGCGCGGCGTTCCGGTGTATCGCCGGCGCAGAGCCCGGTATGAGGCAGCACGCCGGCCGGGACGAGACCCACATGATCTTCACCGGCAGCGAGGCCCCCAGCGTCAACGGCGTGTACTCCTTCGCGCCCACACCATCGGCGGAGCAGATCGAATCGCTCGCCTCCCTTGCGGCGCAGACCGCCGGGGAATTCCCGCGGCCGGTCCCGTGGTGCATCCAAGTACGGTCGCGCCCGGGCGAGTCGGTGCTGCGCACGGCCGCGCGGTACGGCCTGACCCAGCAGTCCTGGGAACCTCTCATGGTGCGGGACCTGAGCACTCCTCCGGGCATCCCCGGGGCCGCGCCGGACCTTCGGGTGCGCGCAATCTCCGGAGCCGAGTCCGGGCGTTATGCCACCGCCATGGGTGCGGGTTTCCAGGCACCCACGGAGATCTTCGCGGCCCTGGCCACCCCGGCGGTGCTGGACGCGCCGGCCATCACGGCCTATGTGGGCGAGGCCGACGGCGAGGTGGTCGCCACGGCCATGGGCATCGTCACCGACGGGCATGTCGGGGTCTTCAACGTCTCGACGGTCCCCGCACACCGCAAGCGCGGTTACGGGCGGCGGCTGACCGAGCACGTCGTGGCCGAGGGCCACCGGCACGGCGCACGGACCGCCTATCTGCGTGCCAGTGACATGGGGCTGTCGCTCTACACGTCCCTCGGCTTCGAGGTCGCCGAGCACTGGACGTATCTGACCGCTCCCTGAGACTGCCTCGATCGACAGGGCCCGTCGTGCCGGGACCAAACCGGGGACCGCAGACGGGGCGACCGGCGCCGCCGTCGCGAGCGCGTCATGGGCCACCAGGAATCGACAGGCACCATGGAGGCGTCGACCGCGTGCGCGGCGCTCGCCGCGTCCGGTCCCGGTGCGGGCGCAGTATCTTAGCAGTGACTAAAATTCCCGTCCCGGACCGGAGGCGACCATGGCTGGGGGCCGACCGCGCACCTTCGACAGCGACACGGCCCTCGACCGCGCGCTGGAGGTGTTCTGGCGCCAGGGCTACGAGGGCACCGGGATCTCCGACCTCACCAAGGCGATGGGCATCAACAACGCGCCCAGCCTCTACAACGCCTTCGGGAACAAGGAACAGCTGTTCCGCAAGGTGCTGGACCGGTACGCCGACGGCCCCGCCCGCTACATCCGCGAGGCGTTCGCGGAGCCCACGGCCCGTGCGGCAGTGGAAGCCCTCCTGCACGGCGCCGCCGACGCGACGACCGATCCCGGCCATCCGCGCGGCTGCATCACGGTGCAGGCCGCCCTGGCGTGCTCGCCGGGCGCGGAGGCCGCACGCGACGAGCTGACGGCGCGCAGGGCCGCCGGCGAGGCGGCCCTGCGGGAACGGCTCCAGCAGGCGGCCAGGAACGGCGAACTCCCGGAGGACAGCGATCCGGAGGGCCTCGCGCGCTACTTCTCCACCATCTACCAAGGCGTGGCAGTCCAGGCGGCCGGTGGCGCCACCCGGGAGCAACTCCACCAGATCGTGGACATGGCCATGACTGTCTGGCCGCCGCGGCCGGGCGCCTGACGCGCGGACTCCGCCGCCTGCGTGCGGCGGGGCGCGGTCACCTCCGCGCGGGGCCGGCGCGGCGCCGCGCCGTTCTCTGACCCCACGACCCCACGCCCCAGGCACCCGCCGCCGTCCGGCATGCCGTCGCGGCCGCGTGATCCCCCCTTCGATTGACACGCGCTCCCGGCCGGTCTAGTTTTTTAGTACTCGCTAAAAAATGCTGGGCGCACACGCCGTGGCCCGACCGCCGCTCTCCAGGGAGGGGCCCTGCCGTACCGCGTGTGCGCCCACGGACATCAAGGAGCACCACCATGGGACAACTCGACGGCAAGACGGCCATCGTGACCGGCGGCACCAGCGGAATCGGCCTGGCCACCGCGGAGCGCTTCGCGGCGGAGGGCGCGCACGTCTTCGTCACGGGCCGCCGCCAGGACGCGCTGGACGCGGCCGTGGCCAGGATCGGCCACCACGCGACCGGCGTCCGGGGCGACGTCGCCGATCTGGCCGACCTCGACCGCCTCTATGCGGCCGTCGCCGAGCAGAACCGGCGCATCGACGTGCTCTACGCCAACGCGGGCGGCGGCGAGTTCGCCACCTTGGAACAGGTCACGGAGAAGCACTTCGACCAGACCTTCGGCATCAACGCCAAGGGCATGCTCTTCACCGTCCAGAAGGCACTGCCGCTGCTGAACGACGGCGCCTCTATCATCCTGACGTCCTCCAACGCCGGCACCCTCGGGAACGAGGCGTTCGGCGTCTACGCGGCTTCCAAGGCCGCGGTGCGGTCCTTCGCCCGTACCTGGGCCGCCGAACTCAAGGGCCGCTCGATCCGCGTCAACACCGTCAGCCCCGGCACGATCGACACCCCCGGCATCGACGGCCTCGCTCCCGACCAGGAGCAGGCGGACCAGCTCAAGTCCTTCATGGCCGGCACGATCCCGATGGGCCGCATCGGCCGTCCCGAGGAGGTGGCGGCCGCTGTCCTCTTCCTCGCCTCGGACCAGAGCAGCTTCGTCACCGGTATCGAGCTCTTCGTCGACGGCGGCCGCAACCAGATCTAGCGCCGGCACCGGTCACGGGCCCGGCCGCAGGCGCGGGCCGCCCGGCGAACTGCTCCGCCGGACCGTACTTCCACAGAGGGGACAGAAGACATGCGATGGGGTCCGACAGGGATCTGGAGTATCGAATTGCGGGCGGCCGATCCGCGTGAGATCGCCGACGCCGCCGCCGAACTCGACGAACTGGGCTGGGACGCCTTGTGGATACCGGGTCTGGGGGGCGGCGACGTCCTCGGCGACTCGGAGCGCCTGCTGCGGGCCACCCGCAGGGCGAAAGTGGCTGTCGGGGTCGCGAGCATCTGGCGGCACCAGCCGGCCGAGACGGCGGCGGGACACGCGCGCCTTCAGAACGCCTACGGCCGGCGGCACCTGCTGGGCCTCGGTGTCAGCGACCCGGCGGCCGCCCGGAGCGCGGGACACCCGTACCGGCCCGTCGCGGACATGGCCGCCTATCTGGACAGGCTCGAGCAGGCACCCGCACCGGTGCCCGCGGCCGAGCGCGTCATGGCGGCACTCGGCCCCAGGATGACGGAGCTGGCCGGTCGACGCACCGCCGGTGTGCATCCGTTCATGGTCACCCCCGAGTACTCGGCCGCGGCACGGGAGCAGTTGGGCGAAGGGCCTCTCATCGCGCCGTACCAGGCCGTCGTCCTCGAGGAGGATCCCGGTAAGGCCCGCAACGCGGCACGCGAGTTCCTGGGCGCGTTCCTCGGCATGGACCACTACGCGCGGAGCCTTCTCCGACAGGGGTTCACCGAGGAGGACCTCGCCCGCGGCGGCAGCGACCGACTCATCGACAGCGTCGTGGCCTGGGGAGACGTGGAAGCCATCGGTACGCGGGTCCGCGCTCATCGTCAGGCGGGCGCCGACCATGTCTGCCTGCACGTCGTGGGCGCGGGCCCCGCGATGCCCCTGCCCCAGTGGCGGGAGCTGGCACCGCTCGCCTCCTGAGGGCCGCGCGGCCGTCTGCGGTCCGCGCATGCGCCGGTCCGGGGCCTCCCCAGGGTTTGGACTTGCGGGTCCAATTTCTGCGACGCAAGGTGGACCGCGTTCCGTCCGCACCCAGAGGGGCAGCACGATCATGTCCGCACGCCTGCAGCACAAGACCGCCCTGGTCACCGGGGCCACCAGCAACATCGGCCGGGCCATCGCCGTGGCCTTCGCCGCGGAGGGGGCACACGTGGCCGTCTCGGGGCGCAGCAAGGAGCGCGGGGAGGAGGTGGTGGCGGAGATCCGCGCCCTGGGCGGGACCGCCAAATTCGTTCCCGCGGACCTGGACGGCAGCGCAGCCGCCTCCCGGCAGCTGGCGGAGGAGGCCGGCCGCGCACTGGGCGGCCGCATCGACATCCTGGTGAACAACGCGGGCATCTACCCGAGCCCCACGACTCCCGACACCGACGAGGAGACCTTCGACCGTGTGGTCGCCGTCAACATGAAGGCGCCCTTCTTCCTCACGGCCGCCGTCGCACCGGCCATGGCCGCCTCCGGAGGCGGCGCGATCATCAACCTCGGGTCGTGGATCGCCCGGCTGGGCATATCGCGAGGCGCGCTCTACAGCTCCACCAAGGGCGCGGTGGAGACGTTCACTCGGGCCTGGGCCGCCGAGTTCGGGCCGGGCGGGGTGAGGGTCAACGCCATCTCCCCCGGAGTGGTCCAGGTCCCCGGCCACGCTTCCGAGGCCATGATGGCGGGCACCCCCGCGGGAACCGTGGGCTCCCCCGAGGACATCGCCCAGGCCGCGGTGTACCTCGCCTCGGACGAGGCGCGGTTCGTCCACGGAATCACCCTCGACGTGGACGGTGGCCGCACGACCGCGGCCGTGATCGCCGCCTGACGCGCGGGGAGCGCCGTACAGCGGGGCGGTCCCGGACGCCGTCGTCCGGGACCGCTCCGCTGTACGGCGTCGGGAACGTCAGACGGCCGGACCGGCGACGAGCTTCGGGTTCGTCCCGTACTGGTTGTCGCCGGGCTGGCTGTCGCCGCAGAAGAAGACCAGCAGGACGATGCCGCCGATGCACGGGATCAGGCCGAGCAGGTAGAGCCAGCCGGTGCGGCCGGTGTCGTGCAGCCGGCGCACGGAGACGGCGATCGAGGGCAGGAGCACCGCGAGCCCGTACAGCCCCGGCAGCAGGGCGAAGTCGATCGCGCGACCGATGAAGAGCAGCACGATGTAAATGATCAGGTTGAACAGCGCGAACATCCAGAACTCGGTCCGGCGCGCCCGCCCGTTGAAGACCGCGTACTTCTTGAGCACGTCGAGGTACCAGTTCATTGCGATTGCCCCCAAGGCCATGGTGTGAGGCTCGTCTTGAAAAGATCGAGCACGCGGAAGTTATGAGCCTTGTACTGCGCAGGTCAAGACACGTTTCGATAACCGGCTCCGCGCACGGCGCGCACACCCGCGCGGCACGTCTTTTCGGGCGCCATCGACTGCGCGCACACGCGCGTTCGCCCGCCCGACGCCGTACGGCAATCCCCGCGCCACCGGCCTCCGTTTCGATGCGGACAAGGCATCAGCCGGCCCTTTTGGACAACCCCAGGAATTTCCGTGCTCCGCGATCTCGTCGTCCGCTCCGTCCTCGGCGTGCTCAAGGCGGTGGGCTGTGCGTACTGGTATCTCTGGCGCCGGCGCACCTACGTCCCGTACCACGACGTGCGGAACATCGAGTACCACGGTGTGACTCGACACGGCGAGACACCGCAGGGCACACCGCTGCCGCGGCCGTCCGGCCCCGGTGACGGCGGTCGCCGTACGCCTCCGGAGCCGGACGGGGACGGGCTCAGGCCAGCCGGGTCCGGTAGATCTGCTGGGTGACGTCCCGTTGGGTGCGGGTCGCACCGCGGTCGGTGGTGAACACGACCGTGCCGCCGTGCAGGGCGGGCCAGGTGTTGTTGCCGAGCGTGGTGACCTGCCGGGCGTCCGACCAGGTGCCGGTGGCGTCGAGGGTGGCGGTGAGGACCTTCCAACGCCAGTCGGCGGACCGGGAGTCGTACCAGACCGCGCGTACGCGGCCGTCGGGGTCCTGGGCGACCCGGGCGCGCTGGCTCATCGCGTCCGGGTCGTGGGCGACCTGCCGGTACGGGCTCCAGGTGGCGCCGCCGTCGGTGGAAGTGCTCGTCCGCACCTGGAGGTTGGCGCCCGAGCTCTGCAGGGCGCCGGACTCCCAGATCGCCACGAGCGTGCCGTGCGCGTCGACCGCGACGCTCGGGTGCCGGTCGGCGCGGTCGGTGACCGCGCTCACCGCGACCGGGGTGCCCCAGGACCGGCCCGGTGCGGTCCGGACCGCTGCGAGGATCTGCCAGTTGTCGGGATCGGTGCCGCCGCCGGCCGGCTGACCGGCCGGCGGGGTGTGCCCGGTCCACAGCGGGTCCGGGTCGTTCCGGTCGTCCTGCCAGGTCACGACGGCGTGCTTGCCGCCGGTGACGGTGACGGCCGGGAAGAGCGAGGCGGGGTAGCGCGGTGACCGGGCGTCGGCGGGAGTGCCGGGGCTGGTGGCCTTGCCCGCCGCGGAGATGTTCACCGCCGCCTTGTCGACACCGACGATCTGCGCGTACACGTCGAAGGCGCCGCCGCTGTTGTCGGACCAGACGACCAGCGGGTGCTTGTCCTCGATCAGGGCCAGCGCGGGGTTGACGGCCCTGCCCTTGCCCTTGCTGACCTTCTGCGGGGACTTGAAGGAGGAACCGCCGTTGCCGCTGGTCGCCATGAGGACCGCCGGCCGGTGCGGCTGCTCCTTGCCGCGTTCGTCCTGCCACACCACCCACACGTCGTCGCCGTGGGCGGCGATCCGCGGGAAGCGGGCGGTCGTCGAATCGCCGGACAGGGTACGGGCCTTGCCGGGCCTGCCCTTGCGGTCCAGCCGGACGTGGACGATCCGGGTCGCCTGGCCCTCGTGCACTTCGGCGACGACGTGGGTGACGTCTCCGGCCACCGCCACGTCGGCGAAGCCGGTGAAACCGCCCTGCTCGCCGATGACCAGGGCCCCGTGGTCGGCGGTGGTGTCGGCGTCCGGCAGCGGGATCTCCGGCAGCGGTTCGGCGGGCGCTCCCACGGACAGGAAGACCGGCGAGGTCGCGGCGCGCAGCTGGTCCGGGAGGGTCGGGTCGGCCTCCGAGCCCGACGCGCTGCCGGGCGAGCGGACCTCGACCCGGTACCAGGTGTGGTCGCCGCCCTTCATGTCGAGCGGCAGATCGTACGTCTCGTTGCCCGTACGCGGCACGAACGTCGCGACCGGCCCAGCGGAGCGGCCCGGTGCGGCGTACACGTGCACGGTGGTGCCCTTGCCGGACCGCACCTTCACCCGCAGGCCCGCCTTCCGGGGGAGCTTGCGTCCGGTGACCACGACCTCGTCGCCGCCGATCGCCTCGTAGACGCCGTCGCCGTCCGCGTCGGCCTCCAGGGTGACGAAGGGACCGGTGATGTTCTGCGACACAGTGGTGCGGCCGGCCCGGAAGCCGTCGAGGATGCCGCGGACCGAACGCTCCGCGGCGAAGACCCGGGTGGTGGGCTCACCGGGGCTGTCGACGTCCCACAGCTCGCGGAAGTGGCAGTCGCTGGCGGCGGCCACGCCGAAGCGGAAGCCGCGGTTCCAGCGGTTCTCGGCGTACTCCATCTCCACGTCGGGGTCGCTCGCGACGTTCAGCACCTCGACCAGGTCGCTGCCCAGCACGCTGGCGTTGGCGTTGACGCCGCCGGCCCGGGTGTACTCGCCGTCGTCGGGGTGGGCCTGCGACCACACGGCGTTCTGGGCGTGGACGTCCCACACGGACTGCTGGACGTGCCGGTAAGCCGCCGAGCCGGGCGGGTTGGCCCCGTCCACCACCACGTCGACGTTGCCGAGCACGATGGCGTGCGGCGAGCCGTTGGCCTCCTCACCGGGCAGGAGGAGCAGCTTCGAGGACGTCCACTGCGGGTCCCACACCTGGTCGTAGGTGCGGTGGTCGGTCAGCGGCATGAAGTCCAGGCCGACCTTCTCCCCCTGGGCGATCTGGTCGCCGACCGGGAGGTTGCCCGGGAGGGTCTGCTTCGAGGTCTGGCGCGGACCGCTGCCGTCGGAGGAGTGGTCGTCGTGCACATGAGTGTCGCCCGCAAGCCACCGGCCCTTGGGGGCCTTCGCTCGCCTGGCGGGCACGGCCGCCGGGGCGGGCCGCCCGGGGCGGCCGGTGACCGTCGCGGCGTCGGCGACGCCTGCGCCTATGGTCGCGGCCGCGACCGCCGCACCTGCCGCGACCAGCAGATTCCTTCGGGGCAGGTGGCCGCCCAGCGGCTGGTTCGGGACGCCTGTTCGTGTCGGGGCATGCATCGGGGCAACCGCCTTTCAGTCCACTGCGCCGGGGAAGGGGCAGTGCGCTCACGACGCTAGAAAGATGCATGCGCAAATACATGAATTCGCCGCGACGCGACCCTTCCGGTCAGCGGAACACCACGGGCGACGGCGGCGAGAGCCGCCGCCTCGCGGTCGACGCCGGATGTGCCACGGCTCGCGGGCCGCGCCCGATCTCCCGCGTCAGGCCGTTCGCTTCGCCGGCGGCGCGTGCCGGCCCCGTGGCCGGGCGTCTCGAACGAGGTCCGCACCCGCCCGTCTCGGACCGGAGGAAACGGTCGCGGACCCGGCCGTTGAAGGACCCGCGCCGGCGGACGTACCCCTCCGTGAAGTCCCCGTGCGTCCGCGTCGGTTCACCCAGCCCGGCACACCTCCCCCGCGGCTCGGCGCTCACCGGGCGGAGCACCTCCTGCGGCGGGACCCCCCGCACCGCCCCCGATGGGTCGGCGTTCGCCGGGGCGCCGGGACCACCCGGCCCGCGCGCCGCACCCGCCCGTCGCATCGATCACCGGAGAAGGGAAACGCACCGATTTGCCGCTGCCGGTCGGCGCTCCTACGGTCGTGGGACAGGCTCGATCACTCTGGGCAAGGGGCCCGCTCATGGCGACCGTCAGCGATGCCTTCTACCGCGTCCTGCGCCATCACGGCGTGAGCGCCGTCTTCGGCAATCCCGGGTTCAACGAGCTGTTGTTCCTCACCGGCCTGCCCGAGGACATCCCCTACTACCTGGTCCTCCAGGAGGGCGCCGCCATCGCCATGGCGGACGGCTACGCCCAGGCCACGG
>NZ_JBIVNJ010000086.1:0-11572 GCF_044753585.1 Streptomyces sp. NPDC088354 | reverse complement strand
AGGGCTACATCGAGGACCGGCGCCCCAACGCCAACGTCGACCCCTACACCGTCACCCGCCTCATCGTCGACACCTGCTGCACCGCCCTGGAGAAGACCGACCTCGTCTAACACCCGCCGGCCAAGGCCAACCGGTGCGCCGCATTATGCACGCGGCGCACCGGTCCCGCCCCCGGCGGGTCGCACCCGTTCGACTCCGCCGCTCTATAGCGGCCTTCGTGAAACAAGGAGAGACTTCGATGCCCAAGGGCTTCGACGCGGGCGACACCTCGTTCGTCCTCATCAGCGCGGCGCTGGTCATGCTGATGACGCCCGGCCTGGCCTTCTTCTACGGCGGCATGGTCCGGGTCAAAAGCGTGTTGAACATGCTCCTGATGAGCTTCGTCAGCCTGGGCATCGTCAGCGTGCTGTGGGTGGCCTACGGCTACTCGCTCGCCTTCGGAGACGACGCCGGCGGCGGTTTGGTCGGCGACCTCGGCCTCACCGGCATGAAGGGCATCACGGGCACCAGTTTGACGGGGACCATCCCGGTGTTCGCATTCGCCGCCTTCCAGCTGATGTTCGCAGTGATCACGCCGGCGCTGGTCAGCGGCGCGATCGCGGACCGCGCCAAGTTCGGCGCCTGGATGCTGTTCATCGTGCTGTGGGTTTCCCTGGTGTACTTCCCCGTCGCCCACTGGGTGTGGCAGGCGGACGGCTGGATCTTGAAGCTCGGCGTGAAGGACTTCGCGGGCGGCACGGCCGTGCACGTCAACGCCGGCATGGCGGCGCTGGGCGCACTCCTGGTCCTGGGTAAGCGCGTCGGGTTCAAGAAGGAGCCGATGCGCCCGCACAGCCTGCCGCTGGTGATGCTCGGCTCCGGGCTGCTGTGGTTCGGCTGGTTCGGCTTCAACGCCGGCTCCGCCCTGGCCGCCAACGGCACCGCCAGCATCGCCTTCCTCAATACCCAGGTCGCCACCGGCGCAGCCATGATGGGCTGGCTCGCCTGGGAACGCCTGCACAGCGGGGCCTTCACCTCCCTCGGCGCCGCATGCGGCGCGGTAGCGGGACTGGTCGCCATCACACCGGCATGCGCCGCAGTGAACACCGGGGGTGCCATAGCCATCGGCGTGATCGCTGGCGTCGTCTGCGCCTGGGCTGTGGGCCTGAAGGACCGCTTCGGCTACGACGACTCCCTGGACGTGGTCGGCGTGCACGCGGTCGGCGGTCTCGTCGGCACACTCCTCATCGGAGTCTTCGACACCACCGACGGACTCGTGGCCAGCGCAGGCTTCGGGCAATTGGGCAAGCAAGCAGTCGGTGCTCTCGCTGTCGGCGCCTACTCCCTGGTGATGTCTTGGCTCCTGGCCAAGGCCATCGACGTCACCGTCGGCTTCCGGGTCGCCCGCGACCACGAAGTCACCGGCCTCGACCAGGTCGTCCACGCCGAGACCGCCTACGACTACGTCCCTCTCCAGGCGCAGGAAATCCTCTCAGTTGCAACCGCCGAAACGAAGCATCCCCGGTGAAGTGAACGCGCTCAGTTAACTTGGCCCGGCCCCGAAAGGCCGGGTCAAGTTGACTTCTGGCTCTCTCGCGATTTGCGTGATCGCTCTTCGTATCGTTTTTCCTCGGGTCGAGGAGAACGCGGTAGTTGCGGAGGAGGCCAGGCTTGAGCTGACCGGGCATCGGGCGCTCGGGACGGCAGGCTGGTTGTTCTTCTATGCCACACACTCCCCTGGCGCTACGCTGCCGGACCCCGTCACCACCGACAGCCCTGCCCCTTTGATACGGACTTTGCGCCACCCACACACGACCCTGTCCACCAGCGCAGGAAATGGCAGGTGGCGTACTCCCATTCTGTCGCGGTACGGTGCCGATCCGAAGTCGCTGTGGCACCCAACGAGCAGCAGCGCTGCAAGAGAGCTGTTGCAAGGCCCCCGCCACTATTCGAGAACTGGCTGGCACGGAAGGGGTATCCGAATAGCATCCGCACTTTGGTACTGCGGTCTCATGGAGCCCACCGAGGCCCTATGGGACGGTAGCCAGAAGTGCAGCGGGCGTCGGCCGTATTCCATTTCCCATCCTTTACATAACTCGTGGACCGTAACGCTAAAAGTAGGTACCGTCCAGCACTGCTTCCTCAATCGGTGCTAGGGCTGTTCGCGTCGGCTAGAGCCGCTAGGTCCGCCACAGTCCTAGCCTGCTTGATATCGCTCTCTGGGATTTCGGTACCAAATTCCTTGTCGAGTCCGAGAGAGATCTCCAGCATAGTAAGGGAGTCTAGGTCCAAAGTCTCTATCGGCAAGTCGGGCTGAATTGGCCCATCCGGCATCTCACACCAGTCTTCCAGCACTTTCCATACACGGTGCAAAGTATCCATTAGAGAACTCCTTGAGTTGGAATGCAGTTCAGTGATGCAATCCAGCGGATCTGCGGATGATCCGGGACCACGGGACTACTGGCCGACAGCGAAGGCTAGGAGCATCCGTCACCTAAGGCATCACTCTCAGTAGGTGCCGAGCCTGAAACGGCGTCAATGCACCGCAAGCGATGGCCACTGCAAGAGCGCAGAACCCCATGTCAGTCCACCGCCGAATGCAGTAAGCAGGACCAACTCCCCGGCTTGGAGCGTTCCCGTCCGGGCCGCATGGGCGAGTGCGAGGGGTATGGAAGCAGCTGAGGTGTTTCCTACTTGGTCAATATTGGTGACCACCTTGTCGTGGGATACCTCAAGCTGGTGGGCAACTGCGCGCAGGATTCGGGCGTTCGCCTGGTGAGCTATCAAGCGATCTATCTCGCGTGGCGAGCGGCCCGCTCGTTGAAGGACAGCCTGGGATGATGCGGTCATGTGGTTGATGGCTTGAGTGAATACACTTTTGCCATCCATGGCCATATAATGATCCCCTTTCGCGGGAATTTCGGTGGTGGAGCGTTGGCGGGATCCTCCGGCGTATTGACGGATGAGTGGGGCGAGATTGCCGTCGCTGCCGAGATCGAAGGCAAGTAGGGCGCCGGCTTCATCATCGGAGCCAGCGCGCAGGACTACGGCACCGGCGCCATCTCCGAAGATGGGTGCGATGGTGGGGTCTTTTGGGTCGACGACAGTGGAGAAGGTGTCCGCGCCGATGAGGAGAACTGTGTCGGCAATCGCTGCCGTGATGAGAGCGGAAGCGGTGGCTAGGCCGTAGACGAAGCCACTGCACACAGCGTTGATGTCGAAGGCGAGAGCTTCGCTCAAACCGAGTCGCGTTGCGACGGTCGGGGCTGTCGCGGGGATTGGGTGATCTGGGGTAGTGGTGGCAAGTACTACCGCATCGACAGTTCTATTGCCGGCTGACTTGAGCGCTCTGGCTGCGGCTGCAATAGCTTGATCGGATGTGGCGGTGCCAGGGTCAACGATGTGCCGCTGCCTAATGCCGGTTCGGGTGTGGATCCACTCGTCAGTAATTCCAAGGCGTTTGGCCAGGTCGTCATTCGTCACGACGGTGGGAGGGAGCCAGGCACCCAGGCCGGTGAGTACGGCAGTACGAGTCATGCTCGGGTCTTTTCTCATCAGTTCAGCCAGTAACGCTTTGTCTGCCAGGGGTAGGTGGGCAGTGGCACGTGCTGGGCGGATTCCGTATCCCAGCTGACTTGTTCACCGGACAGGTAGCGCTGGGAAATTTCTGTCAAGTGGGTGCAGTCTTGGGGCTCTGATGGTTCACCGGCAAGGTAGGAGCGAATGCGTTCGGCAAGCTCCTCGTGAGTGGTGGCAATGATCGCCAGTCGCTTGGGGTGGTGGTGGCGTCGCATCGCGGCGCTGTGGCATATGTCGGCGAGCCGGAATTCGCGGCCTGGGCCGGTCGGGGCCAGATAGGCCAGGTAGGCGCTTGCTAGTTCCTGGAGAGCGTTTTCGGTGCGGGCGGATGCGAGGAACAGGTGTTTTCCATCAGCGGTTGGGGCAGGCGTCGGACGGCTGGCTTGGCCGATCACCAAATGGGTGTTGGCCGCTGATATGCCTTGTCCGCTGATTCCGGCAATGAGGGGGCGGCCTCGGTCTGGCACTGTGAGTAGTTGGGTGGGAACCGCAAGAGGCAGGTCCTGCCATGGGATCTTGGGGTTTGGCGTCTCGTAGTGGAGACTGGGCACGACCTGCTGGTGTTCAAGGCACAGGACTGTTTTGATCAGGGCGGCGATGCCAGCGGCGCCTTCCGTGTGGCCGATGTTGCTCTTCACTGAGCCGACATAGCAAGTGCGTTCCGCGGGCCTGTCTTTACCAAGCACTTCGCCCAGGGCGGTGAACTCAACCGGGTCGATCATGGGAGTTCCCGTGCCGTGGGCCTCGATGAAGTCGACATCGGCAGGGGAGACGCCGGCATCTTCGTATGCCCAGCGCAACATCTGAATGTGTCCCTCAATGGAGGGGGTAAGGAGTTCTGGATGGCTCCTGCCATCGTTGCTGGTGGCGCTGCCAAGTACTAGGGCTCGGATGTGGTCGCCGTCAGCAAGCGCGGTGGAGAGGGGCTTGAGCACAATGACGCCCACACCGTCGCTGGGTGCGAAGCCGTTGGCGCGTGCGTCGCCGAATTTGCAGCGTCCGTCGGGGGCGAGCATGCGTACCTGTGACAGCAGGACATCCTCGTCGGGGGTCAGTTTGAGGTTGACGCCGGCGGCCAGGGCCATGGTGGTTTCCCCGGCTCGAATGCTTTGGCAAGCGAGGTGAATGGCAACCAACGAGGACGAGCAGGCGGTATCCAGGGTGATGCTAGGGCCGCGTAGGTCGAAGGTATGAGAGAGCCGGCCTGAGAGGATGCTGCGGTAGTTGTAGATGTGAGACGGGGTCAGCGTCTCGAGTCCGCGGCGTGCGGCCCGGTCCCAGTAGTCCAGGTGCATGTTGCCGACGTACACGCCGGTACGGCTTCCGGCGACGCGCTGTGGGGGGATGCCTGCGTCTTCCAGGGCTTCCCACGCTGTCATCATCAACAGACGTTGTTGCGGGTCGAGGTGGGCCGATTCGGCAGTGGACATACCAAAAAACTCGGCGTCGAAGTCTGCGGCCTGTGGCAGGTACCCCGAGCGTTGGCTGATCACCTTTCCGCGGGTGGGTTGCGGTGCGTAGAGCACCTCAGTGTCGTAGCGATCGAGCGGAGTGTCGCTGGTGGCATCGCCGCCGGTCCGTAGCAGGTCCCACAAGGCGTCGACTCCGGGAGCACCCGGGAAGCGGCAAGCCATCCCGACGATTGCCACGGGTTCACGAGTTCCGGACGCGGATGTCGGAGAGTTCATTGAGGTCACTTCTCCCGGGCGGTCGGTTTGGATGGGAAGGTGCTGCGAGAGGCCCGTCCGTTGACGGCCGTAACGCCAAAGCCGCCGGTCATGGCGTAACGGGCTGAGACTTCGGCAAGCTCAGTTGCTGAAATCACGTCATGGAGGTCATTGAAACCGTCAGGTGCCCGCTGATGGACGGTGGTGATAACTGCTTCGGGGCCCTGCCGGCGGTTGCTGGCCTGCAGGAGTGTCATTGCAGGTCGGCGCTCCGCCTCGTACGCGAGAAGGGCTTCTGGGATGTCTCCAGAGGTGGCAAGGGCGTGGGCCAGTGCTCGGGCATCGACGATGGACTGTGTCGCACCGTTGGAACCCATGGGATACATGGCGTGTGCGGCGTCGCCTAGCAGGGTGACGTGGCCGAAAGTCCAACGAGAAAGGGAGTCGCGGTCCACCATCGGGTACTGGTACACGGCAGTGGCGGATCTCAGGATGGCGGGGATGTCCAGCCAGTCAAAATGCCAATCACCGAAGTGCTCCAGCACATCATCGACGGACCCTTCCCGGCTCCAGTCGCCGCGGTGATGTAGGTCGTCGTCGGCAGGCCGGGCTGCCACCCAGTTGATCAATGAACGGCCACGGGGGCGATCCTGAGCGATGGGATACAGCACAATTCTCTTGCTGTCGTCGCCGGTGACAATCATTGACTGCCCGTCAAGGAACGATTCCGTCCAAGTGGTGCCCCGCATCATTATCATTCCGTTGTCCGGCGGGGGCCCCTCATTCGGATAGAGAGACGCTCGGACTGCAGAGCGGATGCCATCAGCGCCAATAAGCAGGTCTACGTCGCGCACTACAGTTGTGTCGCTACCCACCCGATCCAGCGTCACCGCGACCTTGCCCTTACGGTCCTGCGAGCAATCCGTTACCCGTGTGTGGGTCGTAATTGCGGCGGGTCCCAAGCGTTCGCGCACCGCCCGCGCAAGGACGCTTTGCAGGTATCCACGATGGATGGACAGTTGCGGCCAGTGGTATCCAGCCGCCAAGCCTCTGGGTTCCTTCCAAATAAGTTGGCCATGGCGGCTGTACAGTGCGAGCTCACTGGTCGTAATGGCATTGTTGACAAGCTCCTCATACAGGCCGAGTTCGGTGAGTTCGCGGACCGCGTTCGGCAGGATGTTGAGTCCCACTCCAAGAGGAAGCAACTCACGAGCCGCCTCCAGAACGTGGACATCCTCGAAACCCGCCGCGTGCAGGCTCAGAGCAGCAGTTAGACCGCCGATTCCGCCGCCTGCAATGAAAATTTTCATGCGCCGACTCCCTGCTGGTAACCCGGTGCTGCTTCCTTTTTCGCATCGCCAGCAGGTTCGATCGTGTGGGCTGGCCCGGTCACTCGATGGCCACGGGCGAAGGACTCGCGAAGCAACATGGCGTTTTCCCGTGTGAGGGCTGTCACCTGGGCGAGAAGGTCGAGGCTTCCTCCGCCGCTACCCAAGGAGTAGAGGCGTATTTCCTCGGCATAAGCGTTACGTGCCACGGTGAAATGCTTACCTCGGAAGACCACGAGAGCGCGCAAGGCACGACTCAATGCCTCCGCGCTGGCGCGGAGATTCGGCGGAGTCTGATCAGTTGGGATCGATCCCAGTGCTGAAGTCACCCGGGTGACCAGCGAAGGACCTGTAGCCCACCGCTCGTACAGGGATTTCCATGGCGGCAGTCCGTATGATGCTGACTCCCGCCAAAAATCTTCGTACGCTGTTTCAGGGAAGTCGCACGCCCATAGCCCGAGGTCGATCAAAGAAAGCGGCACGTGTGCCGCAGCCGGTCCCAGGTATGTGACTCCTCCGACGCGTATTTCTTCAAAGTAGGGACGCATGGTGCGGGCGAAGAACTCCGGTGTCACGTTAGCTATGACGATGTCGATTGCGTCCTCAAGCGAGCGGAGCAGAGCCACCAGTTCGTTTGCAGCAACCGCGAACTTCAACTCGTGTGGTTCTAGGCGCTCTAGCTGCTGACACAGTTCAACCGCAGCGGTCAAGCGAGAAAGCGTTACCCGAACGGAGGACATGAGCATGCGTTCCATGCAGTCACCGGTGTACATCCGCTCACGAGCACCGGTGGGATTCCATCCGATATAATGATGCACCGTGTCCCGGGGGATCATCCCGGTCCGTTCACCTACCATTAGGAGCGGCGCCTCCAACTCGGGCACTGCATCAACTGGCTCAACGCCATGCCGCTTGATCGATCCTACAAAAAGGCCCAGATCGCGCATCACCGCCACGCAGTGCGGGAGCGAGGATCCCGCTATGGAATCAGCGGTCGGAACTAGGCCGCGAAGCAAATTAATGAGGCTGTTCACGTCAGCCGCTGAATTCATTTCCCATATTTTCGGCAAGAGGCTATCGACCCCTAGAGGATCTGCAGCGGCAGCGCGTAGGTCTTCCGGTTTCACCACATACGTCAGCGCATCAAGCAACGACTTACCCCCGTCCGATTGACCAATCCATGATTGTGCACGAACTGGCAAGAGTGAGTCTTTTTAGGTAGCCACTCGGCTGGATGGCACCCTACAGCCAGTTCACATATCCGCGGCTTGGGAGGGAAGCCGCTCCGCCGGCGCCAGCAGTCACCCGATCAGCGACCACCCTAAAAAGCTCAGTCATTCGCTACGAAAGAACGAAACTTACTGAAGGACAACAAGCGCGCCCAACACTGCTACGAGGGCCCCCACTGCGGCGGCCGGAACAGTCTTAGCCGCCGGATCACCAGCACGCACGTGGCAAACTACCGCTCCCACCATCAGCGCCACCAAACCTACTGCAGCAGCCACCGCTAGAGGCCACAAAGCCAGGCCCGCGAGGAGTCCCGCACCGCCGCATACCTCGAGCGCACCCACACCACGGAATGTCCCGTAAGAGAGACCAAAACGTTTCGCGTCAGCCTTCATCACCGCTACTCCCGCAAGCTTAGCCACGCCCCCGCCCACGAAACTCATACCAAGCAGCACAGCTAACACGATCACAAAAATAGTCATTGGACATCCTCTTTCCAAGTTGGCATTGATTGCATGTAACTATAAACCCGGCGGCATCACGGTCGCATAGGATTCGGGCGCCAAATTGATTGGCGTACTGGCACACCTGCATGCACTCCTCTAGCCTCGAGGTTTCATGATTCAGCCATCGGTGAAGGCCCAAGGGCGTCTTCGTTGGAGATGGGCCGGCCCGGCTCTGCCATTGGGTAAGCGCCAGGCTCCACGGCTCCGGTCAAGTGGTTCTACTTTGACGGGGCCTTGAGATCTGCCGGCCAGTCGGGGCTCGACAGGCCATGCAGCCCGATGCGGCACCGGTGATGAAACCGGTCAATGACCAGGTTGCGATGAACCGCAGATGGCATCGGCGGGCGCTCGCTCACATGGGCGGTGGCGGAAAACAGTCGCAGACGGAGTTTCCTGGGATCCCAGCAGGGGGCGGTGCCTGAACAGCGCGACCCGCCCCCTGGACCTGGCTGGCTGGAGGCAGGTCCAACCCATCCCCCGGGCATCGGATCAAGAGATTCAAGGAGCCCCATCGCCCCTACTGTGCAGCGTCCTGACTGGCAGCCCACTCGCGCACCGCACCAGCATCCCCCTCGCTAAACTCCCCAGCCGCAGTACGGCGACGCACAGCCGCATCATCCTCAGAACCGACGTCCCCAGCCGCAGCACGGCGACGCACAGCATCGTCGGAGTTCGTGTTCTGTGCGGATTCCCGCGCACCCTGCTCAGAAGTCGAGGAGGTACCGGAGCCCGATCCGGCGGAACCCGTCCGCAAAGAATTCGTGGACACCGTCGAAGAAGCACCCGGACCCTTGCCCCCAGCATCCCTGTCATCAAGGCCACATGCGGTCAACGCCAGAGCAGCAAGAACCACAGCAACAACCGGAACAGCGCGGTAGGCAGTCCTGACGTCCATCACTAGAACCTTCTTCCAGGGAGCTGGACGAGGCTGGTTCCCCGTCGCGATCACCACTCTGACCGGCCACCCAACGGCCACGCCACCCTCATCAGGCCCCGTGACCACCCGGCCAGCGATCAGTAACCCGCCACAGACACCTGACACACTCCCGTATCTGAACCCCCACACGAACCTGACAATCTGAGGCGGGTCTGTACGGTCTTCGGCTCTGTTCCGTAGTCGGTGGTGACGCCGGGTGATGGGCGTCGTTGACGTTGTATGCGAGGTGCCAACTCCCTTGTAGCTACGGTGTTTTCAGGGCTCTCTGCTCTGGTCATCGAGGATGTGGCGGATGACGGTGAGGCTATCCGGGTCGTCGCACGGACCCGGGATGTTCCGGTGCCCTGTCCGGTGTGCGGGGTGCTGACGGGTAGGGTGCACGGGTATCACGTCCGGACGGTGGCTGATGTGCCGGTGGACGGCCGGCAGGTCGTGGCCCGTGTCCGGGTGCGGCGCCTGGAAGAACCTGTGCGACAAGATCCTGGCCGAGGTCCGCACCCACGCCCCCTGCTGGGGCACCGTCAACCCGCCCCGCCCTGGTGGGGTTCGCGAGCAGACCACCCACGAGCGCTGGCACAAAGTCCATGACCTCCTCGGCCAGGGCGTCGGCCTGCGCCCGCAGACTGGGCCTCGCCCTGAACACCGTCAAGCGATATGCCCGCAACCCTGAACCGTCCGCCGACCGCATCGCCCCCCGCTACCGACCCACCCTGGTCGATCCCTACCGCGACCACCTGCGCCAACGCCGGTCCGACGACCCGGCCGTCCCCGTCACCCACCTCCTGAACGAGATCAGGGGACTCGGCTACACCGGCAGCGCCAACCTGCTGGTCCGCTACCTCAACCAAGCCCGCGCCGAAGGCGACCGCCCCGTGACAACCCCGCGCCACCTCGCCCGGCTCCTGCTCACCCACCCCGAACGCCTACGAACCAAGGACACTGACCTGCTCGGCCTCCACACCGCGGCCTGCCCCGAGATGACCCAGCTCACCACCCTCATCCGCGAATTCGCCGCCCTCCTGACGCCCGCCGGCGGCAACGACTCCAAGCTCACCGGGTGGATCGCCCAAGCCCGCAGCGCCGACCTGCCCCACCTGCACAGCTTCTGCAACGGCCTCGAACTCGACCGCGCCGCCGTCAATGCCGGACTGACCCTCCCTTGGAGCAACGGCCGCACCGAAGGCGTCAACACCCGAACCAAGAGGATCATGCGACAGATGCACGGCCGAGCAGGATTCGACCTCCTCCGCCACCCCATCCATCTGCAATAACGACCACCGACCGTCACCACCGACTACGGAACAGAGCCGTTGCCTGGACAGACCCTTCGCAGGATCGGGAGGCCCAGGGGTTTCGGGTGTGGCTCAGAAGGCTCATGCCGCTTGTGTGGCTTCCAGTGATTGGCCGCCCGAGACCCCGCGACGACACGGCCACTCATTGGGATGCGCGAACAGTCGCTTCGTAGGGACACGTCGGCGTGGTCGTCCGCAGGGACCAGTACACGTATCGACGAGGGGAGACACCGGTGCCCGAACTGTGGGCGGGGACCGACGCTGGCAAGGCCGAGCACCACTGCACGGTGATCGATGCGGACGGGGCGAAGGTCCTGTCGCGGCGGGTGCCGAACGACGAGCACGAGCTGCTGGAATTGATGAGTGACGTGCTGGACCTGGCCGACGGCCACCCGGTGACGTGGGCGGTCGACCTGAACGCCGACGGGGCCGCCTTGCTCATCGCCCTGCTGACCGGACACGGGCAGCGACTCCTCTACATCCCGGGCAGGACGGTCCACCACGCCTCCGGTTCCTACCGCGGGGACGGGAAGACCGACGCGAAGGACGCCTACGTCATCGCGGACCAGGCCCGAATGCGCCGTGACCTGCAGCCTTTGCAGGAGTGGGACGAGATCGCGATAGACCTGCGGATCCTCACCGCCCGCCGCTACGACCTCACCGCCGACCGCACCAGAGCGATCAACCGGCTCCGCGCCCAGATCCTGCAGTATTTCCCCGCTCTGGAACAGCTCGGCGCCGAGTTCATCGCCTGCACCGGCGGGGACATGGACCTCGACGGCGATTGGGTGGCTATGCGGAGCTGGACAGTTTCAAGCGGACGGCGTTCGCCGAGCGGGTCGGCGGGCGTAGCAGACGCTACACCAGGCCACAGACGGTACTGGATCGTATGGCGGTGATGCCGGCCGGCCATCCCAGTAGCCGCGCGTCTCACATAGCTGATCAGACATCACGTGCGTCGAAGGGCCCCCACCGCGACCGCGGTGGGGGCCCGTGCGAAGCGGGGACCGTCAGGCGTCGCCGCCGGCCGCGCCGGGGTCGGCGGCGGCCACGTCGA
>NZ_JBIVNJ010000085.1:0-11620 GCF_044753585.1 Streptomyces sp. NPDC088354 | reverse complement strand
CTTCGGACCCCGCCGAGGCACCGACACACCACCAGAAGTACTCATCAAAAATCTAACGACGGACTACCGGCGCAACCACTAGTGTCGTGCGCCAGAAATGGCGAGGCTAAGTCTGTAGTCTGTTGCCATGTCGCCTGGTCCTCGTGCCATGGATGTCCGCCTGTCCGATCAGGAACGCGCGGAGTTGGCCCACTGGGCGAATGGGGCGGTAGTGCCGCGATTCGTGGAGCGGGCTCGCATCGTGCTGGCGTGCGCGGGCGGGGCGGCTAATGCGAGGGTGGCGACGGAGGTTGGTGTGACCGTCGCGACGGTGAGGAAGTGGCGGGGGAAGTTCGCAGCTGAGCGGATGGCCGGCCTCGAGGATGCTGCCCGGATCGGCCGTCCGAAGGCCGATCTGGTGTTGAGCGAGGCCGAACGCACCTAGCTGGTCCAGTGGTCGAGGCGGGCGAAGACTGCGCAGTACTTGGCGCTGCGCGCGAGGATCGTGCTGCGGTGCGCGGAGGGCGGGACCAACAAGCAGGCTGCAGCCGATCTCGGTGTCGATACCTCCACGGTGGATCGCTGGCGAGCCCGTTTCGTCGCCGACCGCCTCGACGGTCTGACTGATGAGCCCCGGCCGGGCCGGCCGCCCTCGATTCTCCTGGACCAGGTCGAAGAGGTGATCATGGCGACTCTGGCATCCACGCCCGGAGCGGACACGCACTGGTCCCGGGCCTCAATGGCGGCCCGGACCGGCTTGTCAAAATCGACGATCGGCAGGATCTGGAAACGCTTCGACCTCAAGCCGCACCTGCAGGACTCCTTCAAGCTCTCCACCGACCCGCAGTTCGTGGACAAGGTCGTCGACGTCGTCGGCCTCTATCACAACCCGCCTGAGCGGGCCGTGGTGTTATGTGTGGACGAGAAGAGCCAGATCCAGGCCCTGGACCGCTCCCAGCCCGTCCTGCCGATGATGCCCGGCATGGCCGAAAGCCGCACGCATGACTACCTGCGGCCCGGCGTCACCAGCCTGTTCGCCGCCTTCAACATCGCCGACGGCACCGTCATCGCAGACCTCCACCGCCGCCACCGGGCAGTGGAGTTCAAGAAGTTCCTCGTCACCATGGACAAGACGGTCCCCGCCGGACTCGACGTGCACCTGGTATGCGACAACTACGCCACCCACAACACCCCCGACATCAAGGCGTGGCTGGGCAAACACCCCCGGTTCCACGTCCACTTCACCCCTACCGGATCGTCCTGGATCAACCAGGTCGAAAGGTGGTTCGGCCTGCTGACCGACAAACTCATCCGCCGCGGCGTCCACACCTCGGTAAAAGCCCTGGAAGACGACATCAGGACCTGCATCGACGGCTGGAACAACAACCCCAGGCCCTTCACCTGGACCAAGACCGCCGACGAAATCCTGAACTCCCTCGCCGACTACCTCAACAAAATCGCGTCTGCACCTGCCAACAACCAGACGGAGACTTAGCCTCGCAATTTCTGGCGCACGACACTAGAAGACGCCGACATCGGATCAGCTACGCATGTCAGCTTACGACTTCGCTACCCGACATCACTGGGATGCCGCACCTGACCTGATCGGCAGCCGACTTGGTAAAATCTGGGAATCACTACCTATTCACGCCTTTTTGTCACTTCGCGTACTTGAGGATGGCCGTTCGGCGGGAAAGGGCTCACCGCAAAGTCTACCGAAATGAATGATCGACGTACCGCACGGTGCACCGAAGTCCTTCTGTAGGGCCGTTGACCCCAAGAGGTGAGCTATGAATAAATTAGATCCAGCAAGGATTGAACCACTGAAGGAGATGGGTTAAATGGGAAACTCTGACGCCTCGCCGGCTCGCGACAATGAAATTGTGGACGCTGCGGTTGAAGAAGCGGATCTCGCAGAGATCGCTGGCGGAACCAACGGTGACGACTGGTCGGGGATCAAGCCCGGCGCTACCGCGCCTGTCTACGCCCCCAAGCCGTAATACTGCGAGCGGGCAATCGTCTTCCAGAAGAAGATTGCCCGCTTGTGACGTAATTTTCGTGCTTCGCCTCGCGGAATACTGGCGCTCGATGCGTGGTGTCTTCATAGCGGGGCGTATATGAGTCGGGTTTCGGTACGGCAGCCGTTGAGGACGTCGTGACGATTTTGGAGTCGATTTAGAACTCCTAATAAAGTGTCCTGGAATCCGCGTGGTTGCGGGGTTGTTGACCGATGCGCGAGAAGGTCAGCAGCCCCCATGGATCGTGGCGGATGAGCTGTGGGCTCGGATCGAGCCGTTGCTGCCGGTTGTGCCACGTCGACCGGATCACCCTGGTCGCAGGCGTCTGGGTGACCGGAAGGTGCTCTCCGGCATCCTGCTCGTGCTCTACACCGGGATTCCGTGGGATTTCCTGCCCCGGGAGATAGGCTTTGGTACGGGGATGACCTGCTGGCGGCGCCTTCGTGACTGGAACGACGCGGGAGTCTGGCAGCGTCTGCACGAGTCGTTGTTGGCCGAGGAAGGCACCGCGGGATGCGGTGATGCGGGCCCGGATGATCGAGCTGAGCTGGTCGGGGCTGCGGGTGCCGGCGATCGCGGTGGAGCTGGGCTGCAGGCAGAAGACGGTCCACTGCTGGCTGCACCGCTTCAACCGCCTGGGCTTGCAGGGACTGGACGATCTGGGCGGGCAGGGCCGCAAACGACGAATCACCGAGCAGGAGCGGTCTAGGATCATTTCCCTGGTCAAGACCGTGCCGCCGGGGCGACTGCGGTGGGAGGCGACGGGGAACTGTGGGCCTTCGACGAGTCAGGGCCGGCTGAGTGGACGCTGGATTCCCCGGCCGCCGCAGCGCGTGCGGCAGGGATCGAAGTGGGCCGCTCACAGGTGAGTTCGCCGCTCTCCACGACCCCGCATCACGCACCTACTACGACCGCTGCCGAGCCCGCGGAAAAACCCACACCCAAGCCCTCCTCCGCCTCGCCCGCCACCGCATCAGCGTCCTGTTCGCCATGCTCCGCGACGGCACCTTCTATCAACCCCGCACCCCACGACTCGCTTGACGAAAAACATAGAGGCCCCCCGCTACCGACCCACCCTGGTCGATCCCTACCGCCTCCGGCCGCACCCATCCCGGCAACAGCAACCTCAAACGGCTCCTCGGGATCGCCGCCATGGTCACGATCAAGAAACAGGACTCCTACCTCGGCGTCTTCTTCCGGCGCCTGGCGGCACGACGCGGCGGCAGACGGGCCCTGGTCGCCGTGATGCACAAACTCGCCATCGCCCTATGGCACGTCCTGCACGACAAACCCACTACCGCGAACTCGGCGCCGACCACTTCACCCGACGCGACCCCGAACGCGCCATGCGCCGCATGCTCAAGGAAGCCAACAGCCTGGGCCTGACCATCCGCTTCGAGCCCATCACCGCTTGGCTATCCTGCCGCCGCCTTCGAGTCGATCCCCAACACCTGACCCGGGCGTTCACCCTATTTTCGCGTCAGTCCCGTATTTCGCTATCTGGCCAGGTGAGATGGCCTCACCCATCGGATAGCCGGGCCCGAAGCTGTTCGAGGGCCCGGGCGGGTGGCCCGGGCGTAGGTGTGACGGCGATGCGGTGCAGGTCCAGCAGACGGTAACCCTTCCGAAATTGAGTTGAGAGGTAGGTGCCGGTGCCGCCCACCAGCCTGGCCAGGAGTGTGCTGGTTATCGCGCTGCCTCGACGCAGGAGGGCTGCCCGGAGACGGTGGTAGTGGTCGAGGCTACTGGTCTGCCGGTGGCGGTAGCTGCGGGGACGGTGAACGCGGCGCTGGAGGGCCAGCGCGTCCCAGTGCGGCTCAGAGACTTCCACCAGGCGTTCGAAGTCGGACCGCGACATGCCGGTCAGAGCCGGATCGCTGAGCATCTCGGTCAGGGCCGGGTCAATCCGCCGGGCGGTCGTCGGCTCCGGTCGCAGTCGGGGTGGGACGGGGCCAGGGTGCAGTCCCAGTCGCCGTGGAACCCGCCGGGCGTGATCGGCAGGGCCTGGAACTCGGCAGCAGTCACTGTTGAAGCCCAGGCGGTAGCTGCCGGTCCAGTGCGGCCCCTACGGTAAGCCCGTTGCGGGTGGTCGTCGCGGCGGGGGCATCGAATGCCGGCGCCCCTCGATGGAGGGCAGAAGGGCAAGACCGATCCCGCCCTACACTCCGAACGACGTCTCTCACCGTCCGGGCGGCCTGTGCAAGCAGGGGTTCGGCATGGGCAGCCGCACTACCCGGTCCGTCGCTCATAGTCCGCTGCGAACGGCTTGAGTAGCGCCTCTGCGGGGTCGCCGCAGAGGCGCCGTGTCTCACTTGCTGAGCCGGTAGGCCCGTTCCACGGTTTGCTGCACCGTGTTGCCCGCCTTGTCAGAGGCTGTGACCCGCAGGGTCACGTATGCCTCGTGGGGCTTGCCGTCCGGGCGTTCAAGGGTCGCGGTGAACCGGTTGTGGCCGCGGTTCTCGACGTGGACCCGTCCCTTCCAGGAGGTGCCGTCGTCGAATGACGCCTCCACCGACAGCTTCACCCCGGTGGGGGTGGCAAGCCCGTCCTGGTTCCTGACGGTCAGATCGATGTCGTGCCGCTTGCCTCCGCCGACCGCGTTCCGTAGGTCGGCCGGGACCGCGTAGTCGACCTGGAGGAGCGGCAGCAGCGTCTTCGCCGTCGTGGTGCCGGAGCGGAAGGTCCAGGACGTGGAAGTACGGGTACCGGTCTCCCAGTCCTGGCTCAGGCGCTCCGTCGTCAAGTCCAAGCGGTAGCGGGCTTCCCCTGCAGGAACCACGAAGTTGCCCCAGGCACTGTCGGCTTCGCTCAGCTTCCTGCCGTCTCGGTAAAGGACTGATGTCACCTTGTCGCCCTGGTAGGTCGCCTCGGCCGCCGCACCAGGCTCTGCGGAGGTCCGCAGACTCCACGGGATGGCAGTGTCCTGGCGGGCCCAGTGGCTGGCCTCCGAGTCGGTGTACTCCGGGATGGCCAGACGGAGAACATCGCCGTCACGGGCCGAGGGACGGTCCCATCCGCGCGGGATCGAGGGCCGTACCACGGCCTTGTACCACTCCTCGTGGGTTTTCTCGCCCGCCTCGAAAGTGCGGGGGGTGTCCCTCAGCCCCGAAACCATCGGCAGTTCCCAGTACACAGGGGTCATGAAGTTGACGTAGTGCTGCCACTGGGTGTCCCCAGAGGTGACGTACTCGGTACGCGTCCCGCCGGTCGGGGCCGGACGCGAGGTCTCCCAAGCGACATCCGCGTAGGGGCGCCAACTGAAGCGCTGCTCACCGTCCCAGGCCAGTGCACCGTTGTCCGCGTAGGACGCCTTCACCCGCGCGGTGTTGCGGTCCGAGACCGTGTACGTCGCGTCCTGCGGGATCTGCTGCGGCCATATCGCCTTGATGTCGTACAGGTAGGGGCTCTTTACCGTCCCGGAGATGTCGATGACGGCCTTGTGCCTCTTCATATGCTGCAGCAGCGCCGCGCCCTGGGCGCCGTCCACCCGGATCACGGGAACGGCGGACCTTGGGGCCGTCGGTTCCCACTGGGTCCACGCCTGGAACCCTTCCGGCAGGACAATCATGATGCCCTTGGCGCCTGCTTTGGCAGCTACCTCGGCGAGGTCGTAACCGTTGCCCGCCGTGTCGTCACGGATGACGGCGATTTTGCCCCGCACAGTACTGGGCCGCAGGTCAGGCTGTTGCTTGGTCCCCGCGTCCACGGCGGTGAGCCGCTCCCCCTCGGCGTCGAAGGGGACTGACGCCGGAAGGTAGTACGGAGTGAGGTCGAAGTCCGCGTCGCGGACCTTGGTGATGAGCTGCGGAGCCGTCATCTCCCAGCGGGAGTTGAACTCGAACTCGCCCTCGGTGACCTTGCGCGTGGGACTCACGTACAGTTCCATCGTCTCGGCGCCCCCGTCGAAAGCGATGGTCTGGTCCAGAACCGTCCCGTCGATCTTCCGGTACATCTCGTACGACAGGTCGTTGCGCCGTACAGCAGGGTTAGGCGTGTGTACGCGCATCAGCTTGGCTGTCCGTGCGTCCAGCCTCACGGTCGTATCGGCGGTGACCTTCACTTCGGGCTGCAGGATCTGTCTGACCCGCGCCCCTGTAGAGGTCCACTCGACTGCGGTGGCGCCGATTTGGTACGTGCCCTCCTCGACCTCGGCGACCGATGGGTCGGAGTCGGAGAACTGGACATCCGCATCCCCTCCGAAGACCTGCAGGAAGTCCCAGTAGATGGGATCGCCGGCGGGACCGTACGAGTCCATGGTGATCTTGTGCACCGGGGCGTGGAGCGACAGGCTGAGGGTCGTGTGGACCGGTTCGCCGGACGAAGAGGTGGCAGTGACGTAGCCGTAGTAGTTGCCGCGACCAGCCTTTGAGGGGTCGAGGCCGATCGGCACCTCTACGCTCGCACCCGGGGCGATCCGGATCGTGTTCGCACCCAGTTTCAGCGCCTGCGCAGGCAGCTTCTTTCCACCGGCAAGGGTCGCCAATTCGGCATGCAGGCTCAGCGAGACCTCGCTCCGGGAGTGGTTCGTGTAGCGGATCACCCCCGCCCGCTCCACGGGAGATCCGTCCAAGCCATAGTTGCCCAGGGTGATCGACCCCGTGGCAGTGACAGGGCCGAACATCGCCGCCTTCACGTCGACACGGCCGCCACCCTGCTCGGTCGGCACCTGACCCGGCACCGTATGAGAGGTGCTGACAAGCGCGTCCTTGAGCTGTTCGGCTCCCCATTCGGGGTGCTGACCGGCCAGAAGCGCCGCCGCGCCCGTCACATGAGGCGTGGCCATCGAGGTGCCGTCCGCCGCAGTGTAGTACTGGTCGATGGGCGTTCCCATGCTGGTGCCCGCGGCACGCGCCGCGACAATTCCGACCCCGGGAGCCGTGATGTCCGGCTTCACCGCGTGGTCGCCATAACGCGGGCCGCGGCTCGAAAAGTAGGCCAGCGAGTCATCGCGGTCGACGGCACCAACAGTCAGGGCGGCGTCTGCCGCGCCCGGCGTACCGATCGTCGTGGCGCCCTGCTCGCCACTATTGCCTGCGGCAACGACGAAGAGCGCCCCGCTGCTTCGGGAGATCTCATTGACCGCCTGGCTCATGGGGTCGGTGCCGTCGGTCTCCATGTCGGCGCCCAGGCTCATGTTCACCACCCTGGCGCCTTGCGCCGCGGCCCACTCCATGCCTTCGATGACCTGTGACTCGCTGCCGGAGCCGTCGTCCCCGAGCACCTTGCCGATCAGCAGGTCTGCGCTGGGCGCGACGCCTTTGCGGAGACCATTCGAGGCATTGCCGCTGCCACCGACCGTGGCGGCAACGTGTGTACCGTGACCGAAGTGATCCTCGGTCGAACCGCTACCGGAGAAGTCTTTTGCCTCGAAGACACGGCCTGCGAGATCGGGATGTGTCTGGTCGGCGCCCGTGTCCAGGACCGCGACCTTGACACCCTTGCCGACGTATCCGGCAGCCCATGCGGCCGGCGCGTTGATCTGGCCGGTGCTGCGGTCCAGCGTGGGACGCACCTTGTGGTCCACCCAAATCTTGGGCGTCGCGGCCGTGGCCGCGATCGAGGAGTGCCCTGCGGGTGCGAGCTGCTTCCAGAAGGCCGCTAGGTCCCGGTCGGCCACCCGCAGTGATTGCGCATCGATACTGGTCAGCCGCAGCGGTTCTGATGTGGCTTCTTGGAACCTCAAGAGCCTATCCACCCGCTCGGACGCCGCGCGGGCCGTACCTTCAGGCGGGGACACAATCAGCGGAAGAGCATCGGAATGCGCTTCGTCGTATCCCTGAGCAATAAGGGCCGTGACGTCGAACAGTCTCGCGTCCAGCCTCTCCGTCCGCACCAGCGCTGCCGCGTCGGAGGGAAGAACGGTCAGTGCACCGTCCCGCTCGGTGATCTGGAAGAAGACCTTCTCGCGCCCCGGTGCGCGCTGCACAGAAGCAACCCTTTTGCCGTTTGGCGCGTCGCTGACAGTGACCCGGTCACCGGTGATCAACCGCACGGTGGCCGTACGCTCGAGTGACGCCGACGAGGGTGTGGCACCACCCTGGGGAGACCGGGCCCCGGCCGGCACCGCAACCCCCGCCACGATAGTCGCCGACATCGATATAGCCGCCCAGAGGCGGATCCGTCTCATATGTATCGCTGGCCCTTTCACGCAGCCCCGTGTTCAACTTCCCGAAATAATCGCTGAATGGGCTCCGTCCGTCACAAATTTCGAATGGCGTTCCTGCGACATGTCGCAGGAACGCCATTCGGTTCTCGACGCGAGCCGAGCAAAGGGGCGATGGGACGATCCCGTAGTGCCGCTGCGCGGGAGCGGCCGACTGCGCTCCAGCAAGGTTGTCGAGATCGGACAACACATGCAGTGTCCTGGCGCACCAGGCAAGTCGCGGTTTGGCGGTGGGTCCGGTCGGTGATAGTCAAGCTGAGCGTCTGAAATTCCAGTTCACTGCCCCTTCTTGAGGATCACATCGGTCCAAAATGCCTTCACTTCGTCAAAGATCGCAGCACTGAGGAGTCACAGCGGGACTCGCCCTGCCTCTTGGGGCAGGTCTGGCGCCTTCCGACAAGATCCTTGCCACCGGTCAAGCCACTCTCTCGTTGCACGGAATGGGCGAGTCAACACCAAGCCGCGAGAAAAGGCATAGCCATTCAAATGCTTGGCACTCAGATTCAATTCTTTAGCGGTGCGTACCTGGTTTGGTCATCGCTCGCGAAGTGATCGCTGGGGCGGGCAGCCCGAGGGCTATTCATCGCCCCGTCTCCTCGCAGCGCCGGCAACGTTCAGCATCGTGTGAGCACGCGCCTCGGAGAGTTGCGGCACTGAGCGGCCCGAGAGAGCCGGCGGGGGCGGCAGGAAGCGGGGACGGCGGTCGGCGGGACCTCGCCGGGGACGCGCCGTGCGCAGACGCTGGCGGCCCGCGGCCGACACAGAGCGACTCGGTGAGCCACATGAGGGTCTGGGCTCTCTCGCGCAAAGCGGTCATGGACCGCACATCACGCGGGACGACCGGGACGCCGACAGCGGGCGGCAGCCGTGAATCGGTGGCGTCACCCGTGGGCCGGAGTCCGCGCAGGATCCGCGCGACAACGTTCCCGGTCGAACCGTCTCTCCTGCCGGCACGGCCAGAACGGGCCGAAGTCGCTGCGAACCCGGCCCCGTGCCGCTGAGGCTGGCCACGGGATCCGCTGAACCGCCTCCACTGCCCGTACTGAACCTGCAACAGTGCCTCGGCGACGATCCGAAGCCATGGCGGGCGATTCCCGGTGCGATGGATCCTCGGATCTCGAAGTTTAGCCCGATTTCAGCTGAATCGGCCGCGCCTGGGATGCATCAATAAGCTGCTGGGCACTCTCCTACTGCAATTATGGCACCTGCATGCAATCCCGTAGGTGCCAGCTCCTGATTTCATGGTCATATCACGAGACTGTGGGTGGGGATCTCGGCAGAACAGGCCGATATATCCACCCGATCCACCCTAGGTCAGTCTTCATGTGAAAAGCCGTGGCACTCCTGCCCCCCATGGGGGTGCCACGGTTCAACTCTGGAACGCGCGTATGATGTTTCCAGGCGGGGCCTTGGCTCTCGGTACGCACAACCATCGCCGAGGTCCCGCTTTTCCTAGGAAATCTCATGGCCGCCATAGGTTTCACAATTGCGTGACGCCTTTTGTCGACCCGAAATTTTTGCAACCGTTCCAGGGGCGGCCCCGCCCCTGCGGCGTCTCGCGCAGTTTCTGTGTACCCCTTTCTCGCCCGGCAGGCTCTGGCGACCGATCCCCACACCCTGTCCGCTGTCCTCTCTGACCTGAGCGCAGCCTCGGGGTGGGCGCTGCGGTAGCCGTAGGTGCTGTGTGAGGCGACGTGCACTCCCGGATCAGCCCGGTCAGCCACTCCTGTCGCAGCTGCCGCGATGTGGACGAGGTGCGCTTGTGTCTGTCGTAGTTCTGCCGGGCGACGCCGAGGATCCGGCAGCATCGGTCGACTGGTGCCCCGGCACGACGAGACGGTCGATCACCGGGTTGATCCTTTTGGGGCCGGCTTGCCCTCGCCGAGGAACTTGGCAACCTTGTGGACGACCGCGAGCTCGGTTTCCAGCCCCGGATTCGTCGCCGCGCCGCTCGCCGCTCAGCGGAATCCTCCGAGAGGATGCCAGGACGCCGGCCGTTGTCAACGTCGTCCTGCCGCAACCACTTCGACAACGGGACCGAATGGATGCCGAGGTCAACCGCGGTCTGCTTCAGCTCTCTTCCTGCCCCCCAAACGCAACGGCGTGGGCACGGAACTCGGCGGGGTAGGCGCGAGGCAAGTCCGGCAGCCTTTCGTGAAGGCCGTCAGTTAGCCAGCAGAACTGCAACCTGAGAGGTGGGGCAGGTCACCCGATCGTGCAGCAGACCCCATCACGAAAATCTGGCTGAGCCTATCGAGAAACCAGCCACGTCTTCGAAAACCAGCCGGGCCCCAAGGGCTGACGCGGTGTCTCTTTCAACGGCCGCGAGTTCTTGCGCCACCTGGCCTGGTTGCCTTCCAGCGCCCTCGCCGCCCACCGCGCTGAGGCTACCTCTTGACCTGGCGCCAGGGGACGGCTCGGGTGAGCCGAGCCGCTGCACCTCAACATTGGGGTGATGTCCGACATTGCGAGATTCAAAGGGCACCGAAAACCACTGAGTCTCTTGGCCTGGGACACGGTTCGGCCGTCCATACATAGCTGCCCCCACCCTCCTGCGCCATCGAAATTTCCGCGATACCAATAAGCCACCAAACGGCGTCTTTCTCATCAGTCACCGATGAGACACCAGAAGAAATACGCGTTCCCCTGCCTTGTTCTCCAGTAATCAACCGGGACGGGAATCCAAGTTTTCCGCGGTTGCCCTGAGTCGATTTCCGTAATAGCGCGGAGAGGATGCCGCCAGAATGCGGAAGGGATTTTTTATCGAGCATTGCGGTGTGATATTTTCGATGCCGCGCCGACTTACAAATCATGCGAATCATCGAACGGCCTGTGCTCGACGGTCAGCCAAATTCCCACTTCCAACGCCACGCAATGGGCAGAAGAACACCGCGGCCGTGACCATCGTGGACGAGGGGCAGGTGACCAAGGTGGCCGTAAGGCCGGCGCGAACCGCCGCCGACGACGCCCTTGACCGACCACATCAGCCGCACACTCAGTGAGCAGGCGACCCGTTACGGCCTGCGCCGGAGTGGGGAATTACTTGACCGCTGACAATGTGGAACCAAGGTTCCCCAAGCCGCACCATGCTTGTGTACAACGAGCCATGCCCATCCCGCACCTAGGGTGCGACGGCCGTCCGGACGGCGGTCCGCCCCGCCGCGGAGCGGTAGCAGGGCGGACACGTCCGGGACGTCGGCGGGGCGGCCTACTTAAGGAAGCCGACGTTCTCGTAGCTCAGGTCCTGGAAACCTGAGGCGCCGATGTTGGCCAGGTTGCTCTTGGCCGCGAAAATTTCGGGGCGCTGGTACAGCGGCAGTAGGTTGGCCTGCTGCCAGATCAGCACGTCGGCCGCGTTGGCGTCGGTGATGGCCTGGGTCGTGTCGGTGTCGGCGGCGGCCTTGTTCATCGCCGCGTCGAGCTCGTCGCTGCCGATGCCGGTGTAGTTCTGCTGGATGTT
>NZ_JBIVNJ010000084.1:0-11812 GCF_044753585.1 Streptomyces sp. NPDC088354 | reverse complement strand
ACGCCCGCGACCCTCGCCGCCCCCTCACACTCCTCGGCCTCGGATGATCACGAACCGGACATCATGCGACTACGCCGAAGCCCTGGGTGACGGCCGCCTGGTCGAAGAGTCGCGCATAACGGACCCGACCCCCGCCCCGCCATCACGTCGCAGACACCCCCCGCAACCTCAGCCCCCACCGACAACGAAAGACAGCACAGGCCACAACAGATGCGCATCCAACCCCGCCGCTACGTAGCTCCGACCCACGGCCCCATTCCTCCCCGGCCCGGAGTCCGGAGCCCCCTGCGAGAAAACAGGTGATCAGCCGCCCGGCGTGGCTGCGGGAAGTAGCCTCCCCTTTGCGCGGACTATGGAGTGAAGGGCGCCATGCGCCGAAACCTCTCACGTAACGGACGGGCAATGAACTCCATGCGGGTGGCTCAGGTCTCCGAACCAGGCCGACCATTTGAAATCGTTGAACGCGAACTGCCGGAGCCCGGCCCCGGGCACGTACGGATCGCCGTCGAGGCGTCCGGCATCTGCCATACCGACGCTGGCTTTGTACACAACGCCTTCCCCAACATCAGCTTCCCCCTGGTCGCGGGTCACGAGGTTGCCGGGCGTATCGACGCCCTCGGTGAGGGTGTGCAGCACTGGGCAGTCGGCGACCGTGTGGAGGTCGGCTGGTTCGGCGGTCACTGCGGCCACTGCGTGCCGTGCCGCGAGGGTGACTTCATCAACTGTCAGAACCTGCAGGTGCCAAGCTGGGCATACGACGGCGGCTACGCCACCCACATGGTCGCCCCGGTCAGCGCGCTGGCCCGGATCCCCGACGGCCTGACTGCCGTCGACGCCGCCCCACTCGGCTGCGCCGGCGTCACAACCTACAACGCCTTCAAAAAGAGCAACGCCCGGCCCGGCGACCTCGTCGCGGTGATCGGCATCGGCGGCCTCGGGCACCTGGCGGTGCAATACGCGGCAAAATTCGGCTTCGAGACGGTCGCCATCGCGCGCGGCGAGGACAAGCGGGCCCTGGCCACGCAGCTCGGCGCCCACCACTACATCGACAGTTCCGCCAGCGATCCGGCCAAAGAACTGCAGGCTCTTGGCGGTGCCACCGCGGTACTTGCCACGGCCTCCAACTCGCAGGCCATGGCTGCAGGCGTCGACGGCCTCCAGTCCCGTGGCGAGCTGATCCTCGTCGGTCTGGACGACGGACCGCTGCCGATCACACCGGCACAGCTGATCCTCTCAGCCCGTACAGTCATCGGCCACCCTTCCGGCACCTCGCGCGACGTCGAGCACACGATGAACTTCAGCGCACTTGCCGGGATCCGCCCGATGACCGAGACGGTGCCGCTGGAGGAGGTCAACGAAGCGTTCGCCCGCATGATGTCCGGTGCTGCGCGTTTCCGCATGGTCATCGTCCCCTGAACGGTCCGGCTACCGCCGCGCGTCGTCATCCCTGCTCGTCTCGGCATTCCCCTCCTCGATGCCGGTGCCGTCGGGGAAATGGATGACTACTTTCAAGGCGTCCGGACATCACCGCGGCGGGGAGCCATGACCGGTTCGGCAGACTGCCGCAGCGGCTTGAATCTCTGTTCGTCGGCCCGCTGGGACCGTTCCTGCGGGCCGACCACCGCAGCCGATGAGTGTACGGGTGCCCGTAGGCAGTCAGGTTCTGTCCTGGGCCGCGACGGCCGTCGCCAACGGGCAGACTCACCTGATTTCTCCAGGAGGCCCGGGCCTTCCGGCTGGGGAGGAGGGTCTTGGGTCGGAGCCGCGTAGCGGGAGTTGGCGGCGCATCTGTTCTCTCGTTGTCGGTGGGGGCTGTGAGGTGCCGGGCCAACGGCGACAGTGACGACTGGGCAGGGCTTCGGGGATGCTGGTACGCCTTCCGGCTGCGGGTGTCGTGCTCGGCGCCTGCCGGTCTGGAGGCGAAGTGGGCGCCGTGCCGGTGGGTGGGGAACAAGGGCGTGGCCCTGTGCCGCAAGATCCACGCCCTGAACCAGACCACCGCGCAGAAGCACACGTCCGGCCCGGCGCAGCTCGACAGGATGCTGACCGTAGCCGGTCGGTCAATGGCAGGCCTGCGGTAAGGCAGCTCGGTTGCGCAGCAGCAGACACTCAGGGATTTCACGAAGTCCCACGTCAGAGCGTTGAAGGACGTTACGGCCCGGCTGCCGATGCTGCAGCGCGCCGGGTACCCCGCATCAAACCCAAGCGCGAGACCACACCGACACTGAACTACACCCGGCGCGGCTTCCCGCTCCGACAGGCGCCTGCACATGGTCGGCGGCATCGCCCTGATGGTGGTGTGGTCCCGCGACCTGCCCGCCCCCACGTCGGTGCGCACCTACCGATACGGCCTCGGTCGCTGGCACGCCCCCTTCGTCGCCGCGGTCCAGGTGCAGCCGCTGCCCGCCACCGGCGCAGTGATCGGTATCAACCGGGGCCTTGCCGAGACCGCGACCAGCGACCTACCCCACGCCCAGCACGGCAGGACCACCGCAGCCGGCCCTTCTGCTCGCCCGATCGCAAGGGGCATGTGCCTTCCGAAGCACCGGTGCGTGGCGTCGGCCTTTCCCCGGTGCCGGTACCGATCCAAGCCCGGCACCGGGGAACCGCCCATCAGTATGCGGCCCTGCCGTGGTGCCAGGGGCCGGCTATCACGGTCATGCGGATGGTGACGGGAATCAGGACGTAGGGGGTGTCGTGGGTCAGATTGAGTACGGCGTTGTACGAGCCCAGCTTTCTGGTGTGCGGCAGAGAGGCGTCCAGTGTGAGCCGAACGGTGACTGAGGAGTGCGCGGGGATGGTGACCTTGTTCGTGTTGGTGTCCAGCCAGTCGATCTGCGTCGAGCCTGGCTCGGTGTATCCAGGCAGGTATTCGGTGGTCGCGACCGCGTTGGCGGCGCCCCAGCCAGTGCTACCGCCTATCTTGTACAGGCCGGCACCGGCTCCCCCTCGATAGACGGGGACACCACTGGCCGCCAAGGTGTGCCAGGTGTCGAGGTCTGGATCGTAGGCGTAGCCCTGCCCTGTGATGGAGGCAGTGTCTTGTGTTCCTGTAGAGCCCCCGGAGAGCAGTAGCTGGTCGTCGGCGGTGGTGTATGCGGAACCCCATAGCCCCACCGGAAGATGGGCGACCGGCGACCACGTATCCGTCGAAGGGTTGTAGGAGTACGCGTCGTCGACCACACCAATGCCAGGGGTCTGTCCACCTGCGCAGACCACGCGTCCGTCGACACCCCCGCAGGCCAGGTAGGCAATGGGCAGAGGGTAGTTGGCGAGTTTCAGCCAACGATTGGTGGTGGTGTCGTAGGCCTGGACGTCGGTCACGCCACAACTGCTGGCACAGCCGCCGACCATGTAAAGGCGGCCGTCCAGCACCGCGCTCCCAGAAATCGAGAAGGCGGCAGGAGCTGCTGCCCGGTGGGACCAGGTGTCACTTGCAGGGTCGTAAACGGCAACGGAGCTGACGGCTTCCCCGGACTCGGTCTTACCGCCCGCCACATACCACTTGCCCCCGACGAAACCGTGGACGGGGCCCCGCCGGGCCTCTGGCGCTGGGGCACGTTCAGTCCACGCGGCGCCGTCGCCAGCCGATGGATCGTAGGACCACAGCCGGTTGTGGACCGAGTCGTCGCCCTGCATGCCGAAGGCGCTATAGACCGTGCCCCGGTAGGTGTCCACGGCGTTGTCCATCACCGCGACAGGAAGGTCAGGGAGCGCCTGCCAGGAATCGGAAGTTGGAAGACCGTCGATGGGGGCAGTCGCCTCGTGCAGTGTGACAGTGGCTGCGGCACCGCCGATGTTGTGAAGAGTGACCTTCTGCTGGATGGTTCCGCCCTGCCGTACCGTCGTACGGACGCTCCCGGGGTCGGTAGTGACACGGCCGGCTGGCAGCGTCAGTTCTTTGTACGTTGCGTGGTCTCGAACT
Source organism: Streptomyces sp. NPDC088354 (assembly GCF_044753585.1). NCBI lineage: Bacteria > Bacillati > Actinomycetota > Actinomycetes > Kitasatosporales > Streptomycetaceae > Streptomyces > Streptomyces sp. NPDC088354. The sequence continues at coordinate 7,887 of NZ_JBIVNJ010000084.1, read as the reverse complement.
ACTTGGGCCTTCACGGTCCGGTCGGCATAGAGGTGTTTGGATGTCGTCAGAGTCTGCGCTGCACTGCGGGACTTGGCACGAAGGGGGGCGAACAGCCAGTAGAAGCCGTCGCCGAGTGCCGGATCGGCTGGGGTCGCAGTGGAGAGGGCTGGGCGCGGATCGCTGCCGTCGACGCCCGTTACTCGGGCGCCGTTGACAGGTCCGGAGGTGTTGGCGTCAACGGCACGCCCGATGACCAGGCCTCCAGGTACGGGGTCGTAGGTGCGGTTACCGATGAACACGTCGTCCACCGCCCACAGCCAGCCGTACGAGCCGGTGAAGTGGAACCGTACGGTAACTGCGGGTGCTCCTGCGTATCTGGTAAGCGGAACCTCGATGCGGGCCGGGCCATTGACGGAGCCGTAGGACTGCTCCCATACGGTGGTCCAGGACCGTCCATGGTTGGTGCTGATGTCGACAGTCGCAGACTGACCAGTGATGCCCTGGTAGTCGGTGTCGAAAGCCACGTAGGGGACCGTGTTGACGCTCATGTCGTAGTCAGGGCTGATGAGCTGAGTGTCCTGTACGGCGCCGTCTCCGTAGTGGTCGCTGTCGACGATGGCGAAGGCCCCCTCACCGCCGGTGTTATTGCCGCGGCTGGCGGGATCGTCGAAGACCCAGCCACCGGTGGTGTTGTCGGCGTTGGTCACCGTCCAACCGACGGGCGTAGAGGAGGTGGCCGAGGCGAAGGGCTCTGTCACTCCGGACCAGTGGGGCTGGTAGCCAGCGGCGGTGGCCGTCGTGGCGTCAACCGGGACACCTATGTCGAGGGTGCGTGCGGTATTCCCCAGCTCAATTGTTCTGCTGACAGCTTGGTAGCCGGTGTATGCACTCGTGACCTGCAGGGTGTACTGGTGGCCGACAGGTAGCGCGATTTGGTAGCGCCCGGTACGTGGGTCGGTCCATACCGGGTCGATCGGTGCGCCCTTAACGGAGATCGCCGCGTACAGCGGCCAGCCGTGCCCGGATCCGTCGGTAATCGCGCCGGAGACGGTTTTGCTGGGTACCGAAGTGAGGCGCAGATTGCGGGTCGCTGTGGCGCCTTCGTTGATGGCCACGTTGCTGGTGCTGGTCCGGGCGTAACCGTAGGCGTCGACGGCAAGGTCGTAGGTGGCATCAGGCAGCGTGAGCGCGTACCTGCCGTCAGCGTCGGTGGTGGTCCGGTACATACCGCCCGCAGTAACGGAGGCTCCAACGACCGGCTTTCCGTTGCGGCCGTCGGTAACCGTACCGCCAATCCGTCCGTGCGCGCCCATGCGGAAGGCACCCGTGCCATGGGGCGTACCCAGCCCGGTGGGGCCGTCGTAGCCGCTGCCGGCGGTGCACAGATAGGCCGGCGCGCAGGTGCCGTTGGACCCCTGGGTCACGTCGTTGAGGCCCGTCTTGTCGGCGGCATAGGGGTATGAGTTGGGTTCGCTCCCCTCCACCGGGGCGCCGGCCGACGCATAGACTCCCGCGATCAGGGGTGCAGAAGCGCTGGTGCCGCCGAAGACGTTCCAGCCGCCCGAGCCGTAACTGTCGTACACGGCCACGCCCGTGTCGGGGTCCGCCACCGCGGACACGTCGGCGACGGTGCGCCCGTCACACCCGGAGTCCTTTTGGAAGGCCGGCTTGGGCAGGTAGCGGGAGCAGCCGGATCCGGGCCCGGAACTGTCGTCCGACCAGACGGACTCCGACCAGCCCCGCTTGGTGCTCCCGTCTCTGCGCAGGCTGGTCCCGCCCACCGCGGTGACGTGAGGGGATGCGGCAGGGAAGGCGACACCGTAGGCGTCGTCACCGGAGGAGACGACCATCGCCACTCCGGGATGGTCGTAGTACGAGTCCCAGGACGTCTCATCCGGGTTCTCCTCGTACAGGGAGTATTTGGTGCCGTACGAGTTGGAGACGACATCGGCCCCCAGGGCCACCGCCTGTTCTACCGCGGCGCCGAGATTGTCGATGTCGGGGTCGTCGGCCTCGATCAGCAGTAGATGGGCGGCGGGGGCTGCGGCGGACACCATGTCCAGGTCGAGCGCGGCTTCTGCGGCCCAGTCCTGGTTGGGTGCCGGGTACGCGGTGCCGCCACGCTGGTCGACCTTGGTGAAACAGCCGTTTGCAGTGGTGCAGGCCGGCAGCCCGAACTGCGCCCGGTAGACGGCGAGGTCCTCTTCGGCCTCCAGGGCGTCGTAGGCGACGACGACGGCGATCGTCACGCCAGCACCGCCGTTCGCGGGGAGTGCGTAGGCGTCGCGCAGGTCGGCGGGCCCGTAGCCCTCTGGATCCTGGCCGCTTGTTCCCAGGGTTCGCCTCTGTTGTACGTCGGTTCGGCGGATCGCGAAGCAGGTTGCCTCGCCGGGTGACGGTGTCCCGCACAGGGGCTCCGTGCGTATTCGGCTTCCGGAAGAGGTGGGTGCCGCCGTGGGCGCCTTATCCGTGGTTGGCCGAGCCTGGGCAGGGGCCGTCACCGCGAGACTCGCGGTGACGGCGGCGCAGACGATGGTGGCAGCAGTACGTCCGAAGGCATGGGATGTTCTTCTTCGGACCCATTCTCTGCCAAAAAGTATTCGCACCCGGTTACTCCGTCTCTGTGCACATCATTTGTGAGCGCCACTGCAGGTGGCCGATCCCGCGGACTTTCGGATAATAGCGATGCGGAACGGGCCCTGGCAGTGTCTCTGCATCCTCAATGTTTCTGCCGTGTTGCGTCATGTGGGTACGCCGCGAGAGCGCTGCCGTCTCGGGGACATCTGGTGTGATTCGATGGGGTTTCGAAGCTGACGTGCAGACGTGAACAAGTCAATGAACAGTCGGCCCAAATCATTACGAATGTCAGCTGCGAACCGACTGCAGGTCTGGCGAAGCCTTCGAGGCTCTCCGTTCTCCGTGAAATGCCCAGCAGCGACGACGGACCGGCGTCTTCCAGCTCCGGGGCGTCGGGCGCATCAGCTGGCAGCGCCTCGCCACATGGGTCAATTTCGGGGAGAACTGTCGCAAAAACAACCGAGACAATCACTATGGCTGCGGCATTGGATTTGAATCTAAATCCGCCGTTTAGGACCCTTTGAGTCCGCCTCCACGTAGAGTGATGTTCACGACAGCGTTTTGGAGAACATTGGCACTTGCCTTCTATCCGAATCCTAATGAGTGATGGTAAGTAGAACTATTGAGAATTCGATGCCCCCGAGGCCATGACGATGCCTCAATTGCGCACACCCAGGCCCGCTGACCTGCCGCAGTTGGTTACCGCGGCCCGAAAGCGTGCGAGATGATCTGCGGAGCAAATGGGATAGCCATTCCCCATTGCACTGAAAGTTCGGCTTTGGTCGCAACCATGCCCCTCGGGCACAGAAAACACCGCATACGTCACGCGCCTCATCAGGCACTTCGTGCCCTGCATCCGAGGTGGAAAACTCATTAGCATGCGGCGGACATTGGATGGATCTAACGTAAAGGATCCCTGTGAGACCGCTCTTCCCGGGCCGACCTGGCCTGCCGATCGTCGCGGGTGTCGCGGCAGCGCTGATGGTGATCCCACCAGCATCCGCCAGCGACCACGTCACTGCGGCAACATCTCCGAAAAACCTTGTCGTCGCCAACGGAGCCGCCGGCAGTGGCACCTCACGCGCCGTCACCCTCATCACGGGCGACCGGGTGACCGTCACGCCCGGAGGTAACGGTCGGGATACCGTTTCCGTGGAAGGCCCAGGCGGACAGCGTGCCGACGCACGTATCACCACACAGCACGGTGATACCTACGTATACCCGCTTGCCGCGGAACGCTATGTGGCGGCCGGCCTGCTTGACACCGACCTGTTCAACGTCACCCGCCTCATAACAGACGGCTACGACGACGCCCGCTCGCACGGCTTGCCCGTCATCCTGACCTACTCCTCCGACGCCCGCCGGAAGCTGGCGACGTCATCGCTCCCCAACGGTGCCAGCGGGGCTCGAGCGCTGACCAGCATCGACAGCACCGCCACCGTCCAGGACCACAACCAAGCCGCGAAGTTCTGGGCTGACCTCACCGCCCAGACCGCGCCGCAATCAGCGACAACAGCCGCCGCAGCGGCTCCGTCCCTGGCCAATGGTGTGCGCAAGGTCTGGCTCGACGGCAAGGTCAAGGCCGACCTCGCGGACAGCGTCGCCCAGATCGGCGCCCCCGAGGTGTGGGCCGGCGGCGACACCGGGCAGGGCGTCGACGTTGCTGTCCTCGATACCGGATACGACACCGGCCACCCCGACCTCGACGGCGCCGTCGCCTCCTCCGCCAGTTTCGTCCCCGGCGAGGACGTCACCGACCACCACGGGCACGGCACCCACGTGGCATCCACCATCGCCGGCAACGGCGCGGCCTCCGGCGGCAAGGAGAAGGGTGTCTCCCCCGGCGTGCGGCTGCACGTGGGCAAGGTCCTCGACAACGCCGGCAGTGGCTCCGACTCCTGGGTCATCAGCGGCATGGAGTGGGCGGCTCGCGACGCCAAGGCACGCGTGATCAGCATGAGCCTCGGCGGCGGACCCACCGACGGCACCGACCCGCTGAGCCAGGCGGTCAATGAACTCAGCGCCGAAACGGGTGCGTTGTTCACCATCGCCGCCGGGAACTCCGGCCCCGACGAGGGGACTGTCGCTGCTCCCGGCGCCGCGGACGCCGCACTCACCGTGGGCGCCGTGGATTCCTCCGACACCGTCGCCGACTTCTCCAGCCGCGGCCCCCGCTTCCGGGACGACGCAGCCAAGCCGGAAATCACCGCCCCCGGCGTCGGCATCGTGGCAGCGCGCTCCCAGTGGGCGACCTTCGGTAGCGGCTCGTACGCCACGCTCAGCGGCACCTCCATGGCCACCCCGCACGTGGCGGGCGTCGCCGCCCTGGTGGCAGCAAAGCACCCGGACTGGAACGGGGCCCGAATCAAGGACGCCCTGGTCAGCACCGCAAAACCGGCATCTTTCAATTCCGTGGACGCAGGTGGCAACGGACGCGTGGACGCGGTTGCCGCCACCGGCAAACTGGTCGCCACCGGTGTCATCAACGCGGGCATCCATTCCCCGGGTGGGCCGTCCGGCGAGACGGTGACCCGTACCGTGGAGTGGGCCAACTCCGGTGACAGCGCCGTCACCGTCACGCCGCAGGTGAACGCGCCGGACGCACCGGAGGGGCTGTTCACGGTCGCGGACCGTCAGGTCACCGTCCCCGCCCATGGCACCGCCTCCACCACGGTGACCACCGCCCTCGACCGGGCGCCGGCCGATTCCCGCTTCACCGGCGACGTCGACGGCATGGTCGGCGGCAAGGCCGTCACGCGCACCCTTCTCGCGGTCAGCACGCACGAGGCACTGCACCACCTACGTGCCCACTTCACCGACCAAGACGGCAAGGCCGTGTCTGCACTCGCGTTCTACCAGCGCAAGGGCGACGAGCTCCTGGCCGCCTACACCGACGAATTCGGCACTCTTGACGTCGTCGTCCCACCCGGCGCCTACACCGTCTGGTCCTGGCCCGCCGTCCACGGTGTCCACGGCACGTCCTCCTACGGCCGGGCCCTGATGGCAAAGACGGACGTGGTGGTCGCCGACACCGACACCGACACCACGCTGGACGGGAGGAAGCTGCGCAGGACCGAAGTTGTCACACCGAAGACCTCCGCGGACAGCGACATCCGCATGGACTTCACCCTGTCCTTCAAGGACGGCTCTCCGCCAGTGGTGGACACCCTGTCGGTAGGTAGCGTCACCGACAGCATCTGGGCACTGCCCATGCCGAAGCCAGCCCAGGGCGATCTGGCCTACACGGTCCGGTGGCGCATGCAGCAGCCGCTGCTCACGCTCTCCTCGGGCCCACAGGAGTTCGACGACCTGTTGCTCCAGCCCGGTTCCGGCCGTCCCACCGAGGGCACCCGCACCCTGCCCGCCGTCTTCGCGGGCAACGGCACCGCAGCGGAGTACTCGGCGGCCGGCGCCAAGAGTAAAGTCGCCGTCGTCCGGTACGTACCGGACGACGACGATGACGAGCGGTCCGCCGCTTCCGCGGCAGCCGACAACCAGTTCACTGCCGCCCGGAAGGCCGGCGTCGCACTGCTCATCGTCGTCAACAACGAGGGAGGCCGACTGCGGGAGTCCGTCGGCAGCACCGACCTCGTCATCGCCGGCATCTCCCAGACCGAGGGCGAGACCCTGATCTCCCGTATCCAGGAGAGCCGTTCCGGCTCGGTGCCCATGCGCGTCGCCGGCCACGCTGAGACGGACTACCTCTACGACCTGGTGCACACCTGGCACGGTACAATCCCGCAAACGCAGCGCTACGCGCCCACTGAACACCACCTTGCCCGAGTCGACGTCGAGTTCCGCAACGCCGGCCCAGTGGTCGACGAGTTCCGCTACGACGTCCAGCCCTACCTCGGAGTCGACGTCGGCGTCCTGCAGCAGACGACGAGCGGCGCCAAGCGCACCGATTGGATCACCCCGGCAGGCGAAGCATCCTGGATGGAACACGCCGTCGATTACTCCCCGCACTATACCGGTGACCAATTCTCCGGGCTGGTCGAGTACCCGGCAGGGCACACCACCGACGTGCAGTGGTTCGGCCCCGTATGGCATCCCCGAATGAACGAGGGCCAGCCGCTGCCTGAGCGCAACGGTGACCAACTCAACGTGCCCATTCCGGCCTGGGGCGACGGCGGCACCAATCACACCGGTATGCAGGGGCCGGGGACCGCGACCCAGGTGAACGAGCTCTATCGAGGCGGCAAGCTGGTCGCCCACACCGAGGGCAGCTGGCTGAGCGGAGACGTACCGGCCGCAGCGAACCGCTATCGCCTGGTGACCTCCACCAGGCAAACGGGGGGGTACCCGTACTCCACCGCCACGCATACCGAGTGGGACTTCACCTCCGCGACAGCTCGCACGGACGACCCGCAGTTGCTCCCGCTCCTGCAACTCGACTATGGGATCCGCACCGATGCGGGCGGCACGGCACGGCGCGACGCCCAGCTCACTGTGACACCCTCGCAGTTGGCGGGGGTCTCGATCGGACAGGTCCGTACCGACGCCGTGGAGGTCTCGTATGACGACGGCCAGACCTGGCAACGACTGACGCGGCACGGCACCGCCAACGGTGGCGCGCAGGTCCGCCTGAACGCCCCGAAGCGCGCCACGTTCCTGTCCCTGCGTGTCCGTGCCTCGGACACATGGGGCAACACCGTGACGCAGACCGTCATCCGGGCGACCGGTCTGGTCTGATCCGATTTCGCACGCAACGTGGCCGGCTCCCTTACTGGGGGCCGGCCACGTTGTGTGCGGGTGGTGTGTCGAGTTTGAGAGCGGTGCCGGCGTGCGCACGCCGGTAGTGGGACGGAGAGTGGCGGACACGATGGCAGCTGGCCGCCGAACGCGCCATCGCGCTTATGACATGCAAGCTCCGTACGTGAGTGCCACACACAAGTAGTTGACGTATCGCTGAGCGTATTGGCCGAGGTATGCACAGGCGAGCGCGGAGGCAGCACGCATATCGTGTATAATTCAACTATCGCTATCGCCTGTCGCTCCGATCGAGCTGGACAGGCGGGGGCCCTCCGATCTCGTCTCTGCAAGGGGCGGTCCTTGATCATTGGACCAGACCCCGCCGACGCCAAAGCCAAGGCATCGCTACCTATTTGTGGAGCGCCGCAGACACCGCCTGACAAGGAGCGCCTTGCCGACATCGATCACTGTGCTGAATTCCTGATCTCAGGACAGACGGTAAATGAACTCTTCTGCATGAAAGGCCTCTTCAGTGGCTGAACTGTTCTACGACGACGACGCCGACCTGTCCATCATCCAGGGCCGCAAGGTCGCGGTCATCGGCTACGGGAGCCAGGGCCACGCCCACGCGCTGTC
>NZ_JBIVNJ010000083.1:0-12213 GCF_044753585.1 Streptomyces sp. NPDC088354 | reverse complement strand
GACCGGTGCGAACCCATGAAGAAGGTAGGGCAACAGTCATACCGGGCCCGGAGGCCAGCGGCCCTCTTGCAGGACCGCGAAAAAGATAACGGGGGGGTACGTTCTGAGAGTGGGAGTGCGTGCTTGGTTCTCGCTCCGTACTGCGTGTAGTCCTTGGTGGTGTGTGCGGGATGCGCGAGGCGGATGTCCCGCATGTGCTTGCGGCCCATCTCGATCAGGGCTGTCCTGGTGGCGCCGATCGCCGTGTCCGCCGCCTTGCGGGCCACGGTTGACTTTGCAGGCTGTGGAGGCCAAGCGTGAGCGGAAGCAGCATTGGCGCTAAGTTACTTGTTTTCGGCGCAGGTGTTCTATGTCATCGGGGTCCGATGAAGTAGCTTCACGATTGAGTGACGTATCGCAGGTGTGGGTACTGCTCAGAGCAATGTCTTATGTGCTCGGTCGTGCGGGTTTGATAGAGTGAGGAGATGCGGCTGCGAGGCCAAAGGATGTGCAGCGTCGGCATCCTCATCTTCATACTAGGCGACGCCGCAGCGATTGTTTTAGACATGCAATGGAGCTCCTCGGTTTTGTAGCAGTATTGTCCCCGTAGCTCTTCTTGTCCCTGAGCGGGAAAATGCTGCTTTTCCGTGGTGGGGTGGGGGTGTCGGGGGAGTGTTTCGTGCCTATTTGTTGAGCGTTTGGCATCGCCTATACCGATGTCTCTGGCTATACGTCGAACAGTCCACTCCGAAATGCCTTCGCTGTCAGGAAGGCCGAGCGGAAATTGCGCTTGCGAGTGCTTTCCCAGGACGCCGAGATGAATGCCGCTGATGCCTTTTCCTGCCCGCCTCGAGCGCAAGGTCTCGATGCCAACAGGGAGGATTGCCCAATCCTGTCTGAGAGGCTGCTCGCGATGCGGCCCAGCAGTTTGATGCTGGATAGCGACGATGAGGACTGTGCAACAGGAAAACGCTGTGGTGTCGCTAGACGTGTCGCCATCACCTTTCCGCGGTCGCTGGAGCGCACGAGACACTGCAGACATCCACTCGGTGAAGGACGCCCGTACGACCCCATTGGCCTGGGGGATGAGCGGATGGGCATGAACGTGCGAATCGCTCTGACGGGAAGAGTCTCGCTGTGCAGCCGTACGTCAGGTGATGCGCTGCTGCTTCACCTCAAGGGAGGACCAGCCCCCCACATTGCCGTGCTTGCTGCAGGACTGGCACGGGACCCTCGGCACACGTTGGTTGTGCTGGACCTTCCCCTAGGCTCGTCGGACCGTACAACAGACGCGATCGCACGGCTACTTGCGAACAGAGGCGACAGTCTGCGTTTGGTGTTCACCCGTGCCACGCCGCAGGAAGCGCGACATGCTGCGCAGCGAATCGCGGACCGGCTGGGCTGCCTGGTGCTCGCGCCGGACGGCGAAGTGCTGCCGACCCCCGGTGGGGGCCTGTATGTTCCCAGTGACACTGGCGGCGCGGGTTGGCTTCGCTTCCGGCCGGGCCGGATGCCAGAACGGGATTCGTGGCGATTCCCAAAGCCCTACTGGGAGTTCTCAACTCGTGACCGTCCTTGGATGACCGGCAGTGGTTGTGTCGTGCAGCCGATTGCCAGCAGAGTGTGGCTACGGAGTGAGTACGCCGCGCCCTCTTGGGAGGGTGGCCGAATGCTGGTGGAGCGTCTGCCGATTCATCCCGACAGACTCATCGTCGTACTCGGCGACGCCGGTGGACCGCCTATTTCGTTGTTGGATGTGTCGCGTTTCTGGGAGAGCGTCCTGCCCTCCGTTCGCCCGTGGGTACGGTTCCTCCACCTCGGGCCGGTAGCGCTGAACCACGGAGCTCAAGCACTGGGCCCAGAACTCGCGGACGTCCTTGGCCAGCCGGTGATCCTGCACACGGGCGTACCGATTCAAATGGCGCCTGGTCGTGACGTCTCCGAAGTCGATTCAATGCGACCGGACGGCATTGCGGAACAGCGCTCGCTTGTCGGCGAGGTCAGGTATTTCCCGCGTGAGGGCGGCATTTCGGCCTCGTCGGCGATCGCTGGCCTAGGTCAGCCTCTGTCGGGCGCACTGGATGTCGCCGTAGGTATAGATGCTTACGGGCATGCCCGTACATCCGGATCTGCTACGCACCGGACGGAGGTTCCGGCAGGACAGCCTGTTCCCACTAATGCGTTTGGCTGCGGTCTCTTGCAGATGGACAGGTCACAGGCGGAGCCCGTGCGTGACGCTCAGCAGACACATTGCGGATACTGCGCGGGGACGACGCAGTCGCACTCACGATCGGTGTCTGTGCTGCGCTGGCAAGGTTCGGTAGGTCATGAGGACAACGCGCGTATGTCTGACGAAGGAGCGAAGCTTTGACCCGGCACGTCCCACGCGCGTCCGCGGACCGTCCGGGTAAATTGGCTGGCCTGGTCGAGATCTTGACGGACGCGCGAGGTGTTCTCATCGCCATCGGGCGAGCGGAAGTCCTCTATGGCGACCGGTGCAACAACCTCAACGCTGAGGGAATCCGTGCCACGGGCAGTGCCGTAATTTGTGGGGTAGGCAGTTGCGTTGTTGGCGCGGATAGTAACGACGTCAGCGTACGGCGGCTAACGAGGGCTACGGATGTTGATTCGATGGTCCGAAATGGCTCGCGGCGTCGTGCGTGGTCACATCGAGCTGCCCGCCGCACTCATACGCAATGTGGCAAGGCCGCTTCAACGCAGACCAACACAATGCTGGACGTCTGGGAGCTACTCGAAGAGCCACGGCTCGGGGCGCCATGCCTTTTCATAATGGCTACTCTGTAATGGAGAACGTTTTGACGAACTCGGAGAATATGGGGCTGACCCCGGCGGAGGCCGGTACTGGGACAGCCGTAAATCGTTCGGATTCCGCCAGCATCCGGGGAGTTCGTTCGAATCCGGTCGCTCCGTCGAGGCCAGTGCCGTCCACACAGACGGCTTCACGTCGTGAGTCGGAGCCGGAGACTGAAGCCGGCGCTGCCGTTCAGGTGCCTTCCGCGGACGCGGTCGCCAACGCCCTGAGTGGAAGGCGGGCCGAGAGTGAACTGGAATCAGGGCAGGGACAGGATCCGGTTGAGAGCGCGCCGGGAACCGATGACCCAGGCCGTGAAGGGGCCGAAAGCAAGGCCGCAGGGCAAGTCGAAGGAAACGGTACAGCCGCCGCAGAACCAGATGTGGTTACTGATCCCTCCGCCGGCGGGGGATCTGGGGCCGACGTGGTCGAGACGAGTAAACTTGGCCGACCGCCCAAAACCGTGCTTGCCGCAGCGGCCATAGCGGGACTGGTCCTCGTGTCGGTTCCCTTCCTCATCAACTCGAGCAACTCCAATGCCACTGCACGAGGAGGCGATTCCGGCTCCACGACAGGCACTGTGCTGGGCGGATCGTCGGATGATGCTCCTCCCGGTGCTTTTGCTTCCGTTGCTCCTATCCCTGGACTACCGCACTCGTCGTCACCAGACGCGTTCAACAGAGGATCCACATCGGGTGATAAGGGTCCCGCGAAGTCAGGGGTCGGCTCCTCTGGCACATCGAATGCAGACTCCTCCCCCTCGAAGGGCGGCGGAACCAAGGCACAGCCCCAGACAAGCAGCGGCGGCGGAACCAAGGCACAGCCCCAGACAAGCAGCGGCGGCGGAACCAAGGCACAGCCCCAGACAAGCAGCGGCGGCGGAACCAAGACCAGCACCGGTAGTGCCTCGTCTGGTGGATCCCAGCCGGCCCCGATTGCGCCCGGTGTTCTCATCCGCGGTCACGCGAGTGGCCGTTGCATCGACATCACGGGCGGCAAGGGCTACGACGGTACCCCTCTGAACCTCTATGACTGCGTGGGGTCCAACTGGCAGAAATGGGAGATCAAGTCTGACGGCACGATCCGTTCCATGGGTCTGTGCATGGACGTCGCTGGGGGCTCCAGATCCAATGGGGCTGTGATCCAGGTAGCGAAGTGCAACGGAAGTGCAGCGCAGCAGTTTCGCCTCAACACAGCCCATGATCTGACCAACCCGCAGTCCGACAAGTGCGTTGACGTCCTGGATCAGAAGACTGGCAACGGCGCCCGCCTGCAGTTGTGGACATGCAACGGTCAGCGCAACCAAAAGTGGAGCAGCGCCTGACAGGCTGAGGCCGTTGGCGGCTGCTTCGGAGGTGCTGCAGTCGCAGGTCGGCTGCGGCGATTGACGATTCGGGCTCCGCGTAACCCAATGCGAACGGGCTACACTCCGCTCCACCAGCGCTCGGGTAGGTGCGGTCGACCGAGACTGCGGGATGCCCCTGGCGCTGGGAGATCCGGAGACTCGCTGCGCGTGCGGGACAACGTGGGTGCGAACAGTGACCGACCGGCATACTGACGCTCAACGTGTGATGTCGTCATGGCGGTGCGGAAGAGTCCGGTTCCGTTGAGGCAGCCGTCAAAGACGTTGTGACGGCCCACCGCTACGCCATCTTCGTGACCAGCGCCCAGGCCGGCAAGCGGACTGACTGGATTCATTGGAGACTTGGCGGCGGTTGTGACGGCGTGGTGGTGTCCAGGGCCGGTGGGCTCCGGACACCACCACGGGTGTCATGTTTGTTGTGTGTCAGTGGTGGTTGAGGGAGGTGTCCGGGCCGTCGGCGGTGACCTCGCCAGCGTAGACCAGGGCGGTGCGGTGGTTGTACTGGATGGTGTACATGGACTTGCTACCGAGGACGACGGTGCCGCTGGACTTGAAGTAGTCGTCGGTGCGGGCGGGCGGTGCGGTAGCGACGTAAGCCTGGCCGACGGGGATGGTGTACATGCTCAGGGGGCCCTGGGTGGAGGGGGAGAGGCCCGCCGGGTATTCGCCCGCGTCGGGGTAGCTGGAGCCGTAGACCTTCACCGGCGGGGCGTCCGTGCTCGTGCCGCTCTTGACGATGGTCACACCCTGAGTGGGGATGGTGTTGGCGCCGTCGGGGTTGTGGAACCAAACCCTGTTGCCGCTATACCAAATCGCGGTCCAAGCGCCCAACTTCGAGGCGACGACGAACTGCTGACCGGCCTGGGCGGTGCTGCCCCAGTCGTTGATGCGGTCGGTGCCGGCGGCACCGGAGTGGATCGCCTGGTCACCAAAGAGTGGAGCCGACGCGCTTGGGGCGGTACGCAGGTATACGAAGTTGGACGGTTGCTGCACACGTGTGCAGGCTGCGGTGGCGCCGGTCGGGTCATCAGAGGGGCAAATCTCCACCGTCTGGTCGTTCCCCAGGAATCCAGGAGCAATGGTGACCACCGAGCCGATGTCACCTACGCCGTGTGTGCCGGTTAGCGGGGCACCGACCAGGGCCATGAAGTGCTCCCAGTCCCAGGAGGGTCCCGGGTCCCAGTGCATCCCGGAGACCGTGCCCGACGTCGGACCGACAATGTTGTCGTGACCGATGATGTGCTGCCGGTCCACCGGTATCTCGAACCGTCCGGCCAGGTACTTCACCAACTCCGCTGTCGCTTCGTACTGCGCCTCGGTGTACCAGGTCGCTCCGTGCGCGGCATAACCCTCGTGCTCGATACCGATCGAGTGCATGTTCGTGGAGTAGTTGCCCGCATGGAACGCCAGATCCTTGGTCGGGACCATCTGTGTGACTGCACCATCCGCTGAGCGCATCACATAGTGCGCCGCGCTTCCGCCCGCGGTCTGGAACGTGGCGATCGCCGATGCGTAGGAAGACTCGGTGTCATGGATGACGATCGAGTCGATCCGTATCCCGTTGGCAGGCCGGTTGGAAACTTGGCCATTGGACGGGGCGGCAGGCGCGAAGGTGCAATCGACGGTAGTTGGGCACTCGGTGGCTGTTGCCGCCGTCGAAGCCAGGTGCAACCGGTCCAACTGACTGGTGGCCGGAGTGACCTCGGCCCCGGCCACCAGCGCCACGCGCTGCCCATCAGCTGTCGTACGTTTCGCGCCGTTCTTCAGCGTCGAAAAGACCCGGTCGGCGAACGCTCCGGCCGCTTGCTGCCGCGTGGACTGACTGTAACGGGCGACCGCCCCGTACCAGTCACCTGCATCCGCCGAAGCCTTTCCACCCGTGGCCTTCTGATACGACGCCAACAAGGCCGCACCACCACGAATGTTGGCCGCCGCGTCTGTACGCAGGTCCTCCTGCGGCAGCCCGGTCAGCTTCGCCGCAGCCTGCAGCGTGTGCAGGGCTGGGTCCTCAGCCAGTTTGGACACCTCGGCTCTGCCTGCCATGCCTGCGTCGCCGCTAGCGAGCATCGACCGCGTCACATCCGTCAGATGCATCGGCCCGTAGCCACCGTCTGTACTGTGCTGCCCGCCATGAGCGTCCCACCCCGACTCCTGGTAGGCCACTGCCAGCAGGACGCCCTCCGGCACCCCGAACTCAGCCGCCGCAGCGGCGAAATCACCCTGACGCACCGAAGTACCGGAAGGTTTCGCTCCCGTCGCCTGCGCCACCACCGGCACCGTTACCGCGCCCGCCACCGCCAGCACCGCCGCGCCAAGCACCAGTGGCCGCCGCTTGACAGCATGCCGACGGCGGGTCCTACTCTCTGTCATCATCAAATTTTCCAAGTGTGTCTGTGAAGGTCACGTCGCCATATGGGCGAACTGACTGACACGGCAATGAGCCGCTCGCGAGGGCCCCCGGAATCTCTGCGGATTCACATCTGCCGTCCGTCAATGCCGAACTACATTCGGCGTTCGCTCGCATCGGCTTGAGGACAGTTCGCGACACTAGCAGACCGTGCCACCTACACTCAAAGCTGTCCGCTGCTTGGATAATTCTCAAAGGTTGTGAGAATGACGTGAATCATTTTCAGGCGCCCGCCGTCGTTCTGGAGCCCGGCGCTCCAGAAGATCAAGGTGGACGAAGGCGCGTTGCCGGCTATCCGCTGCAACTCAGCCTCCACCTCAAGGCGCGCAGATTACACTGACTGGCGCTTTCATCACATGTGGGCTTCGCGCGACGTGATAAACAGTGTATGAATAAGCGACGCGCCTCGCGTAGGGGGTCAATTCTCGGCGGATACACGTTGCCGGCATGAGCCCGATGGATGTATCGACATGTGACGCTGATCCTAAATGACACTGTTGGTCCGTGAGAGTTGCCCAAGAAGGGGGACTCGCGTGCGGCTTCGCACGATCGCCGAGCCTTCTGTGGCTGATCTGCGATCAATTGCCCGCATGCCCCTGGCATCCGGCACGCTGGCGAGCAGCGGACAGGAGAGCCCTGTGCAGTTGCGTGGGAGGGGAAGGGTACATCCTCGCCCACCGTGTGCCCTTGATCGCTGCTGATTGCATCAGCGCCAAATGGCGATCCTCGCGTCCGTGCTGCCTACCGCATCTTGTGGTCGGACACCCCTGCTATTTCGGCCTGTGCATGGCCCCCGTCACAACGAAGGACAATGTCGTACAAATATGTGTCCCCAACGCCGGGACCGACGGTCTTCCTCTCGCCAGGGCGCAGGGTGGGGGAGACAGTCTCGTGTCGCTCACCGGAACGCGAGCCGCTTACGCTGATCAGCCGAATAGGCGTGTTGCCCGTATTGGCGAGAGTGACCGTACGAGTCCTCGGGCACGAGGCGTGGGCGACGCCGGTGCAGAAGTAGCGCACGTCCCCAAAGCTCAGCAAGCCGCAGGAGACCTCGGTTGCGTAAGGGAAGTCGAAGGAACAGACGGCACCCACCCGTAAATCCCGGGCGGACACCGACGCCACTTTGGTCTCCTTGCCAGGATGGACTGCCAGAGCATGCCAAGCGACCGCCGAACCGCCGAGGGCGGCGGTGACGACTACGGCAGTAGCCATAAGTGTTTTTCGCACTTGGTACTCCCAAGGGCCGTGTGTGCGGTGAAGGGTGCTGCCGGGGTGGTAAGCCGGCTGGCGTCGACTGAACTGACCGCAGCCCTGGCCGGTAAAGCGTCATCTTTAACGACCCATAAAACCAGTATTTACCAGGCGGGTAAAGAAATATCCTGTCCCCAAAACCCCGGGCGATTGGGCGGGTTCGGTAGATCTTGCAAATCTGTGGATAGGTGCGCTCGGTCATAGTGACCGAACTCTGAAAAAACTTTTCACTGAGACATGGCTACTGGCGCCCAATTTTCCGGTCGGTCGTCAAGGAAGCTCGCGCCAACCCCCATAAATTGGCTGGCGCAAGCAGCCTCTGCCCAACATCGATATAACCGGGCGAGTTACTGACTTGGCTGACCCAGGCTGGCGCCTCCATTGGGACAGTGGCGATCGCGGTGGTAACGAAAGCGGCGGCCTCTCGATCTATTTATGGGCGCCGACCGACTACAGCGAGTTCTTCCGTTGTGACTGTTCGATTGCGAGCATGTATCGCACGCCACCGCATGGCAGTGGCGCCGCTCTTCTCAACCCTCCAGGCGCAGGCGGCGATTTCCAGCATCGCCTCGCCCGTGGGTTGACCGGCAAGCATCCTAGAACTCTGCTAGTCGAGCAGGTGACGGGTGACGGCGTATAGAATCTGGAGGCCAAGATCAGACTCGGAGCCAGCGGGTGGCCCTCCCGGAACTCGAAGCGCCCTGCACGAGGCATCGGCTCGGTGAGGAGAGAACCCGCGGGAGTACCGGCGGACAGCGGGTCCACGTGCACGCCTTGGGGAGACGGGAGTGAGCCGGGTTGGTGACGATCGGAGCCCAGGCGAGTGAAACGAGCGTTCTATACTGTCTGTATGTCGAAGCTTACGGATGTGTCCGCACCCGCTCGTCGGTCCGAGGCGCGTGAACGGCTGTTGGGAACGGCGAGTCGCCTCTTCTACAGCGAGGGGATCAGGGCCGTTGGCGTAGACCGTGTGATGGAGGAGGCCAACATCGCCCGGGGCACCTTCTACCGGCATTTCGAGGGCAAGGACGACTTGGTGCGTGCCTACCTTGAGGCAGCAGACCGCCAGATCAGGGAGCAGATCACTGCTGCGGAAGAGGCGATCTCCTCGCCGTCCGCCTTCCTCGTCGCGGTGGCGCATGGCATCGGTGATGAACTGTGTGGCCCGGGATTCCGTGGCTGTCCCTTTATCAACGCTGCCGCGGAGTACCCGAATCCGGAGAGCGCGGTCCACCAGGTTGTGCTGCGGCACCGGGCATGGTTCCAGCAGATACTGCGGGGCGCCTTCCAGCGGCTCGGAGCATCCGACCCCCTCCGATCGGCTGCCGCTATGGTGGCGATGCGCGACGGGGCTATGATGGCTGGCTATCTCGGCGACGCGCAGGCGGCGAGTGCCGTCCTGGTGCACTGCGTCGGCGTCCTTGTAGCTGCGGGCTGAGCTGGCCCGGCCTCCTCCCACTCGTGGGAGGAGGCCGGGGCCCCGGGGCATACCTACTTACCTATGCTGACGGCGGCGTTTTCGATCACACGCGTGACAGCCTTGGGGTCAGTCAGGTGAACAGCGTGCGGTGCGTTGATCTCGGTTGTGTGCGCGTGCGCACGTGCAGCCATGTACCGTTCCGCGGCGGCAGGTATCGTGTGGTCGTCGTGAGCCACGAGGGGATGGTCTTCCAAGCTGGAGGACCGGAAGGTTCACCGACGGCCTGGGCCGTGACGGGGCGTTGGGTGACGACGAGTTCCGAGGCCTTGGTTGTGTCAAGCCGGTTGCTGAGGAAGACGTCCCGGTACTTGACCGGCTTGATGTAGAGGCCAACTCCGTTGCCGCCGTCAGCCTGCGTGAAGGGGACGGCGTTCAGGGCCGTGGGGATGGGCGCGTTCGGGTCGTCGCTGAGGTGGCTGCAGGGGAATTTTCCAATGAGCTCTGCGGCACTTTCCCCTTTGTCGGGGGCGAAGGCGGCAATGAAGACAAGGGCCGTGATGTTGGGGTTCCCGGTTGCGGCATTGGTGATGACGGCGCCGCCGTAGGAATGACCCACCAGGACGATGGGGCCCGTGATCGTCTTGAGGTAGTCGTTCAGGTAGGCGGCGTCGCTGCTGAGGCTGCGCAGCGGAGTGGCGGGCGCCGTGACCCGATAGCCCTCAGCTTGCAACCGGGTGACGACCCCGCTCCAACCGGCCGAGTCGGCCCAAGCACCGTGCACGAGCACGACGGTGGGTTTGACCTGCGGCCGCGTCTGATGGTCCTGGGCAGCGGATGCGGTCATGACCAATCCTGCAGACAGAATGAGGCCGGCGCTGCCGGTGACGCCGAGACGGACAGAGCGGCGGTGGAACACGTGCTTCTCCTACAGTGATGGGAACGAGGGGAACCTCGGGTGCTTCCGGTCGTGGGTACCCTGCCGGCACGATGTGGTCGGCTTCACCGGCGATAAACAGCAGATGGGGCCCTGCGTCGCTTCCGAAAGTTGATCTTTGTGGCGGCACCGGCCCTGCCGAAGCCGCGGTCCAGCAGAACTGAGTGATCGCGCCTCCGAAGAGTGCCCGATGATGACTGGCGCGTCGTCGAGGCGTCAGATGACTTCCTCGTAGCGGGCGGGCTATCGGCTCACGCAGACCTATGCCCGCCACCCTGGACGGCTCACGTCGGATCTTTTCCACCGCGCCCTCCAGGCCGGGCCAGGCGGGAGCGACAACCCGGTAACCCCGCGCTCGGTAGCGCTCCGCCCAGCCTTCCCAGCTCAGTGGGGGTCCTCCAGAGCATGCACGAGCATTACTGTGCCGGCCGAACTGACGTGCATCACCGCCCATCCATCTGAATAGATAGACCGTTCTAGTCGGGAGGGTTAGCGAGTGTTCTCTGCCGCTGGCAATTCGGGGCCACGTGCGGAGTCGGTCACACGACGAGGGCTGAACTGTCGCCGTGACCCTGCCGTCATCCTGCGCCAGGGCAAGCCCGACCTCGGTAACGGAGTTTGCAGCCATGACGGAGTCGATGTCCGGAGGGCAGGAGCAGGTCCGGAAGCACCGGCCTGGATGAGGGCCACACCAGATCGCGACTGCGCCAACTGCTGTTGCCGAATGCGGCCAATACGTGGAGCAGCCCTTTCCGTCGCTGCTGGGTCGAACCTTTCCGGCAGGCCGGCAACCGGGAGGCACGCACGGACGACGACCCTGCGGGACACGGTCCGTCTACCCCGCATTGCGATCCCGCCAGTACCGAAGACGGTCTCATTGGTCCATGCCGTGGCTGAATGGTGGCTGCGTTTCCGCTGGTCAGGCATGAGAACGGGGCTTCGGCGCGAGGAACGGCATGTCGTGCCGTCTCTTCGGGTGGGGTGTCAGATGCCGTCGGTGCTCCTGCCCGAACACCACCCGGCCGAGTCGCCACACTCGAACCGATGCTCACCATGATCGATAGAAAAACGGCCTCTTACGCCATGGATATGGCGTCCATATTCTATTCCTGACGGTCTGGGCCTGCAGCAGCAATGCCACTTCACGTGGTTGCAGTACAATCCTCACAATCAGCGGCACGCACTGGTGATCTCGACGCCGCATGCGGGTTTGCCGAGGCGTATCTGCCTTGAGCCGCCTCGTATGGCAGATGGTTCGCCGACACGTCAGGTCTTCGAGGCCTGAGTAAGCGATGTGTGGCCTGAACGGAATCTCGTTCATTGAGGTCACCGGTAAAGCCAACCGCTGGCGCTCCCGTCGATATCCACAACAATG
Organism: Streptomyces sp. NPDC088354; assembly: GCF_044753585.1. NCBI lineage: Bacteria > Bacillati > Actinomycetota > Actinomycetes > Kitasatosporales > Streptomycetaceae > Streptomyces > Streptomyces sp. NPDC088354. The sequence continues at coordinate 672 of NZ_JBIVNJ010000083.1, read as the reverse complement.
AGGTTTAGCCTTGAATAAGATACCTGATTTTGGAGACAAGCCCGACTACTACCCCGTCATTCTCCGAACGGACTACAGCAATGAGGAGACATGGCGGGCGGTGCTGCAAGACATTGCTCAGGCTTGCGGAGACGATACCGAGGTGTCCGACCTTTGCGTAGTCGATGATCCGGAATGGGCGGCAGCGGAATCCGACGACGTGCTGAACGCGGTGCGCGGAAGTGAGGAGCTGCGTGGCGTGTCGGTCGTCTTCATCGCGGACTACGCCACCATGAATCCCGGTCACCATGCACTGCTGGCGGTGCTCACTAACAGCCGCGACGACTATGACGACGACGAGAGCTACGAGTGGGAGCTGCGATTCGGACGTGAATTCCGCACCGTCCCACGCGGGGTGGCATCCATATCGGCAAACTTGGTTACGGCGAATATGGAATTTGTTGAATTTTCCGAAGTCGCCCACCACGATACCGAAGGCGTCTACCGCGACTCTGACTGAACGTCGTGGCTCTCCTGCCGGCAGCATGTCCTGAGCTCTGACAACCAGGCCGCTCTTTGGAGGGGTGTGGGGCCGTCACCCAGGGCTTCGGCGTAGTCGCATGATGTCCGGTTCGTGATCATCCGAGGCCGAGGAGTGTGAGGGGGCGGCGAGGGTCGCGGGCGTTGCGGCGG
>NZ_JBIVNJ010000082.1:0-12441 GCF_044753585.1 Streptomyces sp. NPDC088354 | reverse complement strand
CCGCCGGGACAGGCCCTTGGCCCGCGCGGTGCGCAGGAAGTCGCTGCCCAGCACGTCCAGCATGGTGCTGCGCTGGTAGCGGCTGTAGAGCGCGACCTGGACGAGGATCAGGGTGAGGCTGGGCACGAGGAGGTGCTGCAGCCGGCTGAGCAGGATGTCCCCGGTGCCGGACAGCCCCGGGTCGTACTCACCGGTGTACTCGATGACCTTGTGCCCCACGGCGTCGTTGATGTCGATCGCCCACAGTTTGAGCGTCACCGCGATCACGGGCACCGGCATCGCGAGAATGAAGAACGAGCCCAGCGTGGCGACCCGGTCCGAGACCCGGTACTGCCTGATGGCACCCCAGGCACCGACCATCACACCGCCGATCGAGCCCACGATCGTGGCGATCAGCAGTGGCGTGGCACGGCGCACATCCGCGGACTCCGTCCCCGAGATCGGTGATGAACTCGCCGCGGGCCGGGCACTGGAGGATTTGGCTCTTCGGTTGCAGGCCACCGCCGTCGATGACGAACGGGCCGGCTCCCCGGGATGGGAGTCCCCTCGGGGACGCCCGACGGCGGCCGGCCGGCTCGCTAAGCCGTCCGGCGGCCCTCTCCTGTCACCCGTGGCCCTGCGGGCGGCGTGTGCAGGCCGGCGCGGCAAGAGCGGCCGGACGATCCCCCGGCTCCGCGGCCCGACACCTCGCGGCCCAGGAGACCGAGCCGGCCGGGCGGGGCCGTTCAGCGGCCCGGCAGCTCGATCAGACGGGAGCGGCCCGGCGGGACCGACCAGGTCCGGCCGGCGACGCGGACCCGGACGGGCGCCGATTCGGAGGCGGGGACGACGATCCCGACGTGACGGGCGTCGACGTGCACCCCGACTCCCCAATGGCCGCGGTAGCGGATGGTGAAACCGAAGCGCGACAACTGCGGCAGCGGCGCCGGGTCGAGCCACAGCGCGTCCTCGCGGGCCTCCATACCGGTCAGACCGCGCTGGACCAGATCGAGCGTGCCCGCCATGGCGCCGAGATGGATGCCCTCCTCGGTGGTGCCGCCCTGGACGTCGGTGATGTCGCCCAGCAGCGCTTCCTGGGCGTAGGACCAGGCGTCGGCGCGATGGGCGCGGGTCAGTACCCAGGCGTGGACCACGCCGCTGAGGGTCGAACCGTGGCTGGTCCGCCGCAGGTAGTAGTCGAGCGTGGAGCGCCAGTCGCTGTCGTCCAGGCGGTATCCCAGGCGGTCGAAAAGGCCCCGGAGTTCGGCGGGAGGGAAGAGGTAGCCCAGCATGAGCACGTCGGCCTGTTTGGATGCCTGGTAGCGGTCGACCGAGTCTCCCTCCGCCTCCAGGATCCGGTCCAGGCGCCGGATGTCCCCGTACCGTGCTCGATACCCCTCCCAGTCCAGTTCGCGCAGTTCCCCGTAGCCCGCGAACTGACTGATCACACCGGCGTGCCGGGGCACGTACAGCCGCCGCGACACGTCCTCCCAGCGCTGCGTCTCCTCCGAGCCGAGGGCCGTGCGCTCGCGCAGTTCGTCGCGGCGCGGGGCGGGCAGGGTGCGCCAGAGTTCCAGGGCGCGGGCGAGCACCCAAGCGGCGGTCACGTTGGTGTACGCGTTGTCGTCGAGTCCGGGCGTCGCGGAGCCGGGATAGGCGTCGTGGTACTCGTCCGGGCCGACGACTCCGCGGATCCGGTAGCGGCCGGCGCCGTCGCACTGCGGGTCCCAGGTGGCGGAGGCCGCCCAGAAGCGGGCGATCTGCAGCAGCATCTCGGCGCCCTTGGTGTACAGGAACTCCGTGTCGCCCGTGGCCTGTCCGTAGCGCCAGATGTTGTAGGCGACGGCTGAGCCGACGTGGTGCTGGAGGCGGGTGTGGTCCGGCAGCCATCGTCCCGACCGCGGGTTGAGATGTCGGGTCTGGGTCTCCTCGCGGCCGTCGCTGCCGCTCTGCCACGGGTACATCGCCCCGGTCAGTCCGGCATGGGCCGCGGCGCGGCACGCCTCGTCGAGACGGCGGTGGCGGTACTCCAGCAGTGCCCGGGACACTTCGGGGAAGTGCAGGTCGAGATAGGGCAGGACGAACAGCTCGTCCCAGAAGACATGACCGCGGTAGGCCTCTCCGTGCAGTCCTCTGGCGGGTACGCCCACGTCCAGTTCGGCGGTGTGCGGGGAGAGGGTCTGCAGGACGTGGAAGGCGTGCAGCCGCAGGATGCGTCCGGCGTCGCCGGGGACGTCCAGCGCGGCGCGGCGCCACAGCTGCTCCCATGCGGCGGTGTGCGTGGCCAGCAGGGCGCTGAAGTCGGGCGCGCGGCCGACGCGGTCGAGGGCGGCGTGCAGCGGATCGCTGATCGCCGGGTCACGGGAGGTGTGCAGGGCCACCGTCTTCTCCACGACCGCCGGCCGGCCGGGTGCCACCGCGACCGTGAGCCGGTGGACCGCGGTGCGCTCCCCCGCTTCCAGCGCGCGGACGGTCTCCGGAGCGGTCGTGGCGCGGGTGCGCGCGGCCACGGCGACGCGGATGTCGGACGAGGTCGTGCGGCACCTCAGCCACACCGTGTCCGGTGCGGACGTCCCCGCGTGCATCCGGGTCAGGTGACGGCCGTTCAGGTCCCGGTAGCGGGCGACTCCCGCGTTGGTGACGTCCCCGTCGAGTGCGGATTCGACGTCGAGGTGGGCCGACCAGTCGCCGTCGGCGGTGAAGACGGTGCGCAACGCGGCGAGGTGCGGATCGTGCATGTGGACCAGCCGCGTCTGCTCGACGGCCAGGACCCGGCCGTGTGGATCACGCAGCCTGAACGTCCTGGTGAGGGTGGCGCGGCGGAGGTCGAGGTCCTGCCGGTGGTCGAGCAGCGATCCGTCGTCGGGGCTGAACCACGTCCCGCCGTCGCGGAACCGGAAGCGCAGGGGCAGCCAGTTGGGCAGGTTGACCATGTCCTCGTTCCGGACTTTCCGGCCCGCGACGGTGGAATGGAGCCGGTCGTAGCAGCCGGCCACGTAGGTGCCGGGGTAGTGGTGGGGCCCCGCCGCGCATTCCGGGGCGGCACCGCGGGTGGCGAAGTAGCCGTTGCCCAGTGTGCACAGGGCTTCGCGCAGCCGTTCCTGCGCGGGGTCGTAGCCCTCGTACGACCAGGTCCACGCCCGCATCGTCATCCCTCCCGGAAACCGGTGGGCCGGGCCGGCACATGAGGTCCACCGGCCGGAGCCGCGGCGGCGCACCGCCTCTGCGGTCCAGTGTCGCCCGCAGGGGCCTGCCGCGCCCGCGAGACGGGCCCGAGCGGCACTCGGGTCAGCCCTGCTGTGGGACGACGGCGACCGGGCAGGGGGCGTGGTGCAGCATGGAGTGGTTGACCGGGCCGAGCTGGAGGCCGAAGGGGCTGTGGCGGCGGGCACCGACGACGAGCAGATCAGTGTCGTCGAGGGCCGCGAGAAGGACTGTGCGCGGGTGGCTTTCGCCAGGGTGCCGGCGCTAGCGGACCGCGGGGTGGGCGGTCGCCGCGGCGCGCAGCGCCCCGTCGAGGTGATCTTCGGCGCGGGGCTGATGCGCCTTGACGGCCTCGTCCTCGTAGCCGGTCCATTCGGCCGTCTCATCGGTCGGTATCCGCCGTGCGTACACGGCCTTGACGCCGCATCCACGCAGTTCGGCCTCGCGGAAGGCGAACTCCACGGCCGCCGAGGAATTGTCGTCCGGGCCGACGCCGAGCGCGATCCGCTTCGGGCCGGCACCGGTGCCCCGCCGCCGCCACTCCCCCTGACCACGACGACCGGACAGGCCGCGCGTCCGGCGAGGGACAGTCCGACCGAGCCGAGCAGCCACCCGGCCATGCCGCCACGGCCACGATGTCCCACCACGAGCGCGGTGGCACGGGTTCCCTCGCCGACCCGCGCGGACGGCCTCCGGTGATCGACGAGACGAGGCGTCTGATCGGTGTGATCAGCAGCGCCGACCTGCTGCGGATCTTCCTGCGGCGCGACCGGGCCATCCGCGAGGAGATCGCCGGTGACCTCCTGGTGAAGACGCTCGGGCTCCCGCCGAACGCGGTCACCGTCCGCGTGGAGGACGGCAAGGTGTTCCTCGAAGAGGTGGTGGACCGAAAGATCTCGTGACGGTCGTGACCGCCTGTGCCGCGGCGTGGACGGCGTGGCCGATGTCGATGCGCGGCTGGACTACAAGGCCGACGACACCGTCGGCCCGGCCCCGGCACGCCGGTAGCCCGTGCGACTGCAGGGCGCCAGGCGGGGTTGCTGCCGCCGTCCCATGGGGCAGCCGAGATGGCGTTCCCGCCCGGACGGCTCGAAGACGGGGAAAGGCAAGGGGCGGTGCCGGCACTGCGTGTGCCCGCCCGCCCCCCTGCGGCTGCGTCAGGACGCCATGTCGAGTACCACGCGGAAGCGGGCCGCCCCCGACAGCATGTGCTCGTAGGCCTCGGCTGCCTGGGAGAAGGGCATGGCCTCGACGCTCGGGCGGATGTCATGGGCGAGAGTGAAGGCGAGGTTGTCCTCGTTCTCGATGGACGAACCGGTCAGGCTCCCGACGACGGAACGAGTGCCGAAGATCAGGTCGGGGGTCGAGATCGTCAGAGGGTCCGGCGCGGCCCCCACGACGACGAGCCTGCCTTGCGGCGCGAGTCCGCGGACCAGCGCGTTCATGGAGGCGCCGCTGGACGCGGTGGCGATGACGAGGGAGGCACCGCCCAGGGCACTGAGCGCGGTACCGGGATCGACGCTGTTGCTGTCGATGTACTCGTGGGCGCCCAACCGCCGGGCAGCCGCCTCCTTCTCGCTGCCCCGCGCCACGGCGGCGACCTTGTAGCCAAGGCTCCGGGCGTACTGCAGTGCCAGGTGCCCCAGACCTCCGATGCCCTGTACGGCGACGAGGGCACCGGCCCGCGTCGGCCCCTGCTGGAGTGCGGTGAAGGTGGTCAGACCGGCGCACAGCAACGGGGCGGCGTCGATCGCCGATATGCCCTCGGGGATTCGCACCAGCCCGCTGGCGCGGGCGTACGTCACCTCCGCGTAGCCGCCGTCCACGGTGGTACCCGTCTGCTGCTGGTAGCGGCAGTTCACGAAGTCGCCCCGGCGGCACGGCTCGCATTCCCCGCACTGGCCGTTCAGGAAACCGACGCCGACGCGGTCGCCGGGCTGCCAGGCGGTGACGCCGGCCCCGACGGCGTCGATGACGCCGACGACCTCGTGCCCAGGGACGACAGGCTGCGCGGGATCCGGGCGCAGGCCCTCCACGGCCAGCACATCGGTGTGGCAGACGCCGCAGGCCTCGACTCGCAACCGGACGTGTCCTGGTGCGGGGTCGGCGAGATCACGCTCGACAAGCCGCAGGTTGTGAACGCCGGTGGCCTCGAAGGCGCGGTACGTGGACATAGCTGCTCCTGTGTGTGTGGGGGGCTGCCCGTGCGGCAGGGGGGCCGTTCCTGGGCGACCGCGGTTCGCAGCGCACCCGGTTCCGGCTCACGGGGTAGTGACCCAGAATAGGCGACCGGTCATCTAACGCAAAACCCGACCAGCCGCAGAGGGCGCCCACAGCCCGCATCGCACACTCTCGTCTGGCGGTTCGCCGCCAAGCCCGTCCCGGCCCCCGTGCGAACACCGGGCCAGGACGGGGTGCGGGTCACGCCTGACCGGGACCGGACGGCTGGATCGCCGCGTTGCCCTTCGCGGCGCCACGCGTGCGGGGCCCGAGCGGGTTGCGGGAGAGCCGTATTCGCAGCGCCGGGGCCGACATGATCATGTGTGCGGGACCACGGCGACAGGGGCAGCGCTGTGATGCATCACCGCGTGGGTGACCGGGCCGATGTGGCTGCCGACCGAGGAGCGACGTATGTGGCGGCCGACCACGACCATGCAGGCGTCGGCGGAGGCGTCCACCAGGTGGTCGGCCGCTCGGCCAACGGCTTGATGGGCCTCGACGTCCACATCGGGATGCTTCAGCCGCCATGGCCGCAGGGCGTGGGTGAGCGCCCTGTCGAACTCCGAGGCGATCTCCCCGATCAGGTCGGGCAGCACCGTGCCGGTGCCGTGCACGTACGGGTGCAGCGTCCAGCCGTAGATCACCCGCAGGCGCGCGGCCCGGCGGGCGGCCGCCTCGAACGCGAAGCCGAGCAGGGCGTCGTGCGGATGGTCCAGGTCGAGGCCGAGAACGACGTCCCGGTAGGGGGTGGTGGCCGAGGCCGGCCCGTCGGCGTCGGGAAGGTGTTCGTCCTCGGCGCTCGTCCCGGATCTCACCAGGACGGCCGGGCGGTGCACTGAGGCGACCACCGCGAGCGCCACGGAGCCCACGAAGAAGCCGGTGATGCCCCCGAGGCCGCGCGAACCGAGCGCCAGTACCTCGGCGCCCTCGGCGGCGGACGACAGGACCGCGGCAGGCCGTCCGGCGATGTCCTCGGAGCTGATCTCCAGCTGCGGGTAGCGTCGGCGCAGGGTGTCGGCGGCCTCCCTCGGCACACTCTCGGCCCACGCACGCATGGCCACGGGCCCTCCCAGGGGCGCCTGGGCATAGGGCTGCCTCTCCCAGACGTGCAGCAGCCGCAGGGGCAGGCCCCGCGAGGAGGCGTCACGGGCCGCCCAGTCGGCGGCCGAGAGGCTCTCGGCCGACCCGTCCAGGCCGGCGATGACAGGACGCACCATGACGATGACCCCCTCACGGAGAGTGGCGTGACCGGCGTGGCTACTGTCTCCAGCGTGCCCTGCGGCTCCCGCGACCGCATGGGCCGCAGGTCCCCTCGCGGGACCGAGCGGCCCATACGGCGCATCAAAGGCCCCAGCCGCGAGCCGCCACTCGTCCCCGTACGCGCCGATGGCTCAACCGACGCGGCGGCCCGGGGACGTACGTCCCCGGGCCGCTTGACGCGTCTCGATCAGGCGCTCAGCGCAGCCAGGCGTGGTCGCGGACCAGGGGCAGACGGGCCCAGACCCGGCCCAGGCCCCACGTGGCGCCGGCGGAGACGGCGGCCAGTGCGATCAGCACGACGGCGTAGATGACGTGGTAGTCGGCGAACGGGTTGGTCGACATGCTCGGCGAGCCGTCGGCCAGGTGCTTCGCGGGCGGCCATTCGGCGATCCACATCATCGCCATCAGGGCGGTGCCGGCGATGGCGGCGAGGCGCAGTGCCACACCGCTCATGACGGCGGCACCGACGCCGAGCAGGCCGAGCATGAACAGCCAGTCCACCCAGCCGGCGCCGGCCCAGCTGTGGAACGTGGACTGCATCGGTCCGGCGGCCACACCGCTGAGGAAACCCTTGGTGGGCGATCCGCCGTCGATCCAGCCCTTGCCGGACGCGGTGGCGTAGCCGAAGCCGAAGGTCTTGTCGAGGAAGGCCCACAGGAAGACGAAACCGGTCAGGACACGCAGGCCGGCGAAGACGTACGCGCGGATCGCGGCGGCCGTGGTCGCCTCCTCGCCGGATGCCTGCGCGGCTCCGGTCCTGCGCAGCGACGGAAGGCGGAGCCCGGTGTGCCGGTGGGGGTGTCCTTGGATGGCCATGATGCTGATCCCTTCGGGACGGTGCGCGAACGGTGGGTGGTGGCGTCTTTGTCGCGTGTTCACTGTCCCGCCGGACGCGGCGCACCGCCGTGGGCCGAAGGCCCATTCCCTGGGGGCCGAACAGCCCTGCCGCGAGGGCTTGTTGGGCGGCGGCGTCCGGAAAGCCCAAGGGCCGTCCCCCGCATGGGGAGCGGCCCTCGGGCCGTGTGTGCTCATCCCGGCCAGGACCAGCCCGTGACCTCGGGCAGGTCGGTGCCGTGCTCGCGGATCCAGGAGTGGTGCCGCAGGCGTACGTCCTCCATCAACTGCCTTACGGGCGCGGCGCGTACCGCGAGACCGGGGACGCGGTCGATGACGTCCATGACGAGGCGGTAGCGGTCGAGGTCGTTGCGCAGCACCATGTCGAAGGGCGTCGTGGTGGTGCCGATCTCCTTGTAGCCGCGCACGTGCAGGTTGGCGTGGCCGGCCCGGCGGTACGCCAGGCGGTGGATCAGCCACGGATAGCCGTGGTAGGCGAGGACGACCGGCTTGTCGCGTGTGAACAGGGCGTCGTACTCCGGGTCGGCCATGCCGTGCGGGTGCTCGTCCTGGGGCAGCAGACGCGCGAGGTCGACGATGTTGACGACGCGCACGGCGAGTTCCGGCAGGTGCCTGCGCAGCAGCGACGCGGCGGCCATGACCTCCAGGGTGGGCACGTCCCCGGCGCAGGCCAGGACGACGTCCGGTTCGCGCGTGCCGTCCTCCGTGCCGGCCCACGCCCACACGCCGGCGCCGCGGGCGGTGTGGGCGCGGGCGGCCGCCAGGTCCAGCCAGTCGTGGCAGGGTTGTTTGCCGGCGACGACCACGTTCACGTAGTCGCGGCTGCGCAGGACGTGCTCGGCCACCGCCAGCAGGGTGTTGGCGTCCGGCGGCAGGTAGACCCGCACGACCTCGGGCGCCTTGTTCAGCACGTGGTCGATGAAGCCCGGGTCCTGGTGCGAGAAGCCGTTGTGGTCCTGCCGCCACACGTGCGAGGTGAGCAGGTAGTTGAGGGAGGCGATGGGACGCCGCCAGGGCAGCGCGCGGGTCGTGCGCAGCCACTTGACGTGCTGGTTGACCATGGAGTCGACGATGTGGACGAACGCCTCGTAGCAGGAGAACAGCCCGTGCCGCCCGGTGAGGAGGTAGCCCTCCAGCCAGCCCTGGCAGGTGTGCTCGGACAGGATCTCCATGACCCGGCCGTGCCGGTCCAGGTGCTCGTCCACCGGCAGCGTGTGCGCCTGCCATGCCTTGCCGGAGGCCCCGTACACCGCGTCCAGGCGGTTGGAGGCGGTCTCGTCGGGCCCGACGAGCCGGAAGTCGCGGCGCTCGGCGGTGGCCGCCATCACCTCCTCCAGCAGCCCGCCGAGCACCCGGGTCGGCTCGTGGAAGGAGGCGCCGGGTTTGCCGACCTCGGCCGCGAAGCGCTCCAGCGGCGGAACCGGCAGGTCGCGCAGCAGCAGACCGCCGTTGGCGTACGGCGTGGCGCCCAGCCTGCGGTCGCCCGCGGGCACGCAGGCCAGCACCTCCTCACGCGGCCGGCCCTCCCCGTCGAAGAGCTCCTCCGGCCGGTACGAGCGCAGCCACGCCTCCAGTTGGGCCAGGTGGGCGGGGTTGTCGCGGACACCGGGCAGCGGGACCTGGTGGGCGCGCCAGGTGTTCTCCACCGGCACGCCGTCGACCTCGGCCGGACCGGTCCAGCCCTTGGGGGTGCGCAGCACGATCACCGGCCAGCGCGGGCGCTCGGCCGTGCCGCCGCCGTTGCGGGCGGCACGCTGGATTCCGGCGATGCGGTCCAGGGCGGTGTCCATGGCGTCGGCCATCGCGGCGTGCACGGCCGGCGGGTCGTCGCCGGTGACGTGCAGCGGGTCGTGGCCGTAGCCGCGCAGCAGTTCGTCGAGCTCGGCCTCGGGGAGGCGGGCGAGCACCGCCGGGTTGGCGATCTTGTAGCCGTTCAGGTGGAGGATCGGGAGCACGGCGCCGTCGTGGACGGGGTCGAGGAACTTGTTGGAGTGCCAGGACGCGGCCAGCGGGCCCGTCTCCGCCTCGCCGTCGCCGATGACGCAGGCGACCAGCAGGTCCGGGTGGTCGAAGGCGGCTCCGTACGCGTGCGAGAGGGAGTATCCGAGCTCGCCGCCCTCGTGGATCGAGCCGGGCGTCTCGGGGGCCACGTGGCTGGGCACGCCGCCGGGGAAGGAGAACTGCCGGAACAGCCGGGCCATGCCGGCCGCGTCCCGGGTGACGTCCGGGTAGGTGTCGGTGTAGCTGCCCTCCAGCCAGGAGTTCGCGAGCACCGCCGGACCCCCGTGACCGGGGCCCCAGACGCACAGCGCGTGCAGGCCGCGGGCGCCGATGACGCGGTTGAGGTGGGTGTGCACCAGGTTCAGGCCCGGTGAGGTGCCCCAGTGGCCGAGCAGCCGGGGCTTGATGTGCTCGGGGCGCAGCGGTTCGGTCAGGAGTGGATTGGCCATCAGATAGATCTGGCCGACGGCCAGGTAGTTCGCGGCGCGCCAGTGGGCGTCCAGGGCTGCGAGTTCTGCTGCGGGAATGCCGTTCGACGACATGGCTCCTCCGGAACGTCACGGTCGTTCCCTGCAGCCTGTCCCCGCCCGGGGCCCGCTGGGTAGGGCCGGCCGGGCGACGGCCTGGGCCGGACGGCCCTCCGTGGACCCTGCGCCGGCACTCCCGGGGCCGCTCCCGTCCCGTTCCCGCCCGGTGCCGGGCCCGGCGTCCGGGCGCGGAGCCGGAGAGCCGTGAGGGTGGCGCGGCACGACGGCCGCCGAGGGCTCCCGCCCGGCCCCGGCGCCCGCGGGAAGGTGCCTTCTCCGGTCGTCCGGACAGGTACCCGACATGCCTGCTCCTCGCGATATCTGCGCCGGCTCGCATTCCCGGGGCCAGGATGGGCGCATGCGGAAGTCGCGGACGTGGCGCAGGACGCTGCCGGGGGTCGCGGTCATGACCGGGTACCGCAGGTCGTGGCTGCGCGGTGACCTCCTCGCCGGGCTGACGGTCGCTGCCTACCTTGTGCCGCAGGTCATGGCGTACGCGGGGCTCGCCGGGCTGCCGCCGGTCGCCGGGCTGTGGGCGGCACTGGCACCCCTGGTGCTGTACGCGCTGCTGGGATCGTCCCGGCAGATGTCCGTCGGTCCGGAGTCGACGACCGCGCTCATGACGGCGACCGCGGTGGGGCCGTTGGACGCGGGCGATCCCGGGCGGTACGCGGTCCTGGCCGCGGCGCTGGCGGTGGTGGTCGGCCTGCTGGCGGTGGTCGCCTGGGCCGCCCGGGTGGGATTCGTGGCGGACCTGCTGTCACGGCCGGTACTGGTCGGCTACCTGGCGGGCGTGGCAATGATCATGATCGTCGATCAGCTGCCGAAACTCACCGGCGTACCCGTGACGGGCACCGCGTTCTTCCCGCAGGTGGCGTCTTTCGTCGCGCACCTGCCGCGGGCGCAGCCGCCGACCGTGCTCGTGGCCGCCTGCGCCCTCGTCTTCCTCTTCCTGGTGGGTCGCTGGACGCCGATGGCCCCCGGCCCGCTGCTGGCCGTGGTGTTCGGCACGGTCGCGGTCTTTGTCCTCGGACTGCGCGGGCACGGTGTCGCCGTCATCGGGGAGGTGCCCTCGGGCCTGCCGAGCCCGTCGCTGCCGGCGCCCGGCGAACTGCCGAACCTGGTGCTGCCGGCGGTCGGTGTGCTGCTGGTCGGCTACACCGACGTCATCCTCACGGCCCGGGCCTTCGCGGCGCGTGCCGGACACGGCCTCGATCCCCATCAGGAACTCCTGGCGCTCGGGGCCTCCAATCTCGGCGCGGGTGTGCTGCACGGCTTCCCGGTGAGCAGCAGCGCCAGCCGGACGGCGCTGGGGGCCCAGGCAGGGAGCCGCAGCCAGGTGTACTCCCTGGTGGCCTTCGTGGCCGTGGTGTGCGTGCTGCTCTTCCTGGGCCCGCTGCTGTCCGGCCTGCCGGAAGCGGTGCTCGCCGCGATCGTCGTCTTCGCCGCCTGCCGGCTGATCGACCTGCCCGGTTTCCGGCGGCTGGCGGGCTTCCGCCGCCGTGAGTTGCTGCTTGCCCTCGCCTGCCTGCTCGGTGTACTCGCCCTCGGCATCCTTTACGGCGTGCTGGTGGCCGTCGCGCTGTCGGTCGCCGAGATGCTCTTCCGGGTGGCCCGTCCGCACGACGCCATCGAGGGCCTTGTCCCCGGACTCGCCGGGATGCACGACGTGGACGACTACCCGCGGGCCCGCACGATTCCCGGCCTGCTGGTCTACCGCTACGACTCGCCCTTGTTCTTCGCCAACGCCGAGGACTTCCGCCGCAGGGCCCTCGCCGCGGTCGACGCCCAGGACGGGCCGGTTCGCTGGTTCGTGCTCAACACCGAGGCCAACGTCGAGGTCGACATCACCGCCCTGGACGCGGTGGACGCTCTGCGTCTCGAACTGACCGGCCGTGGCGTCGTGTTCGCGCTCGCCCGGGTCAAGCAGGACCTGATGGACGACCTGGACGCCTACGGTCTGACCGAGGCGGTGGGGCGGGACCGCGTCTTCCCGACGCTGCCGACCGCCCTGACGGCGTACGCCGCCTGGGTGCGCGCCCGGCAGAACGGCGACTGAGAAGGCGGCCGCGTTCGCGGTCCTGGGGCCGGACCGTTCGACGGGCGGGAAGCGGGTCTCCACCCGCTGCGACGGGACCATGTCTGACCCCGCGAGCCTCCGCGGCGACTCCTGTCACCTGCCACGACCTGGCCGGAAGAGCGTTCGATGCCTACCCGATGCCGCTATGTTGAGAACCGGAGAGACCCCCTCCCGTGCCTGATGGAGGAATCCATGGGGATGGAGCCCGACAAGGGTGAGCAGCGCCTGCCGCGGCTGCAGATGGACGACCTGCTGGACGAGTTGCAGATCCGGATCGATGCCGTGCGCGGGACGCGGGACCGGGTGCACAGCCTG
>NZ_JBIVNJ010000081.1:0-12938 GCF_044753585.1 Streptomyces sp. NPDC088354 | reverse complement strand
CCGCAGCGATCTGGCACAACTTCCAGACCGGCCAGGCGGTCAGCCGCTCACTGACCGCCTTCGACCACTGAACGCATTCGGACAGACTCGTCTAGTTGCCTTCGCGGTACCGGGCTGGCCAGATCAGTGCGCAGCCTTCTCGACAGTGCCGTCCTGGCCCGTGCCAGCAGGCCGGAGATGCTGCTCGGACCACACCGTCTTCCCGTTCTTCGCATAGCGGGCCCCCCACCGTTCGGCGACCTGGGCAATCAGGAAGAGGCCGCGGCCGCCTTCGTCGGTTGTGCGGGCGTGGCGCATGTGAGGTGAGGTGCTGCTACCGTCGAAAACCTCGCAGATCAGCGTGCGGTCACGTATGAGCCGGAGTTGGACGGGCTCTGAGCCGTAGCGGATGGCGTTGGTGACCAGCTCGCTGACGACCAGTTCCGTGGTGAAGGCAAGCTCCTCCAGCCCCCACGTGGCCAGTTGCCGGGTCGCATTGGCCCGGGCCGATGCGACGGCTGCGGGGTCCTGGGGGATTTCCCAGCACGCGATGTATTCCTCCCCTAGAGAGCCTGTCCGGGCCAGGAGCAGCGCCACGTCGTCCGTCGGCCTGTCGCCCACAAAGCCGGTGACGGCGGCTTCGCATTGTGCTTCCAATGAGGTTCCCGGCGTGCTAAGGGCGTCGACCAGGTGCCGAAGCCCGCGATCCGTGTCGAGCGAGGGGCTCTGGATCAAGCCGTCGGTGTAGAGGGCGAGGACGCTGCCTTCCGGAACCGAGATACAGGTGGATTCAAAGGGCAAGCCCCCGAGACCGAGGGGCGGTCCACCGGGGAGGTCGACAAGTCGTGCGTCGCCGTCGGGGGTGACAAGTACGGGTGCCGGATGCCCAGCACGTGCGAGGATGCAGTGGCAGCTGACCGGGTCGTAGACGGCGTAGAGGCAGGTCGCTCCCGTGACGCCGGAAGGATCTGTGGATTCCTGGGCGATCCGGCTGACCATGTCGTCGAGGTGGGCCAACACCTCCTCCGGGGCGAGATCGATGTCTGCAAGGGTCTGCACAGTGGCCCGGAGCCGCCCCATGGTGGCAGCGGCATGGATGCCGTGGCCGACGACGTCGCCGACGACGAGGGCGACCCTGGCTCCGGAGAGCGGAAGAATGTCGAACCAGTCGCCACCCACGCCGGCGACCGCGTCGGCCGGGAGGTAGCGGTAGGCCGCCTGCACGGCGTTCTGCGCCGGTAGGTCCACCGGGAGCAGACTGCGCTGGAGGGTCAGTGCTGCGGCGTGTTCGTGGGTGTAACGACGGGCGTTGTCGATGCAGACCGCGGCGTGTGCGGCCAGTTCCTCTGCAAGATCCAAGTCATCGGGCTGGAACGGCCCGGAGTCTCGTGAGCGCTCGAACGTGGCCGCTCCCAGGATGGCGCCGCGTGAGCGGATCGGCACAGTCATCAGTGAATGGACGCCCAGGTAGCGCTCGCGCACGCTGCGGTTCGGGTCAGTCAGGTCGACGTGGGAGGTAAGCGATGGAAGCCCACTAGCGATGGCGCGCGCCGCGGTCAACTGCTGAGGGTACGTGCAAGGCCTGCCCGACGCGGCGGCCGCAGGGACACCACTGTGGGTCGAACGATAGCCGACCGATCGCAGGTCGGACACGGTGGCGGCGTCCGTCACACCCTGCGGCGCCTCCTCACCCCGGAGTACTCCCTCAAGGAGGGCGACCGTGACGTGGTCGGCAAGTCCCGGGACGGCGGCGTCGGCCAACTCCTGCGCGGTGCCAGCAACGTCAAGTGTGTTACCCATACGCTTGCGGGCCTCGTTCAGGAGCGCGAGCTTCTGCTGGGCACGGTAGTGCTCGGTGGTGGACAGGACGATGTAGCAGGCGCCCAGCGGTCGCCCGCCCTCGGTCTCCAGGCGAAAGCACGAGGTGGAGTACGTGACTTGTCTCGGGTCCGCACGCACACGTCCGAAGTACTTGCGGCCCGACGATGGAATCCCAGTCGCCAGGACCTGGCATATTTCGGCTTGGGTACCCGCCACGTCCAGTCCGACCAGGACGTCTGCCGGGCGTCGGCCAAGAAATCCGTCGCGAGGGATCCCGCAGAGTTCCTCCATGGTGTCGTTCACCCAGATGAAGCGCAGTTGCGTGTCGAGTATGGTCATGCCTACCGGGGCGGTTCGAGCGAGCCCCTCCAGCAGGGAGCGACCGGCACGAACCCACCAGGTGCGGGCGGTGTCGGCCGCGAGGATCAGGTGCATGGCCGGTCCGCTCCGGCTGTGGACGGGAACGATCCTGACCTCCAGGTCGAGGCGGGAGCCGTCACCATGGCGGACGACCTGCCGGCCCTCCCACTCCTGTTTCGAATCAAGCCGCCCGGCGAAGTCGGACGCACCAGCCTCACCATCCGTCTCCATCGGTGAGAGAACATCTGTCAGGAGTCGACTGATCGCTTCTCGGGCCGACCAGCCGAGAAGTGCCGTAGCCCCCTCGTCCCACCCGCGGATCACCCCAGCGCCGTCGACCACGATCACGGCCGTTGTCGGGCCGATAGGCATACCTGCGGCGATGGAAGGAACTCTCGTGGGAGCACCCATGTTGGCCCATCCCTTGCAGCTGAAGCGTGCCGCTCGAATACGGATACCGGAAGCTTTTCCACCGTAACCGGATCAAAGCCACCTGGCACGCCTTATCGGGTCCGCCGCCGGATCCCGTACAGCAGACGCTCCCAGCTTGCGGCGATAGGCTCAAGCACGCTTTCGCGTAGCCCTACCGAACTGACCGGCCACCACTTAAAGTCATAGACTATACACCCTAAGCAATGAACTGCACGCATCGCCTACGGCCTCAGTATGCAACCTGGGCTTGTTCCGCTTTGACGGACACCAGTGGTGTGGTGGTCAGGCTGCGTGTGCTGTCTCGTATTCCGCTGGGCTGCGATAGCCGCGGCTGCTGTGCAGACGGTGCAGGTCGTACCAGCTCTCGATGAAGTCGAAATCGCAGTGCAGGTGGCGGCCCGGCTGGGCCAGGTCGCGGTGCCCAGTAGCTCGCGCTTGATGGTGGCGAAGAACGATTCGGCGAGCGTGTTGTCCCAGTACTGCCCAGTGCGGCCGACCGACAGTCGGATGCCGATCTCGTCGGCCAGCGCAGCGAATTGCTGACTGGTGTATTGCCTGGACTCAACCAGTCGTTGCAACACCGGCTTGTTGAAGCAAGAGTAGCTGTTCGTTGAACGCCTCGGCGGGGGTCCTCCAGCCAAGTGTCTTGCGGGGTCTGGTGTTCAGCGCGTGAGCAACAGCTTCGATTTCTTCGGCGGACCAGCGCGAGAGGTCGGTGCCCTTCGGGAAGTACTGTCGCAGGAGTCCGTTCGTGTTCTCGTTCGTGCCTCGCTGCCATGGGCTGTGCGGATCGGCGAAGAACACGGGGATACCGGTCTCAATCCTGAACTGCGTGTGTGCCGACATTTCCTTGCCGCGGTCCCATGTCAGCGACCGCGTGAGCTGCTCGGGGAGCATCGACATCGCGTTGGCGAGTGCCGTCTTCATGGAGATTGCTCCGTAGCCGGCCAGTGGGGGGCCGTTCTTCGTTCGAGGGATCGTGCCGTATCCCTCTTCGCGGGGCAGATGGACCAGCATGGTGAACCGGGTCGACCGCTCGACAACCGTGCCGATCGCGGAACGCTCCAGCCCGATGATCAAATCCCCTTCCCAGTGGCCGGGGACAGCGCGGTCCTCGGCCTCGGCGGGCCTCTCGCTGATCAACGCTCCTGGCGTGACATGCGCCCAGGTCTTCCGTCGTGAACGCGCCTGCGGCGCACGCAGAGCGCGACCGGTCCGAAGACACAGGATGAGCTCGCGCTTCAGCGCCCCGCGGCCCTGAATGTAGAGGGCCTGGTAGATACATCGTGAACACCCGCACACGGATGTCCCTCAACCCCGCATCCTCTCCGATATGATAGCCGAACTGGCACGCACAAGCCATAAGTAGGCACTCAAATTCAATACTCGGGCTATCGGCCGCTATAGAATTGTAAATCCTGTAACATATTATGGGCAGATAAGTAAACTTTTCAGCACCGCAAGTTGGGTGCAGGAGTCCTACTCTCAGTGCCCTGGAAGACTTTGACGCAATTGAGCATGATAGAACTCGCGCTTCGACAGGCCAAGAGTTCTCGGTGTCGCCACAAGATGGGGGCCGTCCTCGCCGCCGGCAGGCGAATTAGAGCAGCGTCCCCCAATCTGCGCCGAAATAACCCCGCCGTCGACTTCCATAATGCCACTTTCCATGCGGAGGAAGCCGTACTACGGCGTACAGGGAACGCGGCAGGTTCCTCCATTTACGTCGCGAGGGTCAA
The DNA here is from genome assembly GCF_044753585.1 of Streptomyces sp. NPDC088354. Taxonomy (NCBI): domain Bacteria; kingdom Bacillati; phylum Actinomycetota; class Actinomycetes; order Kitasatosporales; family Streptomycetaceae; genus Streptomyces; species Streptomyces sp. NPDC088354. The sequence continues at coordinate 8,610 of NZ_JBIVNJ010000081.1, read as the reverse complement.
TGCTGCCGGAATCCCTATGCTCGCCAAACCGTGCCCTAGATGCCAGACTGCTCTGCTTGCGGCGCGAATAGCACGAGTCTATTACACCGTTGACGCTACGACATTTCACGGAGTGAATCTCTCCACGGCCTCTGCCTGGAGGCGAAATCAAAGCCGAACTACGGAAGAAGAATGGAAACCCGATCGATTTTGCAAGATATTCAGAGGGCGTGACCTGGCAGCGATACCCTCCCGGGACAGTCCTTCGGCGTTATCACATGACGTCCGGTTTTTGATGATCTGAGAGCGCGGACCGCGAGGGTCGCCGGACTTGGCGGCGGGCAGCAGCGATGGTCCCACCCCGGCAGTGTGGGAAGTCTGCGAGTTCCGCATGCCAAAGCGCCGGTGTGGAAACCACTCAGAGCGAAACTGCACCTGCCCACATCTTTGATCGCATCGCCGTCCCCTGCTGGGCAGTTTCCGCCCACTGTGCCGTGCCACGCTCCCCGAGCGCAGCCGGCGCCGTGTCAAATAGGGTTTTCTAGAGACCAACTGCCGGTTTCCCCACCTGGGCGGAATGCGAGCCAGGATCATGAGAGGTAGGACCCGATTGCCGCACTAGCCCGCGATGGCGCTCAAACGGGCTTCGCTGGATCATGTCCGCCACCACTGCGCCCGCGACCCGCAGCCGCTTGGCAGGCCTTGTTGCGCGTTTCGGGGACCCAAGGAGGCACGACGGGCCTGTCAATCCTGGCCTCAAGCCTGACAGTATCGCAGCCGCACTCTCCTTGATCCTGGCCGAGCACCCCCCGCAGAGCCCCGAACCGGGTGCTGCCAGATCCAGCGCAAGGGGGTCTGTAAGTACCCAGTCCTCCGAACAACTCGATGCGGATCGCGTGCGAGAGGCGAGCGTGGATGTCCCCCTGCTGGCAGGACTCGCGTCGACCTCGCCACCCACCTCACACCAGCCGAGATCCGCCGTCCGCTCGCAACTCCACCCTGCCACCAGCCTGCAGAGCGGACGACGCACTTTGTTGGCGGCTCCCCACCGCGTAGGCGCAATGCCGCCATGTGCGGACCAAGGTCATCAGCCGATGATACTCCACCAGCTCGCCTCGACCCGTAGTGAGCCGGTCGCCATTGGGGCCCGCTCGACCGCGGTGACAGGTATGAGCGGACCTGGCTCATTGGCTACCGTCGGCTCAGCCAGCGATATGAACGCGACCGCCAGGCCTAGCGGCCTTCCCCTGCATCGTCGCTCGCACTCTATTGCCACCAAACACTTCCGCTACTTCACCACTCGGGACACGGTTTTAGCCGCCTATCAGCGGTTGATTCTCCTAAGAGTTGAATTCAGGTGCCACATTTGAACGTGTGTGCCATTCGCCTTGCCACGATTACCCACACGTTACCCTGTGAGCCCCTCGGCTTCACTCTGGCGAAGCCCATCAAATGAAGAAGAACATATACTTGACAAACCTTCTGGCGCCTCTGCATCTGAGGGCCTTCGGCATATGAACCCGGCGGAAAATTTCCATGAACTACTGCGATTATTGCCAGCGGCATTTGAATGGCGCCTACAACTGCCCCGGTTGCGGAGCTGGCGTTGCTCACCACGGTGCTGTGGCACGGCTGGAGCACGCCCTGGCTTCACAGGGCCAAACAAAACACGAGATGGACTCGGCCACCGTCACGCTGAGTCCTGTATTCGGCACCGCGCCAGACGACAGACGGAACCGCAAATCGCCACCACTGATGCCTGCCATCATTGGTCTGACCACTCTGGTTGCGTGTGTCGCAATAGCTGTCCTGATCAGCTTGGGCAACGGCAACAACTCTCCAACCACCGTCGAGCCCACTAGTGCAGGCAGACGCCTCGAAGTGTTGGGGCCCTCCGCGTCGGCACGCACATCCAGTGAAGCCGCCGGCCACACCTCAAGCCCCCAGCCGACCGATGGCCGCAGCAGCAGCGGTACGGCCCCCCAAGTTTCGAGTTCCCAAGCTGTTCAATTCCCTGTTGGAGGGAATGAGTCACAAGCTCCCGGGACTGCGCAGCCATCGGCCGGATCCCAGCCACCAGCCGAATCCCAGTCACCGGACATCACTCCTCATCCTGACTTCCCAGACTCATTTGTGGGCCAGACGGATAGGTGCCTAGCAAGTGGCGAAAAAACGAGCAACGGAGGAGAGTCATTGGTCATGGCATCCTGTGACGGCTCTGCTAGTCAGTCATGGCTTCGAACCCCGGACGGCTCGGTCAGGAACAACACCAGTGATAGGTGCATAGACATCATCGACGCTCAGATCGATAGCGGTTCAGCCGTTCAACTGTTCGTCTGCAACGGTACTCCCGCCCAGACTTGGGCCTACAGTTCGAGCCATGAATTGATCAACCCCCAATCCGGTCGATGCCTTGATACAGACGCGTTGACGATTGAGGACTGCGACGGCAGCGTCAGCCAAAAATGGCGCCTTACCTGACTTCCACTCAGAGATGCACGTCGGCTTACCTCATCCGGCGTCGAAATTTTGCGCCTTAGACACACGAAAGCTTAAAGCCTCCAGAAGAAATAATAACACCGCAAACCAGCGTAAGGGACTCTCTCGTAAACCCTCACTCGACAACCGAGGGCACAGGGGCTACCTGGCACGCTTGTCGCACAAGGAGCACCCAAGAAGGGGCCGCGATTCATACACTCGGGATCTTCTGATTATTCACACCTCAAAAGCTTCAATCCGAACTCGACGGACAATCGCCATGAATTATTGCACTTCTTGTCAACGGCATCTGAATGGCGCATACAGCTGCCCAGATTGCGGTGCCCCATGCGATGCAACCTTGCAGGGCGCCGCAATCTCGTCGCCAAATACCACGTCGTCACCGAACCGTGCGAACCACACGGCCGATTCGGCCACGGTGACGACGGGCGATACTCCGAGCATCGCATCGCGTGAGCAGACTCCCAAGTTGCTAACATTGAAATCAAGCGCAATTGGTCTGGCTATGCTATTCGCATGCATCCTGGCAGCCATATTCGTCGGCCTAGCCAACAGCGGCGACGCCTCAAGCACCGGGATATGTCCTCAAGTAGCGAACACTCTCAAACCCCACCCCCGTATAGGACGGGAAGGTTACGGCAAAGAAGGCCAGCCGTCCCAATTCCAGGGTGGGCGCAGCGCTGTACCTGTAGAGCCTGAAACCGAGAACTGTTGAAAGCATCAGACTAACCACAGCGGTTGGCTGCGGAGCTCGGTCATTGTGGACAACGCGCCGCGTGCTCGGGTCAATCGTGCGGTGCTCGCGCATCGACTGTTCACGGGGATCTCGCAAGGTCATCTGGGCAGCTTGGTCGAGGAGTTGGCCCAGCCGTGGCAGGCTGCGGTCGAGGGCCGCCGTCACGCTGCACGTGGCGGTGTCAGGAAGCGGGCAGCGGGTGCCGGCGCCCGGCATCAGCTGGTGTTCGTCGACCGGCTGGTGGCCACGCTCATCCATCTGCGGCACGACCGTCCGCAGGCCGTGATCGGGCTGCTGTTCGGCGTCGACCGTTCCACCATCACCCGGGCCGTCGCAGAGCTACGCGCCCTCCTGGCCCCAGCGTGGCTGCGCGGTCCCCGACCGCCCTAACCTGCGGCTACGCACGCTGGCGGACGTATTCGCCTACGCCCAGGCCGAGGGCGTCGAGCTCCGTCTAGACGCCACCGAGATCCAGGTCCGCCGCCTGTCGCCAGCCGCGGCGGACGGCGAGCGTTCGTGTCGGGAAAGAAGAAGCAGAACACGATGAAGGCCACCGTGATCGCCGACCATCAGGGCCGCACGTTATGGACAGATGCCCTGCGCCCTGGGCGGATGCACGATGCGACCGCCGCACGCAATGAAGGCATTGCCATCTGCTTCCAGCACGTCCGTTAGGCATCGGTCGGGTCGAACTTGCCTTGCTAGTGAAGGATGCGGCGGTGTGGGGCAGGTTTGATAACGAAGACCGTCAACCGCGACGGTGAAGACGCGGGTAAGCGGCATGCCGTGTGAGCCGGTTCCGTCCACGCCGCCGGCGCGCACGGTGTCATGGGAGCGGAGCCAGTGCAACAGTCGCCGGAAGCTTGGTGGGTGGTGGGGAACTGGGCGTCGGTGAGATGGCGCTCGATGTGATCAACGACAGCCGGGCACGAAACGGCCGCAAAGCATCCAGGCCCGCACTGCGGTCTGGTGAGGTTGAAATATTTGGCAACCTGAATCACCGACCCGTCACCACGTCGGGGCAACTAGAAGATCTCGGCTTCGAACCCTGGCATGAAAGTGCGTCCAGGGCACGTCGTTAGTCTTCCACCTTGCGCTTCATAAGGAACATCGGCTTCGCGCAGAACCCTTGACCTCGGATTTCCGCAAGAGCGGATCAGGCCCCGCTGCCATGCAGCCTGACTTCAGTCGACTCCCATTCACATACCTGCCTCGGTACAACCGTTTCGGGGCCGTGCGTGTTGGAGAGCCTGCCCACACCTGCGGATCAGTGACGCTCGTTCTGGTTCAGTACGCGAAGGCCATGCACAGTGGAAACGATGAGAGCGCAGCCCACCAGTCCGAGCAGAACACTGAAGACCGCCGCCCCGGGCGAAGGATGGTTTATGAGCGCAACAATCATCTCAACCACCAGCAGGGCACCGGCCACAATACTGAGAATGCCCGTCCACCGAGACCGGGGAACGAACCGCCACCACGATCCGTCCGCCGGGCGCCGCCAAGACCGCTTCTCGTCCTTCATTTCGACCTCCTACGATCCATGTATAAGGCAGGGGCGTAGGCTGTAGCGTCACCGATCTTCATCACTTCATGCGTTCTGGCCGCCGTCCATCCCGGCAAGGTGATCGCAGGGGCCGATGGCCCAGGCTGTTCTGCGCCTCGGTTAGCCCGGCCGACGTGGCCGCACCCGCGATCGGACAGTGCTGTCCGAGGCAGCGCCAGAGGCGGGCCTGGATCCCCTTCACATTGCGCCTGGCTTTACAAGATCCGTCGCATCTGTCGTCAATTGCCCTGTTGCTCGAGGGTGCCGCATCGCCCCTCCGAGCCAAGCCGCACGCGGGCACTCCGTCGCTCTGGACGTCGGATCATGCGAACCTCCGCGGAAACACGCGCTCCTTGAACGTGGTCAGACTGCTTACCGTCTGGAGAGGATCGCAAGCTCCTCATGTACCGTGATCGGGGTCGCGGGCGATGAATCGTCAGTTGACTGTAGCGTGGCGCAACCGGTCACGCCGCAGTGACCATGTGCTCCCTGCGGATCCGCGCTTCTCTTCTAAATGGAGCCACTCACGTGACAGCCACCCGCACCCTCGGCGCACGGCCTGTGATCGCCATCGCCGGTTTGGGTATCGAGACGTCCACCTTCTCTCCGGCTCGAACCGAGGCTCAAGCTTTCCACCCCTCTCGCGGCAGGGAAGTCCTCGACCGATACCCTTTCCTCAGACCTCGTGAGCCGCTGCGCGAGGCCGCCGACTGGCACGGCGCACTGGTTGGTAAGTCGCTTCCTGGCGGTACAGTCACCGCTACCGCCTGGCGCGACCTCACTCACGAGTTGATTCAACGCCTCACCGCTCTGCCACCGGTGGACGGCCTCTGGTATGACGTCCACGGTGCCATGACCGTCGAGGGAGTCGACGACGCGGAGACTGTGCTTCTCGCCAGGATCCGCGAGACCTTGGGCTCGCACGTGATCGTCTCCACCTCCATGGACCTGCACGGCAACGTCTCACGCGAACTCGTCCGCCATAGTGACCTCCTCACCTGCTATCGCATGGCTCCGCATGAGGACCACATGGAGACCAAGGAGCGTGCCGCTCGCAACCTGGTCGACCTTGTCGTTTCCGGCGCGCCACGTCCGGTCAAGGCGTGGGTACCGGTTCCGGTGCTGCTGGCCGGCGAGCAGACCTCGACCCGCATTGAGCCCGCTAAGGGCTTGTACGCGGCAATCGACGAGGTCGAGGCCATGGACGGTGTGACGGACGCTTCGATCTGGGTCGGCTACGCCTGGGCGGACGAGCCGCGGAGCCGGGCGGCGGTGGTCGTGACGGGGCAAGATCAGCAGGTTGTCGCCGCCGGAGCGGAAATGTTGGCCCGCAGGTTCTGGGCGGTCAGGAAGGATTTCGCCTTTGTAGCGCCGACGGGCACTCTCGATGAGCTGCTCGATGAGGCGCTTTCCGTGGGCTCACGCCCCTACTTCATCAGTGACACCGGCGACAACCCCACGGCGGGTGGCGCGGGCGACGTCACCTGGGGGCTTACCCGGCTCCTGGCTCGCCCCGAGTTCACCTCACCCGACGGTCCCGCCATCATCTATGCGTCCTTGCCTGGACCCGCTGCCGTCGAGATCGCGGTGGCGGCCGGCGTCGGGGCGACGATTACGGTGGAGGTAGGCGCGGATGTCGACGACAGGCATGCTGGCCCGGTCACCCTGACCGGGCAGGTGCACGCTGTCCGCCACGGCGACCGCGATGCGGTGACGGAGGTGGTGGTACGCGTCGGCAACGTCTACGTGATCGTCACCAAGCTGCGTAAGGCTTACCATTACGAGCATGACTTCACTGAACTGAGCTTGAACCCGCGTGACGTCGACGTGGTCATCATCAAGATCGGCTATCTGGAGCCTGAGCTCTACGACATGGCAGCGGGATGGAAGATGGCGTTGACCCCCGGAGGCGTCAACCAGGATTTGGTGAGCCTCGGCCACCAGCGCATCCGTCGCCCGATGTTCCCATTCGACCAAGACATGGCCGACCCGAACCTCACGGCGCGAATCGTGCCGTCCTCGAATGAACCACCCCTGACAGGCTGCGACGAGTGAGTATGCACTTATGGGCATGCTCATGACTTCCTTCGCCTTGTGAACCACCTCGTTGCTCATCTCTCCGACCTCCCCTCGTACCCCGTGCGGAAGCGGGGTGGTGGCGTAGAGGATCGAGTTCGTTGGCGGTGATGTTTCAGTGTCGTTGGCGTCGTGGGTGGGTGGAGAGACGCCGGAGTCGACTCGACGGGTGACACGCACGGCCGCTCCGAAGAGCTCACTGGCTATGCGCCTGCGCGATAGTCTGGGACATGTCTTCGATGACGAGCTTTTCGCGGCTGCCTTCCCGGCTGACGAGCGGCCGGCAGTCTCACTCAGCGCGCCGGCAATGGTGTCGGAGATGCGGTGTGCCGAGGCGCTGTCTGATTAGCAAGCCGCCGAGGCCGGGCCGTGAATCGACTGGAAGTACCTGCTGGGCCTGGACCTCGATGACAGCGGGTCCGACTACTCGTTACTGGCCCGGTTCCGGGCCCTGCTGGTCACGAACAGACCTGAAGCGTGCTTCCTGGAAGCGGTGTTGGAGGTTGCCAGAGGCCGGGGGTTGTTGCGTCGGGCGGGCGCCAGCGCGCCGGTTCCATTCGGGTGGTCGCTGACGTCCGCGTGCTAACCGGGCGGACTTGCTGAGACCTCGCGTGCCGCGCTGGAGACACTCGCCGTTTCGCACCGCAGTGGCTGGAGCGGGCACTGACGGAACGGGGAACCAACTGACCCGGTCGGTACGGAGAGCGCGTGGACTCCCGGCACGAGCTGGCTGCCTGACGGCCAGGACTGCGACAGCCGGCTGCGGCACGTCGTTGAGGACGAATTTCACTTGCTCATGGCCGTCTGGAGGCCCGACACACCCGACTGGTTGCGCCACATCGAGGCGCTGCAGATCCTGCACGAGGAATGGGTGCGGCAGTACCATCGCGGTCCGGGACGAGGTGCGGTTTGCTGAAGGCGAGGATCTGCCCTGGACACGGACTGGTGGTAAGATCCAATGACACCGAGGCGCACTACCGCACCAAGAAGACCACCAGCTGGACGGGGTATTGGCTGCACCCGACCGCACCTTGCGACGACGAGACGCCCTCGCTGATCACGGATGTCACCACTGCGACCGGAGTCGACGGGGACACTTGGGTCTTGCCCGGCATCCACGCCCGTCTCGCCGAGCTGGAGCTGCTGTCAGCCGAGCAGCTCATCGACAACGGCTACGTCACGGCGGGCACTCTGATCACCGCCGGCCAGGAACACGGCATCCAGCTCATCGGGCCCTGCTTGCTCTGTCGCCGGCGGCAACGGCCTCCGGCGGTTCGGCCACGACCACTTCCCAGATCGACGACGCACGACGCAGATTCGTTTCGTCGCGGCGACCCGCCGTGCCTGCCCCATACGCTCGCAATACACGACCAAACAGCGATGCGCACCGAGGGCACCTCGAACAGTTCCGGGCCCGTCTGAAAGCGCCGCCCGCCCCTTGACACCTCCACTTGCAGCGTGGCAGCGCTTCTTCAACCATGGGATGCCGAGCCAACTCCTCAACCAGATAGCTCAGACGTGGTGTTGTGAAATACCGGTGAACAGCCGATGCGCAAGGGCCGCTCGGTGGACCATGATCTCCAGGCGCAGTAACCAGTCGAATTCGCCGACCGCATTCGGCTTCGCCAGCAGGACCCAGCGCAGCCGGTCGGAACCTCGCGGTCTCTACCACCGGTGCAGCGGATGGCGTCCCTTCTTGTGGTGTAGCCGATCATCCGGCGGTTGTCTTCGTGGTGTTGGGGAGTGCGGGGGCGCCTTCGGGGAGCTCGGCAGGGTA
>NZ_JBIVNJ010000080.1:0-13176 GCF_044753585.1 Streptomyces sp. NPDC088354 | reverse complement strand
ATCAAGATCGAGAAGGAGGTTCCCGCACACCTCGAGGTCCACCTGATCTGCGACAACTACGGCACCCACAAGACCCCCGCGATCAAGGCGTGGCTGGCCAGACACCCCCGGTTCCACATGCACTTCACCCCCACCAGCTCCTCCTGGATCAACCAGGTCGAGCGGTGGTTCGGCTTCCTGGCCGACCAGATGATCCGCCGCGGAGCACACAAAAACGTGCGCACCCTCGAAGCCGACATCCGAACCTGGGTCAAGAACTGGAACCAAGACCCCAAGCCGTTCATCTGGACCAAAACCGCCGAGGAAATCCTCGACTCACTCGCCCGCTTCTGCCGACGAATCTCCGGCGCAGGACACTAGTGATGCAGCATGCAATTCTCCGAAAACTGGGCAGAGCCGTCGACTGGGCAGGGTTGATTCCGTCAGGGCTCCTGCTCTTCGTCGGTATACGGGACTGTCGCGACGGCGGATCCTGGGGATGGCCGCTCCTCGGCGCATCGCTCGTCCTGGTCGGCGTCTGGACGATCTACCGCGGGAGACCGCGCCGTGGCGGGGGCAAAGTCACCGAGTCGCACGAACACCAAGGATGAGGAGCGGCGCGGCTCGCTGACGGGGTGTCTGACTGCGCCACGACGACCCTGTACCCAAGCGGACGCCCAAACCTGCAGCGGACACGAGGACATGCACCGCCTCAGGCACGGTGATGGAGTTCGCTATCGGCGTGCACGCGGCTTCGCGCTCCGCCTGGGCGTACGACTTCAAGGTGCCGGAGTCCGCGAAAGACAGAGAAGGTCAACAGCCGGCCAGTGCTGGACGACGTGCTCGCCTCGTAAGAGCGACTGCGCCTGCAAGGCTTCACGAGTCGGCTGGTCACGACCGGTGGCGGCACTTGCGAAGGGACCCCAGCATGCGGGCAGCGCGGAGCGACCCGCCATAGTGGATGAGTGCCTACACCGATCGGGCCTGTGATCATCTTCGATGACGAGTTCCACATGTATGTCCTCAGGGATCACGCGTACGCCGAGGCGTTCTGGGAGCTACCCGAGGAGTACACGTGTGGATTCGATGCGCTGGCCAGGCCGCTGCGCATGGTCGGTGAGCCCCACCAAGTCCGCCTCGAACTGACCGGGGCGGAGCCGGATGAGTCCGAGTTGCGCCGGCTGGTCGCCAACCACTACAGGCGCTACCTCCGTGCGCAGGAGCCGCCCCAAGCGAATAGCCTTTCGGAATTCGTGGCAGCCCTTCCTCGCGAGGGACGGTAACCGCGGTGACTGCCATCCCAGTGGAGTCTGCGGCAGCCAGTGATCTTCGTCGGCAGAGTCTGCGGGGTGTCCGATGATCTTGTCCGTGATGACCTGTGGGAGCGCGTAGCCCCGCTGCTGCCACCGCAGCCCGAGCGAAGGCACCTGCACCCAGGCCGACTCCGGGTGCCTGACCGAGTTGTGCTGGCGGGCATTGTCTACGTGCTGCGCAGGGGTGTGGCCTGGCGGGACGTTCCTGCACGCGTGGTGGGGTGCCCGGGCGTCACCGCCTGGCGTCGTCTACGGGACTGGACCCGGTGTCTGGCCCCGAATGCACACGAAGCTCCTTGCCGAACCGCGCACTACCGGCTTGACGGCTCCCATGTCAGCGCCCTCAAGGGGGGATCACTTCGGCCCGTCGCCGGTCGACCGAGCCCGCCCCGGCTCCCCACACCACCTGATCGTCGACCGCCGCGGCACCCAGCCGGCCGTGTCCGTGACCGGCGGGAACCGGCATGACGTCACGCAGCTGATCCCGCCGCTGGAAGCGGACATCGGCGATACGTACAACCGGCGGCCCCGCATCGACCGTGCTGGTGGCGTCTGGCCGGCTGGGATGACGAGTGCGGCAATGTGGACCCCCCGTCTCGCCCGGACTCGCGGCAGCGATTGCAACGGCATCACCCGGCTGGTGCTATCGCGGGAAGGTCCTTGGCGGTACTCACGCTGATCCGGAAGCCGGCCGCGATCTGCGCGAGGCTGCCGTGCTTGCGCGGGTACACCAGTGCGACCAGGGCACGCGGCGAAGGCCCGAGCCTGCAGCGGCGGTCACCCCCTCGACCAGCGCAGGAGGCAGGTCCCGTGCGGCAAGACACGTAGACAACGCTCCCCGGCAGAGAGTTGAGACGTCAGACATCTCGCTCAACCGCTGGGGAGCCTCGCCCGTTCTGCACGGGTTGCCGACCAGATGGCTGTCACCCGTCGGTGGCCCGGCTGAAAAGGCTCAGTCAAGCTGCAGCCGATTCGCGATGCCGGCAGACGTGAAGGCGTTGACGAGATCACCGCGGTCTTCGGTGAAGTGGGCCCAGCTGTCGCAATGAGCGGGGACTACACGTCGGGCTTCGAGGATCTGTGCGGCTGTAGCGGCCCCGGCACCGTCCAGGACGACGAGTGCGCCATCGAAAACGGGCAGTCGAGGTGCGCCGGCGAAGAGAACCGCGGAGTCGATGGGCCCGAAGCGCTCGGCGATCTGCCTCACCACGTCCAGTGACGCGTTGTCGCCGCTGACGTAGATCGTGGGCAGGTCATCGGAGGTGAGGACGAACCCGATCACTTCACCTGCGATCGCCTCGGCTCCTTCCGGACCGTGGAGGGCTGGCGTGCCCGTTACGGTCACCATGCCGCCGTCCGGGCGGGGCAGTTCGACAGAGGCCCAAGGGGAGAGCGCGCGGGTAGTCCCGCCGAGGCGTTGTGCGCCGTCGGTGGTGGTGAGGGTGAGTGGCACGCCGGCGAGAAAGTTTCGTCCGGAAGTGTCGAGGTTGTCGGCGTGCTGGTCGTGGGAGAGCAGTACGGCGTCGACGGGGCCGAGTTCCTTCGGCGTGATGGGGGAGGGTGCCGTTTTCGTCAGCACCAGGCCGCCGGGCAACTCGTAGTCGCCGGGGCCGTCGAAGGTCGGATCGGTCAGAAGCCGCAGACCTCCATACTCGATGAGAACCGTCGGACCGCTGAAAACAGTGATGGGAACCTGCTGCACCTTGGAACACCTCACGAATAGGTGGGTGGTAATCCATGATAAACATACGAATTCTCGTGGGTGAGTGCAAGCCGTACCATGAGGTGCATGTTGGCAAGCCCGATAGAACGGCCTGATGTGCAGCCCGCCCCCGGGGGTCGAGCAGTACCCGGCACTCGATCTCGTCAAAAGCGTCGTGACCTCGCCTGGGGGCCAGTCCCTGGATCTTTTGGACACTCCGGCCGGTGCCCTGCAGTGGCTCACTGCACACCGGCTCACATCGGCAGGCGACGTCCTGCACGAGGGTGACGTGGCGCGCTTTCGCACGCTGCGCACACACATCCGCTTTGTGATTCGCCCGCACCGACGCGGTCAGTCAGCCGGCACAGCTGGGACCTGGCAGGTGAGGCAGGTCAATCTGTCACCCGATCACGCAGCGGGCCCCGGCACGAAAATCTGCCTGAGTCCATTGAGAACCCAGCCACGTCTTCGAAAACCAGTCGGGCTCCGAGGGCGGCCGCGGTGTCTCTTTCAACGGCCACAAGTTTGCGTTCCGCCTGTCCTGGTTGCCGTTCAGTGCGCCCACGCGCCGCGTTGAGAGCGCTTCCTCGCCCGGCACCGGGGGACGGCTCGGGCGAGCCGAACCGCAGCACCTCGATATCGGGGTGATGTTCGACAATGTGCGACTGGAGGGACATCGGAAACCAATGAGTGCCTTGCTCGGAGACACGGTCCGGCCGTTCACGCACAACTTACCCCACCTTCCTTCACCCATAGATCCCCGAAATCGATGACGCCGGAGGTTGGTTGCGCATTCTTTATCTTCATTCGGAGTCAACCACTTCCAGTCATTCCCATACACCCAAAAGCAGCCGCAAACCGAGAGCAAATCACTTGAACGCAACTCACCGGTAGATCCAGTGCGCCAAAAAACAGAATATGAATGCCTCACTCTTGGGCTGCGACGATGGAGAATTGACGCGCACCGAATGTTAACTATGGCCAGTTTTACAGTAATTACTCCAGCTTCGTCTATCAGCTCGGGAGGCCGCAGCACCCCGCTACTGATCGCCGAGTGCGCTGGGTGACCCTGGCTCCAACTCGCGGGCGTCGTCGGGATGCTGCTTCTGCCGCAGTTCGCCGTCGGCTTGTAGTGCGAACGCGCGAGACCCTGTTGCATGCCGAGTCAGACCTGCTGCGTGACTCCTGATGGCGATACACGCCACCGGTGACTGCTGAGTCGGCCTGCCGGTGGTTGGTATACACGACAACTACTGACATTCGATGTCTGATGTCGTCGGGAGCGGACGAGTCGTGACCCTTGCGGTAGGCCCTGTGTGTGAGGTCCACGCAGGGTGGTGGGCCGGCCGCCGAACGCCAACGTTCCGAAGGTGATTGCGGTTTGAGATTGCCGCCCGGTTCACACACGCGGGCGCGTTCATCGCGCATGTGCTGCGGGTGTGCGGTCGGTGCGACGGTAGCCGAAGGTATGTCGACGGCCGGGTCTGTGATCTGGCCTCGCAGGCGCAGGTCTCGCTGCTGCTGAGCGCTGAACTCTTCGCAGCCCTGAACGGCGAGTGGGAGAAGAGACCGGTCGCGCGTTTCTGGACCTGCCGGACGCCCACCCGACCGGTGTCGAACGGGACGAAGCCGCGGTGATCGCATGGGTGAAGGAGACCTGGCCACAGGGCCGCCTCAACGCCACAGGCCGCATAGGCCACGCCGACGCCCCTACCGTTCCCACGTGTGCGTTGTCTCGATGGCGCGATCGTGCGGGCGGACACGACCGACTCGATGTGAAGCTGGCGTCTTCACGCCGTGTCGTGATCACGCCCTCGGCGCCCTGTCGTGCGGCGCTGATGGCTTCCGTTCGCTCAGCGGACGTACAACACCGCATTTTTGACGCGAAACCTCCGGCAGTTGCGACGGACGCATAACGGAGATCGCCCGTTCGCTGGCTTTCCGTCACCACTACCCGGTACGAAGGCCCGTTGACATGCGCAGAACCGGTCTCACTAATGGGCCCGGTGAACGCTACGGCGTTCACCGTCGCCCGCGAGTCGAACCCGGCTCCACCCCAGCACGCATGCACGGGAGTCCACGTTGCGCAGACCAGCGAGAACCAGAAACCCTGTACGCCGGACGGTGACCAGGGGCCTGGCCGTCCTCGGCGCCGCCGTCATGGCGCTCCTCGGGGTGCAGGCACCGGCGTTGGCCACGAGCACCGCGGACACACACTCCGCCACCCCGGCCGCCGCCACCCGCGCCTCCTTCGAACCGACCTGTGACACGCCGAAGCCCGGCCAGTTCAGCTGCTTCGCCCTGCGCCGCACCGATGTGAAGGCGTCCAAGGGCGTGATGCCGGCGGCGGAGACGCCGGCCGGCTACGGCGCCGGCGATCTGCAGAGCGCCTACGACCTGCCCGCCGACGGCGGCGGCGGTCAGACCGTCGCCATCGTGGACGCCTTCGACGACCCGACCGCCGAGGCGGACCTCGCCGTCTACCGGGCGCAGTACGGCCTGCCGGCCTGCACCACGGACAACGGCTGCTTCCGCAAGGTCGACCAGCGCGGCGGGACCCACTACCCCCCATCGGACCCCAACTGGGCCGGTGAGATCTCCCTCGACCTCGACATGGTCTCCGCGATCGCGCCCAACGCGCACATCCTGCTCGTCGAGGCCGACAACAACGGTTTCGACAACCTGGCGGCCGGCGTCGACCAGGCGGTCGCGCTCGGCGCGAAGTACGTCTCCAACTCCTACGGCAGCGGATACCAGAGCGGGAACGGCGAGGACCCGTCCGAGACCACGGAACTCGACGCGCACTACAACCACCCCGGCGTCGCGATCACCGCGTCCACCGGTGACTGGGGCTACGGCGTGGCCTACCCGGCCGCCTCGCAGTACGTGACCGCGGTCGGCGGCACCACGCTGACCCGCGCCCCGTCCACGACCCGCGGATGGACCGAGTCCGCCTGGGGCGACGCCGGTTCCGGCTGTTCGCTGTACGAGCCCAAGCCCGCCTTCCAGCACGACACCGGCTGCGCCAACCGGTCCCTTGCCGACGTCTCCGCCGTCGCGCAGGACGTGGCGGTCTACCAGACCTACGGCAACGGCGGCTGGGCGGTCTATGCCGGCACCAGTGTCTCGGCACCCATCATCGCCTCGGTGTACGCCGCCGCCGGCACCCCCGTCGCCGGCTCGTACCCCAACGCCTATCCGTACGCGGCGGGCACCGGCATCAACGACGTCACCACCGGCAGCAACGGCAGTTGCTCCCCGTCGTACCTGTGCAACGGCGCCACCGGCTACGACGGCCCGACCGGGCTCGGCACCCCCGCCGGCCTGACCGCGTTCCGCAGCGGTCCGCACGGCGTGATCACCGGCACGGTGACCGACAGCGCCACGGGCAAGGCGGTCGCCGGTGCGACCGTCAGCGCGGGTGACAACTCCGCCCGTACGGATGCCTCCGGTGCGTACTCGCTGACCGTGCCCACCGGCACCTACGACGTCTCCGTCGCGGCGTTCGGCTACGCCGACGGCTCCGCCGGCGGTGTCGTGGTCGACGACGACGCCACGGTCACCAAGAACTTCACCCTCGCCCCGGTGCCCAGCCAGACGGTCGCCGGCAAGGTCACCGACGGCGCCGGCCACGGCTGGCCGCTGTACGCCAAGATCACCGCGGACGGCGTCCCCGGCGCGGTGTGGACCGATCCGGCCACCGGTGGGTACAGCCTGGACCTGCCCCAGGGGCACTCGTACACGCTGCACGTCGCGGCGGCCACCCCCGGCTACAAGGCCGTCAGCAAGACGGTCACCGTCGGCAACTCCGCGCAGACGGTGGGCATCTCGGTCCCGGTCGACTCCTGGACGGCGACCCCGCCCGGCTACCGGATCGACGTGACCGGCACCAACGAGCCGTTCGACGCCACCGACGCCCCGCCGGCCGGCTGGAAGGTGGAGAACGCCGAGGGCACCACGGGCGGCTGGGAGTTCGACGACCCGGGCAACGTCGGCAATCGCACCGGTGGTGAGGGCGCGTTCGCCGTCGTCGACAGCGACTACTTCGGCAGTGACGCCTCCCAGGACACGTCGCTGATCAGCCCGGTCTACGACTTCACCGGGAAGAACGACCCCGAGGTAACCTTCGTTACCGACTACAATCAAGGTGGTGTCGAGTCCGCTACCGTCGAGGCGACCGCCGACCGAGGTAAGACCTGGAAGACGGTGTGGTCTGCCGGGACGAGCCTCACGGCCCAGCGGATCGAGGTGTCGCTGTCCGATTTCGCGGACAAGTCCGAAGTACAGTTGCGCTTCCACTTCACTGGCAGCTTCGGCTGGTACTGGGAGGTCGACAACGTTTCCGTCGGCAACCGGCAGCTGACTGCCCTGCCCGGTGGTCTCGTTGTGGGCAACGTGACCGATGCCAACACCGGTGTCGGCATCGTCGGAGCCACCGTCACCAGCCAGGACAAGCCGTCCGAGAAGGCGACCACAGCCGCCACGCCCGACGACCCGAACCTGCCTGACGGTTTCTACTCGTTCTTCTCGACCGCCTTCGGCAGCCACCCCTTCACCGCCGCCAAGACCAAATACTCCTCGCTGACCAAGAACGCCAAGACCGGGGCCGACAGCGCCGTCCAGGCCAACTTCAAGCTCAAGGCCGGCGAGGTCACGATCACTCCGGCCTCCGTCTCGGCCTCCGTCGCCTGGGGCGGCTCCGCGTCGCAGAAGCTGACCGTCAAGAACACCGGTGGCGCGGCCGCCACGGTCAACCTCGGCGAGGAGGCGGGCGGCTTCACCCAGCAGGACAAGGGCGCCGCCCTGCGAACCGTCAAGGGCGACTTCACCCCGCTGTCCAGCAAGGCCCACGTGCCGGCCGCCAAGGCCGCGCCGGCCGCCGCGACCCCGTCCGACGACGCCTGGCAGACGGGTCCGGACCTCCCGACCGCCCTCATGGACAACGCCGTCGACACGCTGGACGGCAAGTTCTACTCGGCATTCGGCTTTGACGGTTCGACCGACGTCAGGGACCTGTACGTCCTCGACCCGGTCGAAGGCAGCTGGACGAAGCTGGCGAGCGCATCCGACACTCGTGAGGCCCCCGCGCACGGGATCATCGACGGCAAGCTCTACGCCGTCGGCGGCTGGGGCCCGAGGGGAACCCCGGACGCGAAGCTGGAGATCTACAACCCGCAGACGAACAGCTGGACCACCGGTGCGCCCGCGCCCAAGCCGTACGCCGGCTCCGGTACGGCCGTCCTCGACGGCAAGCTGTACATGATCGGCGGCTGCGGCGGCGACTTCTGCGGCACCACCGACGCCAGCGTCTACGACGCGAGCACCGGCAGCTGGTCGCAGATCGCCGACTACCCCGAGCGCATTTCGTGGGAGGCGTGCGGCGCCATCCACGGCCAGATCTACTGCGCCGGAGGTCTGGGTCCGGCCGACAACAACATCCTTCACACCTACGCCTACGACCCGGGCACCGACAGCTGGACGCAGCTCGCCGACATGCCGTCCGCCCAGTGGGGCTCGGCGTACGCCGCGGCGAACGGCCGTCTGATCCTGGTGGGCGGCGGCGCCGGGGATCACCTCATCACGAACCTGAGTCAGGCCTTCGACCCGGAGTCCGGCACCTGGAGCGCCCTCCCCAACGCCAACGCCGCCACCTACCGCGGCGGCGGCGCACCCGGCTTCTACAAGGTCGGCGGCGGCGCAGCCCCCGGTATACCGATCAGCAAGGTCGAGGTGCTGCCCGGCTACGACCAGGGCGGAGGCGACGTCGACTGGCTGAGCACGAGCGTCCAGCAGCTCACCCTGGAGCCCGGCGCCAGTGCGGTCGTCACCGTCTCCCTGGACGCCACGGCTGCCTCGGTCACCCAGCCCGGCGACCTGCGGGCCAAACTCAGCGTGGTGACCGACACGCCGTACTCCGTGCCGCGTATCCCGGTCACCCTGCACGTCGCCCCGCCCAAGACCTGGGGGAAGATCGCCGGTCTCGTCCTGGGCAACACGGCCACCGGCGGCACCGCGCCGCTGGCCGGGGCGACCGTCCAGATCGACAGCTGGGCCTCGTCCTACACGCTCACCACGTCCGCGGACGGCACGTACGGCCTCTGGCTCGACGTCCGCAACAACCCCCTCACCGTCATCGTCGCCAAGGACGGCTACCAGCCGACCGTTACGACGATCAAGGTGAAGAAGGGGGCGACGGTCACCGGCAACTTCACGCTGAAGCGCAAGTAGCCGGAGGAAGCGTCAGGAACCGCGCCGGCGGCACTGGGAACGGGCCGCCGGCGCACCCCGGACGCGAACCACGACAGGCGCGAGGGCCGCACCCCCGATGGGGATGCTGTTGGTTTATTCGGCCCCTTGCGTGACGTCGGTCCCCATGACCCGGTTGTGGTCATGGGGACCGACGTTGTTGTGTGGGGTGGGTGTCGATGTCGTTGCAGCCGAAGGGGCCGGGGGAGATTCCGGCGGAGACGGTGCGGGTGGCCCGGGCCGCGTTCCCGAAGGGGAGCCTGGCGATCCGGGTCCGGGACGAGCTGGGGCCGATGTTCCGCGACGAGGACTTCGCGGATCTGTTCGCCTCACGAGGCCGGCCCGCCTGGTCACCGGCCGGGCTGGCGCTGGTGTCGGTGCTCCAGTTCGTGGAAGGGCTGACCGACCGCCAGGCCGCGGAGGCGGTGCGGGCACGGATCGACTTCAAGTACGCGCTCGGGCTACAGCTCGACGATCCTGGCTTCGACTTCTCGGTGTTGTCGGAGTTCAGGGACCGGTCACCCAGGGCCGATGGCGGGCGGCGGGTCATGGACGGTGTGCTGGTTGCAGCCCGGGAGAAGGGGTTGCTCAAGACCGCGGGGCGGGCCCGCACCGACTCCTCGCACGTGTTGTCGTCGGCGCGTGAGCTGTGCTGGCTGGAGCAGGTTGTTGAGACGCTGCGTGCCGCGCTGAACGCGCTCGCGCAGGCCGCTCCGGAGTGGCTGTCCGAGATCGCGGAGTCGGACTGGTTCCGCCACTACGCCACCAGGGCCGAGGACTCCCGGTTCCCCAAATCCCGTGCGAAGCGGGACGAGGTGGGGCTGCGGATCGGCCGGGACGGGACACGCCTGCTGGAAGCCGTCTTCGGCGCCAGCGCCCCCGCGGCACTCCGTTCGCTGGACGAGGTGGAGGTCCTGCGTCAGGTCTGGGTCCAGCACTTCCACCGGGTGGACGGCGAGGTGACGCGGCGGGGCCCAAAAGACCGGCCGCCGGGCGCGACGCGCCTGGTCAGCCCCTATGACCCGGAGGCCCGTGTCGGCGTCAAACGAGACACCATGTGGGACGGATACAAAGTCCACCTCACCGAGACCTGCGGCGAGACGGACGTTCCGAACCTGGTCACCAACGTGGCCACCACGGTGGCGACTGTCGCGGACAACGCGATGAACGAGGAGATCCACACCTCCCTCGCCGCCCGCGACTGCCTGCCCGCCGAGCACTGGGTGGATGCCGGATATCCGACCGCCACCCATGTCCTTGCCGCCCCCGACCGGCATGGTGTCGAACTGCACGGGCCACTGGTCGCAAACACTTCGGCCCAGGCCAAGGGCGCTTTCGGGCTGGACGCGTTCACCGTCGACTGGGAACACCGGCAGGTGACCTGCCCAGGCGGTGCCACCGCCACGGACTGGTATCCCCGCAACGATTCCAAGGGCCTGCCCGTCATCCGCGTCAGGTTCCCCGCCAGCCGCTGCGGCCCCTGCCCCCACCTGCGCTCATGCGTCAGCTCGGCCACCGGCCGCCGCCGAGAACTCATGCTGCGGCAACAGCAGGCGCAGCACGACGCCATCCGGCACATCCGCGCTGAACAGCAGACCGATGCATGGAAGGAGCGCTACAAGATCCGGGCCGGCGTCGAAGGCACCATCTCTCAAGCCGTCGGACGCTGCGGACTGCGCAGATCCCGCTACCGGGGCCTGACAAAGACCAGCCTCCAACACCAGCTCACCGGCGCCGCGATCAACCTCGCCCGCATCGACGCGCACCTCACCGGCGCACCCCGAGCCCGCACCCGCACCAGCCACTTCGCAGCACTGTGCCCCGTCGAGCTGACGCTCGACGGGGCACAAGCAGGGGCCGAATAAACCAACAGCGTCCCGAGGGGGCCGGCCCTCTGTCGATGGTGAAGATTCGGGCTCCGCGAGTCGGTCAATGCGTCGGCCCGGCATCCACGGGCACACCCACGCCTTCGCCTTCGGAACTCGGTTGCCACCACCCACGGTTGGCGGCGAGCACCCCGGCCTGGAACCTGCTCACAGCTCCAAGCTGGCCAAGCAGAGCTTGGACACGGCGCTGCACGGTTCGGTACCCGAGGTCCAGCTGGCGCGCGATAGCTTCGTCGGAAAAACCCGCTGCCAACAAGGAGATGATGCGTCTCTCCTCGTCACTCATGAGGTCGTCCGTTCTCTCGCCCCAAGACAAGTACGGCTGGCCCTCGTTCCACAGCGACTCGAAGAGGGCGCTCAGCGCGTCGAGCAGCGCGGAGGGATGGACGAGAATGCACGCGTCCATCACCTTTGGGTTCGTCTGGAGCGGGATGAGTGCGGCTTGATCGTCAGCGATGACCATTTTCATCGGCACCGTCGGGAGGATTCTGACCTCCTCGCCCGCAGCTACGTCGAACTCCATCCGCTTGGCTGCTTCAGGCAGGGCAAGCGTGTCGCGCGCGCGGATGAAGCGGCTACGCAGGCCACGCTGAGTGACAGCGGCGACGGAGTCGACGAGTTCCCCGTCGCTGGACCGCGCGTACGGAGGCGCGTCGATACCTCGAATTTCCCGCTGGGCACGGGCGAAAAGCTGCTGCCCGAAGCGTGCGACGTTCTCACAGCCGGTGACGACCTGGATCAGTTCGGCGGATTCGCGACTGCGGCGGGCTTCGCGGTGACGTGCGGTCAGCTGCTCGGTCATCGCCCGCACCCGGCGAATATCGCGTTCGCGGGCGAGTAAAAGGGCCTCCATGGCATGGTCGGGTGACAGTGCAGTGAAAGAGGCAGACGGGCCCGGCACACGCGATATGAGACCGCCATCTTCGAGCTTCGCCAGAGCAACGAGGACCTCGTCGGACCCGCGGTCAGTACGTCGACACAGTTCCCGCAAGGAGAGAGGCGGGTTGTCTACCAATATGAGGTAAAGCGCCTCGGCAAGCTGGTCCAGTCCGAGAACCTCTAGCATGGCCACCTCCACGGACAACCTAATATCCCAACAGACGCGAGGATACCGAGCAGGGCAGTACGGCACGATCGGCGGGGCTGTTTACACGCTCGCGTGTGACACCACAGGAAAAAAGTATGTGAGTGTCAGACCCGGTGAAACCGTGACGCTTAAATTCAATTTCACTCATCGATTCGGTGTGCTGAAGCATGTCGCCAACCCCCTGGTGGATCAGAGTCCGGTGACAGCTCGCCATCGACTGTCGCATGTCAAGCAGCGGCATTTCAGGGCCTGTCGCCCGCCACCGAACGGATGACGCGGAATATCCCGCCGCTCGGCAGGTCCGAATAAGGGGGGTGCGCGAGAACCAACAGGTCGAAACATTCATCCGCGCCGACGAGAGGAAGTCACTGAAGTTGAGCACAGAGGGCGAACCAGAAACGGCAGTGCGATGGCCATGTCCCGCGTGGGCAACCTGCGCCGCGCGTTTACGGCGCCTGGCGAGCTACTCCGGGATCACAGAGTCTCATCAGGCGTGTCCTGCGTGCCCCGCCGTGCGGCCGCACCCTCGACGGCCGGATCAGCGGCTCCGCGAGCTCCCACAGTCCGTCCGGAACATTTCCACTCCACGTACCCCGCCCCCATGAACAGCCCAACGACCGCCTCACCACGTAGGAGCCGGTCTTATGAGGCCAGACAGTGCGAACCGCTCGGCTGGGGATGCCCCAGCCGAGCGCCACTCCGAACGGATGACCAGGTGTTTAACCGGCTACGCGCGCCGCAACGATCGATGCGCGGATACGGTCTCACGCAGTGAGCAGTTCCGGCTGCTTGCCCGTCAGTGGCCGGCGGTGACCGGCAGGTCGGGCTGGTCCCCCGGCAGATCCCGCTGCACGCCGGGGTCGCCGGCGTCGGCGGTGTAGTCCTTCACGGCCGTCTCGTCCAGGCCCTCGGGCGCCTTGACGGCCCGCAGGACCAGGGTGAGGACGACGGTGACCACCACGT
>NZ_JBIVNJ010000079.1:0-13759 GCF_044753585.1 Streptomyces sp. NPDC088354 | reverse complement strand
GTTCGGCCGAGCCGGCCTCGACCTTCTTCGCAAACGAGTCCTACTCGCACGATGAGCCCTCACCCGATCTGGACCACAAGATCGTCGACAGAACCCGGACCTTCACGTGGACACAGTCGATGAAGATCACCGGGTAGACGCGGTCCAGGGGACGGTTCTGCCATTCGGCCATGCCGTCCATAACCTTGTCGGTGATGGTCGAGATCGTCGTCTTCGACACGCTGGCGCCGTAGACCTCGGCCAGGTGGGCGGAGATGTCCCCGTGGGTCAGACCGCGAGCGGACAGGGACAGGACCATCTCGTCGACGCCGGTCAGCCGCCGCTGGCGTTTCTTGACGATCTGCGGTTCGAAGCTGCCCTCTCGGTCCCGAGGCACTGCGATCTCGACCGGGCCGACGTCGGTCAGCACGGTCTTGGCACGGACGCCGTTGCGGGAGTTCCCGCTGCCGGCGCCGGCCGGGTCGTGCTTGTCGTAGCCGAGGTGATCGGTGATCTCGCCCTCGAGGGCGGACTCCAGCACCCGCTTGGTCAGCTGCTGCAAGAGCCCGCCCTCGCCGGTCAACTGCAGCCCGCTCGCGCGGGCCCGGTCGACCAACTGCCCGATCAACTGGTCGTCCAGTACGTCCGCCGACAGCTCGACCGGCCGGACCTCTTAAACCGCCTCGGCAGAGGCAGTCACGTCGCTCATCAGGTGTTCTTCCTTGATCGGGAGTTACACCGAAGACCGTACAGACCCCCCTTCGGCGACAGGCGGCGCGAACGATGCAACTCGCGCTGATGTCAGCGGCGGCGCGGGCAGGGGTGGCCGGTGCGGGACGCACTTGCTTCAAGCGGCCCGCAGGCACCGGCCTGACCCTCAACGATCCAGCGTCACCCTGACAAGCCGAAGTCAGTAAAGAGTGCCTCAACCATTTGCCGCAACCACACATTGAGCAGGACTTTTTAGTTTAATTGGAGCTTGGACTTCCAGCTTCAACCTCGGCTTTCACGTCATCAGCCGGAGACGACGAGAGGAGGATTCATGCCTCATGCTTCTGGTCGTCGTCGGCCCACCTGAACTTCGTATTGCATCCGCGCCACCGCGTGCCCTAGTCTTCCAAAAATGTCAAACGACATCAGGATCCTTGCGAAAAACAGGGCTTTTGTCCGACTTTGGTGCAGTGGAACAATCAGCGAACTCGGGAGTGCGGTCACCATCGTGGCCCTTCCCCTGGTGGCGGTCGTCTATCTGCATTTCTCGACCCTAGAGGTGGGGCTTCTCGCGTCGGTCTCCGATCTCCCCTGGCTTTTGCTCGGCCTGCATGCCGGTGCCATTGTCGAACGTTTGCCAAAGCGCCCAGTCATGGTTATTGGAGACATCGGGAGGGCTGCTCTCCTCCTTTCTATTCCCGTTGCCGCCGCCCTCCATTTTCTTGGTGCGGTCCAGATGTTCGTAGTCTGTGGAGTCTCGGGAACTCTGACCGTGTTCTTCGAAGTCGCCTACGGAACCCGAATTCCTGCTGTCGTACCCAAGGATCAACTCAATCTGGCGAATGGTCGAACGACGGCCACAGACACCGCAGCTGGCCTGTTCGGAAGATCCATCGGTGGCTATCTAGCCGAGCTGGTGACTGCGCCGGTAGCTCTCGTCCTCGATGCTCTCAGCTTCCTACTTTCAGCGCTTCTGCTGTCGGGAGAAGATCTGACCGAAGAAGCGAGAAATCCTCGACCTCGCAAAAACCTGAGTTCCGATATCAAGGAGGGCATGAGATTCATCTTCGAAAATCCATCGCTTCGGTCGCTCACGATAGAGGCTGCGAGCTTCAATATTTTGATGGCTGCGCAGCAAGCTCTTTCCTTGATCTTCATCGTGCGTATTCTACACGTGGCTAGTCAGGAAGCAGGATTGTTCCTTGCAGTCCCGGGGATTGCTGGAGTCGTGGGTGGCATAGTGGCACCCAGGCTGTGTTCCGCATTCGGCGATGGAACGGTCCTGCGCTGGGGGTTGCTGGTCGGAGCGGGGAGCGGCGTGCTGGTTCCGTTGGCCGGTAGTGGAATTTGGTCGCTCCTCTATGCCGTCGGAGCTTTTGGCCTGGGGCTAGGAACGGTCTTGTCCAACGTGGTAACCAGTAGTTTCAAGCAGATCGCCTGTCCACCTTGGCTGCGGGCTCGCACCCGTGCTTCCACACGGGTATTCACCTGGGGAAGTCGACCGATAGGATCGATCCTCGGCGGGACGGCCGGAACGTTGATTGGCTGCAGGTCGGCTCTGTGGCTCATAGCCATCGGTTTTCTCTTGACGCCTGGCTGGCTCATGAGGAGTCCAGTATGGAAAATTAGTTCTTTGAGCAGCCTTCATGAGTTTTCGAAAGATGGCTAGGAACCGAACCGAATTCCCGCCTGATCGAATTTTAAAAGGATGATTCAGTATGGCAAAGCCACCGCCCGAGGAATTTGACGTCAGATTTCGGGGTATATGGGGAAGTCAGCTATGGCTCCGCACCTTTGAGGAGGCCTATCGGGGAGAATTTCCCCGGGAGGCCGCACCGCTGAGCGACTGCACCTGGCGCACGCTGGGGGATATGGTCGCTGAACTACGCTTGAACCCAGGATCCATCCTGGTCGACATCGGATGCGGTCAAGGTGGCCCTGGGTGCTGGATGGCGCGGGCGTTGAACTGTGAGTTGATCGGGATCGACCATAGTAAAGTCGCCGTAGAACAGGCGGCCGAAACAGCGAAGTCGTTCAATATAGCTGAGCGGTCAACTTTCCGTCTCGGTTTTCTCGACGCAACAGGTCTTCCGTCGGAGTCCGCTCACGGCGTCATCATGGTTGACTCGATGCCATTTGCGGAATCCCGCACGGCGGTGCTCGGAGAGGTCTCTCGGATCCTCGCCCCCGGAGGACGTGCCGTCATCACCGTCACGGAAGTACTCGACTGGAATCCCGAAAAACCAAAAGGCGTCGCTGACTGGACACCTCTCGTTCGTGCCGCCGGCCTAACGCTCACGAAGAAAATCGAGCAGAGTGGAGTATTCGACCGAACCGAGCGACTGTTCACGCTGTGGCGTGAGCAACGGGACGCGCTGGCTATAGAAATAGGGCCTGAAGCTGCCGAGCTCACTTACCAAGACGCCGAGATGGTGTCTCCATGGGTGAATAAGCGCCGTCATGTCATGCTCGTGTGCGAGAAGCTCGCGCGGTTCGATGTGGCCACCGATCGGTGATGGCCTGAGCCGCACCTACCGCAGGGCGGTTTCAAGTTCCGGGTAGGAGTGGGCTGTCGGTGATGCCCCAGATCCAGAGGGCGTGTTCAGGTGCGTCCCGGATCGCTCGGGTGGTCTTGGCGATGTTGTCCGCTCCGAGCAGTCGCAGTCTGCCGATGGCCAGGTTCCGCAGAGCGGCCATCGCCCGTGGCGCGCTGCCGGTGTGGACGGTGGAGGCGTCCTCGGCGAACACCACGTCTCTGATGTGGTGGCTGGAGTTTTCGATCGCCCAGTGCCCGCGGACGTATCCGCCCAGGTCAGCGGGGCTGGCCTGGTGGGTATCGAGGCTGGTGACGGCGTAGATCGTCTCGCGGGTCTGCCGCTTGCCGCACTCCTGGCGGCGCCGGTGGATGCGCAAGGCCAGCCGTGCTTCAGGGAAGGCGATCCCGCCCAGGTTCTCAGCGATGGCCATGGTCTTGACCGAGCGGGACTCCCGCCGCCCGTGCCCGGCCCCCGAGACGGTGTGCGCCACGGGAACCTGTTGCCATGGAAGGCCTTTGACCTGGGCCGATGCGACCGGCTGGTTCCCCTTGATCACTGCGATGTAGCGGGCATTCTTCTCCTGCACCAGCCAGCGCACCTGGTCCTTGGCACTGTGCAGGGCGTCGAAGGTGACCACGGTGCCGGTCAGATCGAGTGGTTCCGGCAGGGGGCGGAAGGCGGCCGTTTCGTTGGTCTTGGCTCCTACCTCCCGCTGGGCCAGGGTGATGGTGGGGGCGTGGGTGACGGCGGACAGCAGGTGCCGGTGGCGCTGCTGACGGTGCGCGGAGCCGGTCAGCGCCTTGCCGTCCACCGCGATCGCCGGCCGCGGCGCCGAGCCGCCTGCGACGTCGGTGTGGTCGCGTTCGGCCAGGTAGGCGCCGATCGCGGCGTCCAGGGCATCGCCGTCGATGGCGGCCAGGAGCCGGGTGAGGGTGGCATGGGACGGGGCGCGTCGACGTCCGGGCAGGTGGCGGCGGATGCCGAACTGTTCCAGCACCGTGGTGGTGGCGCGCTGTCCCCATTCGGTGATCTCGGTGATGGTCCGGGCGCCGGAAACGACCGCGCAGGCGCAGATCAGCAGCAGGCCGACCAGGGGATACCACCGGCCGCGACGCGAACGCGGGTCGGGCACGCGCCGGAGGTGGGCGCGCAGGCGGCCAGCGTCGTGCTCGTGGAGGGTGCCCAGTTTCGCCAGGACGGCAGGCATCAGGAAGGATGGAGCGGCAGGCACGGGACCTGGATGTGATCAGCTGGCGTAGACACCCTGATGATCACCGGTCTCGTGCCTGTGCTGTTGCCGCGTCAACTCCCGTCGGCCACGGACGATCTGCGCGATCCCGGAACTTGCAACCGCCCTGGTTCGGAGGAGAAGCGCTGACAAGCGTGTCCAACGGCTGGCGGAGGACGACGTGCAGCTAGAGGTCGCCTTGGCGCCAGAGCTCTTCCTCCTGGGCGATGGCCTCGATGCTGGCTGTCTGCAGACGCTTGGACGCGGCCCAGGCGTGGGCCAGTTCGGCGAACGTCGGCGCGTTATGTAAGTCGAGCTGTCCGTCCACGAGAAACAGCGCCATGAGCTCGTCAGCTGCCGGTTCCCCCCGGTCGCATCCGGGGCACAGTACGGCTTCCCGTAAGCCCCGGACCTCTTTGCCGCGGGCGTTCATCCAGGCGTGCGGGAAGCACGCCTGGAGCAGCGTCTCGCCGGCGCAGCGCGGGCATGGTGGTGTGTCGGCGAGACGTAGCGAGATCTCCGCGTCGGAAGAGGTCACGCGACGCCTAGCCAGGCGTCGGGGCCGAAGGTGCCCTTGATGTCGGAGGCGATGGAGTCGGCGTTCACCTGTGTCGGCACGGCGTAAACGGTGGTCCCATCTGGCCTGTTGACGCGCAGGTGCACTGGGGAGTCTCCGGGGTGTGCGGAGAAGATGCGCTTGAGCTCGAACATGGCCGGGACGCTGACCTTGTAGTGCGGCAGCTGAAGCTGGACGGGGGGCCTACCGCCGTGTTCGGCTGAGGAGACGTCCAGGGTTTGCAGTTCTCTGCCGAAGATGTTGATGGTGCCGTCGCGGTCTTCGACCTTGCCCTTCACCGTGACAACGCTGTCTTCGATCAGGGCGTGCTGAACCAGCTGGTAGACGGCGGGGAAGAAGAGGACCTCGAGGGTTCCGTCCCGGTCGGCCAGGTTGATGATGGCCCATTGGTTGCCCTGCTTGGTCATCTTGCGGGTGACGCCGGTGATCAGGCCGGACAGCTTCACGTCGCCTTGGGTGCGACCTGAGCCGATGAGCTCGGCAATGGAGGTGTCCCGGTTGGCGCTGAGGATGTGTTCGGCCCCATCCAGGGGGTGGGCTGAGACGTAGAGGCCGAGCATCTCGCGTTCGGTGGCGAGGAGCTGCTTGCGGGGCCACTCGTCTTCGCCGATGGGGAAGTCCAGGCCGAAAGCCGGCGTGTCGTCGTCGGCTCCCACGAGGTTGGCGAAGAGGTCGTCCTGGCCGAAGGCGGCGGCCTTTTTGACGGGGATGATGGCGTCGATGGCGTCTTCGTGTGCTCCGGTCAGGCCCTTGCGGGTGTGGCCGAGGGAGTCGAAGGCGCCTGCCTTGATCAGGGATTCCACGGCCCGCTTGTTGAGCGCGGCAATGTCGGCCTTGTCGAGGAAGTCGGGGAAGGAGGCGAATTTGCCCTTGGTTTTCCGGGCGGAGATGAGTGCCTCGATCACGCCGTCGCCGACGTTGCGCACGGATTTGAGGCCGAAGCGGACGTCTTCGCCGACGGCGGTGAACTCTGCCACGGACTCGTTCACGTCAGGGGGGAGGACGCGCACGCTGTTCTTCCTCGCGTCGGCGAGGTAGACGGCTGCCTTGTCCTTGTCGTCTCCGACGGAGGTGAGCAGAGCGGCCATGTACTCGGCCGGGTAGTTGGCCTTGAGGTAGGCGGTCCAGTACGAGACTAGGCCGTAGCCGGCGGTGTGGGACTTGTTGAAGGCGTAGCCGGAGAAGGGCAGCATGACGTCCCACAGCGCCTTGATGGCCGGCTCGGAGTAGCCGTTGCCCTTCATGCCTCCGTGGAATTTCTCCCACTCGGCTGCCAGGACCTCGGGCTTCTTCTTGCCCATGGCGCGGCGCAGCAGGTCGGCGCCGCCCAGGGTGTAGCTGGCGAGCTGGCGGGCGATGGCCATGATCTGCTCTTGGTAGACCAGCAGGTGGAAGGTCGTGCCGAGGATCGGCTCGAGGGCTTCTTTCAGCTCGGGGTGGATGGGCTCGATGGCCTGTCGGCCGGTTTTGCGGTGGGCGTAGTTGGTGTGGGCGTTGGCGGCCATGGGGCCGGGCCGGTAGAGGGCGAGGGCTGCGGCGATGTCTTCGAACCGGGTGGGTTCCATGAGTTTGAGCAGGGTGCGCATGCCGCCGCCGTCGAGCTGGAAGACGCCGAAGGTGTCACCGCGGGCGAGCAGCTGGTAGGTCTTCTCGTCGTCCAGGGGCATGTTCTCCGTGGACAGGTCCACGCCGCGGTTTTCCCGGACGTTTTGGATGGCCTGGTCGATGACGCCGAGGTTCCTCAGGCCGAGGAAGTCCATCTTGATCAGGCCCATGGATTCGCACGAGGGGTAGTCGAATCCGGTGATCTTCACGCCGTCGGCGGCGCGCATGTGCAGCGGGATGCGGTCGGTGAGGCGGGTCTTGGACAAGATGACCGCGGCCGCGTGGACGCCGGTGCCGCGGGTGAGGCCCTCGACGCCCTTGGCGGTGTCGATGACCTTCTTGACGTCGGGTTCGTTCTCGTACATCTGGCGGACTTCGCCGGCCTCGCCGTAGCGGGGGTGTTCCGGGTCGAAGATGCCGGAGATGGGGATGCTCTTGCCCATGACGTCCGGTGGCAGGGCCTTGGTGATCCGCTCGCCGTGGGCGTAGGGGTAGCCCAGGATGCGGGAGCTGTCCTTGATCGCGTTCTTGGCCTTGATCTTGCCGAACGTGTTCACCATGGCCGTGTACTCGTCACCGTACTTGTCGGTGACGTAGCGGACCATCTGGTCGCGCTGGCGGTCGTCGAAGTCGAGGTCGACATCCGGCGGGTTGATGCGCTCGGGGTTCAGGAAGCGTTCGAACAGCAGCCCGTGTTCCAGGGGGCACAGCTCGGTGATGCGGGTGGCGTAGGCGACGATCGAGCCGGTCGCCGATCCACGGCCCGGGCCGACAGGGATCTTGTTGTCGCGGGCGTACTTGCAGATGTCGGCGACCACGAGGAAGTACGAGGAGAAGCCCATGGGGCCGATGACAGACATCTCCGTCTCGAACCGCTCCATGACGTGGTCCGGGATCGGGTCGCCGTAACGCATCGCCAGGCCCTTGACGACCTCCCTGCGCAGCCAGGACTCCTGGCTCTCCCCGTCCGGGACGTCCGGGAACTGCGGCATCTCGTCGACGTAGTCGAAGACCTCGTCGTAGGAGCCGATCCGCTCGGCGATCAGAAGCGTGTTGTCGCAAGCCGAGGGCAGCTCGGCAAACAGCTCGCGCATCTGCTCGGCTGTCTTGAGGTAATAGCCAGAGCCCTGGAACTTGAACCGGTTCGGGTCGTCCTTGTTCTTGCCGACGCCGATGCACAGCAGGTTGTCGTGGGAGTCGGCCTGGTCCTCCAGGACGTAGTGCGCGTCATTCGTCGCCAGGAGCGGGATGTTCAGCTCCTTGGCCAGGCGCAGCAGCCCGTCGCGGACCTCCTTCTCGATGGACAGCCCGTGGTCCATGAGCTCCAGGAAGTAGTTCTCTTTCCCGAAGATGTCCTGGTAGGAGGCGGCGACCTGGCGGGCTTCCTCGTACTGGTTCAGCCGCAGCCTGGTCTGGATCGCGCCCGACGGGCAGCCGGTCGTGGCGATGATGCCGGAAGCGTGCTGGGAGATCAGCTCCATGTCCATGCGCGGCTTGCCGGAGGGGAACTGGCCCGTGTAGGAGGCCTCGGTCGACAGATAGAACAGGTTTCGCAGGCCCTCGACGTTCTCCGCCCACATCGTCATGTGGGTGAAGCGGCCACCGCCGCTGACGTCCTTGGAGCCCTCACCGTCATCGGACATCGCCCGCCGGCCGCCCGGCCCCCAGAACTCCTGCTTGCGGTTGTGCCGGGACGACGGCGCCACGTAGGCCTCGATGCCGACGATCGGCTTCACGCCGTCGAAGCCCTTGGACACCTGGTGGAACTCGTACGCCCCGAACATGTTGCCGTGATCCGACATCGCGATGGCCGGCATGCCCTGACGGGCCACCTCAGCGAACATCGGCTTGAGCTTCTGCGCACCATCGAGCATCGAGTACTCGGTGTGATTGTGCAGGTGAACAAAGCTGTCAGCCACGGCGACGGCACCTCCGAGCAGGTTCAGCGGGAAGACGCCCACCCTATCTCTGGATCATCGTCCAAAGGGCTGCCGGGGCCGAGCTGTTGCGAGCATCGGCAAGGGGATCCGCAATCTGGTAGGCGGCCGAGCACCCGTGCACGGCTCAGGCCCGGAGAAGTCGTCCCAGACAGTCCACAGAAGAGGGACGCCTTAGAACATTCTTCTCAATTCTGCAGAGACTTCACCTGGGAACGCTTCGCGCTCTTGTCGAGTCTTTTCGGGTGGTTCAGCATCAGTGCGGGAGTTGTTGATGGATCACATCCTGGGGGATCGTGTCAACGGGAACAAGTGGGGACTACTGGCAGGGCAAGGCCCTGCCGAGTGTGTTCAAGCACGAGCTGCTGCGCCATTACATTCCTCCGTTCGGCGGAATGACCGGCTCACAGTCTCAGAACCGCCGCGTGGTCTACCTGGATGGCTACGCGGGCGAGGGCCGCTACGAGAACGGCGAGCCGGGGTCGGCGGAGATCGCGCTGCAAGTGGCCGCGCATCACCGGTCGAGGAACCTGGACCTCTCCTGCTTCTTTGTCGAGCAAGCACCCAAGTCGTTCCAGCGGCTGGAGTCGGTGGTCAACAGCTATCAGGCACAGGGCGTCAGCGCCAAAGCGCACCGTGGCGAGGTCGACGACGTCTTGGATGATGTGGTGCGCCAGGCCCAGGGGCTGCCCCTGTTCCTGTTTCTGGACCCGTGTGGGCTATGTCTGCCCATGGAACGGCTGGTGGAGGTGCTGGCGCAACGCCGACCGAAGGGGTGGCCAGCCACGGAGCTGCTGATGAACTTCAGCATGATGGCGGTGTGGCGGCTGGGCGGCCATGTGAAGTCGCCGAAGGGCAACGAGAAGAGCTTGGAGCGGTTCGACGCGGTATGTGGCGGGCGTTGGTGGCGTGAGTACTTCTCCGATCCCACCGTAGACAAGGATCATGCGACCGAGGCTGTGGCGGCAGAGTACGCCCGCCGTCTGGCTAAGCAGACGGGCATGTTCGTGCAGTCGGTCCCGGTCACCAAGGCCCCGCACCGCAAGCCGGTGTATCACCTGGTCTTCGCCACGCGGAGCCCGTACGGGCTGTGGGTGTTCGGTGATGCCCTGGCCCGGGCCCGGGACGCGTGGTGGAAGACACTGGAGTTGCAGGACGGCGAGGACAACCCGGACACCTTGTTCTCCAGCGTTGAGGTGCTGCGCCCGAACCCTGCCGAGCTGGAGAAGGCCGCGGTGCCGGTAATGGCCGCGAATCTCGACGCGGTCCTGCAGCAGGCCCGGCGTCCAGTGAAGCTAGTCGACTACACGCTGGAGCTCTTCGGCACCTACTACGGTCAGGTCACCGACCCGGCCGCTCGTAAGGCCGTCAAGCACCTGCACAAGGAGGGCCGGACCCCCACCACCGGGGTGGGCGAGAAGAAAATCCGCGAGTTGGTCGTGCACCCGGCAGCACCAGCCTGACCGGAGCCCTCCAGGCGCGGCCGGGGTGGCCGCGCCTGGAGGCCGACTGCCGGAGCGTCATCGTGCCAGGATGCGCTGGGGCATCTCGTCCCAGGTGCGGCCTTCCAGCTTCCGGCCGCCGGCCTTCGGAGTGCGGCCGCCCCACTGCTTGAAGAAGAACGCCACCTGGGCTTTCTGGCAGGCGTCGCGGATCCCGGTCACCCAGGCTTCGTCCAGCGGGCGGTGGCGCGGTCCGGACTCGCCGCCGGCGATGACCCAGTCGATGCCCTCCAGGTCCAGTCCCTCCAGCGGGCCCAGCAGTGGCTCGCAGGACAGGAACCGCACCGCGGCCGGCACCAGTCGCAGGTCGTCCACGCGGGCCAGTTCCGCCTCGGACTCCACCGACACGCCCATCCAGACGTTGTCCGGCCAGTCCAGCTTCGGCGCGACCTGCCGCAGGCGCCGCGCCCGCTTGGTCAGCACCTGGTAGGTGTGCTGCGGAGTATCCGCCATGACCTGGAAGACCTGCCGGACGAAGTCCAGCGGCACCCGGGCGTGGAAGAGGTCCGACATGGAGTTCACGAACACCGTCCGCGGGCTCTTCCAGCCGTACGGGATGTCCAGGGCGTCGGAGTGGATGGTCACGTCGAAGCCCGGGCCGGACGTCCGCGGGTCGCCGTCGTTCTGGTACTTCGCCGCCCCCATCGCCTTCAGCCGCTTCGCCAACGCCAGCGCGTAGCAGTTGTCGCAGCCGGCCGACACGCGGTCGCATCCCGTCGTGGGATTCCACGTCGCCTCGGTCCACTCGATCGTGCTGCGGTCACTCACCGGGCACCCCTCCATATGCCGCGGCCGCCCGTCATCACGTCCGCGGTCTGCTGACTGACCAACGACACGCGCCACCGCCGGACACCTACATCCAACCACCGGTCCCATCGTGTCGCGCCCGAACTCAATTAATAGAACATATGTACTGCCTCTCGTTAATGGCAACCACCATCGCCCGCGCCTGCCCGGCAGTTACAGCTCGATGTCGATGTAGTCGATGTCGGTGAACTCGACCTGCAGGCCCGCCGCGCGTCGGCCGCGGTCGCGGAAGTAGATCTCCTGCAGGCCCTCGGCTGCGATCGCACGCAGCTGCTGTTCGTTCGCGCCGGCGTCCTGTGCGTCGAAGAGGCGGGCCGCGTAGGCCGGCGGGAGGGCCTGGGTGATCAGGCGCAGGCGGGCGTCGTCGGTGGATCCGGGGGCGGCGGTGAAGCCGAAGCGGGCCCGGGTGTCGATGACGACGCCGCCGGTGGTCGCCGCGGCCTGCTTCGCTTTCGCCCGGACCTGCGGCTGCCACTGCTGCTTCACCTCGCGTTCCAGCCGGGCGGCGAGGTCGGCACGGGGCCGCTTGAGCTGGCCCTTGACGTACCGCTCCACTGTCCGCTGCGAGACCCCGAGCAACTCGGCTGCCGCACGGGTGCCCTTGAGCTGCTTGACCAGGTAACGCACCTGCGCCTGCGCGGACTTCGGGATCGGGCGAGTGAACGCGCCCTGCAACGCCTTGTCGAGGCTGTCCTCGAACATTCCCACTGTCGGGGCTCCTTCCGGGTAGTCGTGGTGATCGTCTGCGTAGGCCGCTGGCGGCCGATCTTGAGCCAGGACGACCGATCGGCGATCGACTGCCAGCGGGCCGCCTGGGGCTTCCTGGGCGGGGTTAGTAGCCGGTGGCCATGTCCACGAACCGGCTGTAGTGGCCCTGGAAGGCCGTGGTGATGATGGCGGTGGGGCCGTTGCGGTGCTTGGCCACGATCAGGTCGGCTTCGCCGGCGCGGGGCGAGGTCTTGTCGTAGGCGTCCTCGCGGTGCAGCAGGATCACGATGTCGGCGTCCTGCTCGATGGAACCCGACTCCCTCAGGTCGGAGATGGCCGGGGTCCTGTCGGCGCGCTGCTCGGGTCCGCGGTTGAGCTGGGACAGCGCCACGATCGGGATCTGAAGTTCCTTGGCCAGCAGTTTCAGATTCCGGGAGATCTCGGAGACCTCCTGCTGCCGGCTGTCCGGGCGGCGGGCCGCGCCGGACTGCACCAGCTGCAGGTAGTCGACCACGGCGAGCTTCAGGTCGCCCTTCTCGCGCAGCTTGCGGGCCTTGGCGGTGATGGTCAGCAGGTTCAGGCCCGCAGAGTCGTCAATCCACAGTGGGGCGTCGACCAGGTCGGCGGAGCACAGGTTGACCTTCTGGCGCAGCTCGTCAGGCAGGGTGGCGTTGCGGATGTGGTGCAGCGGCACCTTGGCCTGCGCGGCCAGCAGGCGCTGGGTGATTTCCAGGCGGCCCATCTCCAGGCTGAAGAACACCGACGGCTGCCGGTTGTCCAGGGAGCAGGCGCGGATGAAGTCCATGGCCAGGGTGGACTTGCCCATAGCGGGGCGGCCGGCCACGACGACGAGCTGCCCGGGCTGGAGCCCGTTGGTGAGGGAGTCCAGGTCCATAAAGCCGGTGGAGACCCCGCTGAGCGCGCCGCCGCTGGCCGCGCGACGGTCGTAGTCGTCGTGGAACAGATCGAGCGCCGGGCCGAGCAGGTCCATGCCGTCGTCGTCGCCGCCGTCGTAGACGGCCTGGAGGGCCTGCTGCTGGAAAGCGATGATCTCGCTGGCGGTGCCCTCGCCGCGCATCGCCTGGTTGGTCGCGGTCAGGTTCGTGGTGATCAGGTCCCGCAGCGCGGCGCGCTCGCGGACGATGTGCGCGTAGTGCTCGGCGTTGGCGACCGAGGGGGTGGCCTGCACCAGGTCGTGCAGATACGGCTGGCCGCCCGCCCGGGTGAGCTCGCCGTTCTTGGTGAGCTCGGCTGCCACCGTGATCGGATCGGGCCGCATCGCCGCGCAGGTAAAGGGTGACGATAGTGGCGACGACCGTGACGTGCGCGGACCGGTAGAAGTGCGCACCGGACAGCGGCACGTCCAGGACGTCGGCGATCGCTTCCTTCGACAGCACCGCGCCCAACACCCTCTGACTCCAGTCCAGGAGACCGACCAGCCATCGCACCCGCACAACAGACCCGGGCCGGCGATTAACCTAGGCCCCCACGGGGACTCCACACGTCCCGGGATCGGGGAGCTGGACAACCCATGGTGACGGTAGTGGAAACCGGGTCCGAAAACGCGACGATGGATCCGCTGCCGCATCAGGTCGAGGCGTCCGACGCGACCATGCGCGCCCTCGAACTGGCCCCGGGACAGGAAATGCCCGCGCAAGGTCTGCGAGCGCAGGTCATCGCGGCAACCGGCTCGGGAAAGACGTTCATCGGTGTTCTGACTGCTCGGAAGCTGCGGGCGGGCCGTGTCCTGGTGCTGGTGCCCACGCTGGATCTGCTGGTGCAGATGGCGGCCGCGTGGCGGGCTGGCGGCCGCACCGGGGCGTTCTACGGGATCTGTTCGCTGCGGGCTGATGAGGCGCCGTTTGCGTGTACGACGGACGTGGACGAGCTGGTGGCGTGGACGCGGGGGCTGGAGACGG
This sequence comes from Streptomyces sp. NPDC088354, assembly GCF_044753585.1. NCBI lineage: Bacteria > Bacillati > Actinomycetota > Actinomycetes > Kitasatosporales > Streptomycetaceae > Streptomyces > Streptomyces sp. NPDC088354. Next base: position 249 of record NZ_JBIVNJ010000079.1, on the reverse strand, counting down.
TGACGGTGTTCGCCACGTACGCGTCGGTGGGCATGGGCACGCTCCAGCGGGCGCATGCGGCGGGACTTTTGCCCTGGTCGTTGGTGGTGGTTGACGAGGCGCACCGTACGAGTGGTCGTGGTTCGAAGCCGTGGGCTGCGGTGCACGACAACGTGCGGATTCCTGCTGATCGGCGGTTGTACATGACGGCGACGCCGCGGGTGTGGGAGGCGCCCGAGGACGGCGGTGCGGGGCCGGTGCTGGTGGCGT
>NZ_JBIVNJ010000078.1:0-13858 GCF_044753585.1 Streptomyces sp. NPDC088354 | reverse complement strand
TGATCTTGGAAGCCGTGCCTGTCACGTTCCGGGGCACCGCCGAGCTGGCAGATCGTCACGAACCGGGCGTCACGCGACTACGCCGAAGCCCTGCCTTGGGCATGTGGGGGAGCTTCCGGTTGCTATTGAGTGTGTGTGTATTGTCGCGCGTCAGACTTTGTGCCAGGGCTCGTTTCTTGCGGGTCCTGTCTCGTGAAGGAGTCTGATCGATCATGGTGAGACCGCCGGCGGTGCCGCCGGAGGAGAAGGTCCGGATCGTGCTGTCGATCCTGGCCGGTGAGATGACCGTTGCCGAGGCCGCGCGGCGGGCGAAGGTGTCCGAGCAGTCGGTCGGGAACTGGAAGCGCCAGTTCCTGGAGTCCGGCCGGGCCGGGCTGGCGGCGGGGAGGTCCGGCCCGAGCAGCCGGGAACAGCAACTCGATGCCCAAGTCGCCGACTTGACGCGGGACAGTATTTGCTGGGATATGGAAGGTGGGGGTGGCTGGTATTTTGGATGTGAGGCTGCCGGCGTTTTGTGGGGGTGGGGATGCATGGGGCTCGAGGCGCAGGGCCGATGCCTCGTCGGGTGATGGAGAGGTTTGAGCCTCTTACTTGTGGGAGTGAGGCTGTGCCGGAGTTGCCGGGTGGTGATGGGGCTGGGGTTGTGAGGGATCGATTTTCGTCGCGCAGGTTGCGTGATGAGATTCATGAGGATGGGGAGGGGTGATCTGCTGTGGGTGATGAGTATTTTGCGCAGCCAGAGAATTTGGCGCGGGGGGCTGCGTATATCGAACAGATTGCCAGGATTGCGGGGGAGCTTCGGCGCAGGTTCGATGAGGATATTCGTGAGACTGCTGGCTGGCCGGGGCAGGATGACGATATGGCGAAGCAGTTCAAGGCGATTGAGGAGCGGGACCGGGAGTTGGTGGTGAGGACTGGTGGTGCGCTTTTTGAGGCTCTGATCGGTGTCACGGATGGGACTACGGCCAGTCTCAGGAATATTCGTGGTACGCAGAATGATGTGTTGGATTCCATTGAGGAAGCCAAGCGTCGCGGCGGAAAGCGTTGATGGTTTAGATGAGTAGTATCCGCGTCTCGCCTCAGCTCGATATCCTTATCCGGATTGTATTGGGTACGGGTATGCCTGAGGCGGACGAGGAGAAGGCAAATCGCAGTCGTATACCTTTCCAGGAGCTCTCCAGGAGTCTGCATGAGCTGTCGGACCTGATCGAGCAGTCTGTCGGCGTGGTGGGGCGTTCGCTGCCGCCGGCGGCAGCCCGGCCGTATGTGCAGAGTATGCGGTTGTTCATTGATGACGGCGGTGTCAACTATCTGCGGGACCTTGCCCGGCAGTTGGATGAGGTCGCTGACGGCCGGGTGCAGATCTCCACGCAGATTCTGGAGGCGAAGGCCCAGATTATCGCGGAATTGGTTCGGCTGCTCCTCGAGTTGCAGATTATCGCCGTGGTGGCGTTCTTCACGGGCGGGTCGGCCGCTGCTGAGAGCGAAGCGGCCGTGGCGCGGAGCCGGGTCGCGATTTTTGAGATCCTGGTACGGCTCGCCAAGGAAGCCCACTTGATGCCGAGTCTGTCGGAGGCTTTCGACGAGGCGTTCACCACGTTCATCGTGCGTCTGGGGATGATTCTGTTTGCGCCGCAGGGGCGCAGGCCCGGCGGGTTCGATGTGCGCCAGATCATTCAGGATGGCATTTTCGGTGGGCTGACCGGCATGTTCCATGGCGCGCTCGGTCCGGTGATGAAGAAGATCGGGAAGCGTTTCGGCTGGCATGGGGACGGTCCGGGGGGCGGGCCTGGCCCGGGTCATGTGAAGGATGTTCCTCGTGATGTGACGTCGAAGGTTGATACGCCGCCGAGGCCGAGGCCGAGGTCGGAGCCGGGGCTGGGTGGGCGGATTGTGCGGGTCGGCGGGTCCTTGGTGGGCGAGGGCCTTTCGGAGGGTACTGCGGAGTCGGCTACCGAGGTCGTGGTCAACGGGGCTTTCTACGGCAGGTGGGCTTTCAGTTTCGATACTTTTCATGGGGCTGTTGTCAGTTCCATTGTGATGGGCGGCATGTTCGTCATGGCGTCTGATCTGAGCAGCAAGTTTGCTGCGCGGTTCGGTTTCGGTGATCTCAATCGTGTTGTCCCGGCGGGTGGTCGGGCGGGGGCGTCGGGTGCGGGGCAGGGCAGGGGAATCCTCGGGGGTACGGGTGTCGGGCCGTTGCCGGCTATTACTGGTGGTGGGGGGGTGTTCACGGGGACGACCGGTACGAGTGAGATTCCGGCGGGGGCGGATGCCCCCGCGGCGGTGGTCCCTGCCGAGTCCGGGGCTGTCCCCCACGGCACCACCACAGCAGCCACCGGCACAGGCACAGGCACCACCACGGCAGCCACCGGCACAGGCACAGGCACCACCACGGCAGCCACCGGCACAGGCACAGGCACCACCACGGCAGGCACCGGCACCGGCACCGGCACGGGTTCGGGTTCGGGCAGGCCGTCGGTGTCCACGTCGTCCTCGCCGGGCCTGGCAACCCACACCGGCACCCCGACTGCTTCCGGCCCCGGCACGGCGACCCCTGTCGGCACCGGCGCGGGCGCGGGTACGGCAGCCTCTTCCGGTACCGGCGCGGGTACGGGGGCGGGTGGGGAGGGTGGTTCGCGTGGCGGTCAGCCGGCCGGCACCGCGGGTGGCACGCAGCACACCCGCCCAGGCACGGACCAGTCCAGCCGCCCGGCCACCGGCGACGCGACACCCACCACCGGCACCAGCGGCACCACCGATGCCACCGATGCCGCCGGTGCTGCTGGCACCGCCGGTGCCGCTGGTGCTGCTGGCACGGTCGACGCTGCTGGCACGGTTGATGGTGCTGGCGGGTTGGAGCCGGCGGGTGCGGCGGGTGTGGGGGGTGTGGGGGATGCTGCCGGGGCTGGGTCCGACGGCCTGCCGCGTGATGCCGGTTTCCCGCGGGTGGTGGGGGCGGTGGACGGGGCGGGTGTGCAGGGCGTCGGGCCGGTGGCGGGGTCTGCTGGTTCGGGGGTGCCGCAGTCGTTGTCGGCGTCGCCGGGGTGGCAGGCGGCGCGGGAAGCCGCGCCGGTGTCGCGCTCGCAGGCGTGGACTGCTCCGGTCCCGGCAGATGTCCCCGGCGCGGCGGGTTCGCGTGTCGATGTGCGGCGTTTCTCCTATGCCGGTGAACCGGTGGTCGATGTGACGGTGGATGTCGGTTTCTTGCACGCCGGGGCTGTCACGGACGTCGAACGCCAGGTGGAGTGGGACCGTATGGCGGCCGGTGTGGAGCAGGCCTTCAACACGCCCCGGTACCTGCTGCCCACCGGTGAACGTCTCCATGTCACGGTGGCGCCGGCCCGGCCCGGGACCCGGCCGCACCTGACCATCGACCTTGGCACAGCACACCCCGAACACCGCACCCCCGCCGGGTACGCCGACCAGATCGGCCGCTACCTCGATCTCCCGCCGACTAGCCATGACACCCCCACCCCCGACCACGCCCCCGACCGGGGCCCGCTGACCATCCGCACCCAGTCCACCAGCGGGCCGGACCACACCTCACCCGGCGTCCACGGCCTGGTCACCGAACCCGGCACCCGCGCGGCACGGGTGCGTACCGAAGGCAACACCGGGTCCGGAGTTTCGGGGAGAGGAGCCGGGCTCGGCCCGGCCGGCACGGGTCCGGACAGTGGGATCAGCACCGTCTCCTCCGCCCCCGCGCCGCACAGCAGCACAGCACCCGGCGCGGGCACCGGCACAGCACCCGGGGTAGGCAACGGTGCGGGTACGGCCGGGGCGGGGGGCGCCACGCTCATCGGCACTGGTGCAGGTCCGGGGCCGGGTAGCGGTTCGGCTGTGGGTTCGCGGGGCGGCCCGGTCGCGGCCGTGGCTGAGGGCGGTTCCTCGCAGACTCCACAGCCGCCCACTCGCAGCCGGGTCGGTAATGTTCCCGGGGCTTTGGGGACCACTGGTGTCGACCCGGTACCGGACATCACTGACCAACCTGACGCGGCGGACGCGACTGGCACCGCGCGCGTCGGTGACCGGTCGGGTGAGGACGGGGGCGAGTTCCATGGCCCGCCTGGGCCGTCTGCCGTTTCCCCGACGGATCCGACGTCTGCCGTCTCTGCCGGTGATTCCCTGACGATTAAGCCGGCCGGGGCGACCGGGGCCACGTCCGCCGCTATGTCCTCCACACCCGACGGCCCCGTGCCTCCCGGGCCTGTGGAGACACCGCCAGCACCCGCACAACGCGACCAGCCTCTGCGTCCCGACATCGTGCTCGCTCGGCAGGACCATCTCGCGCGCGACACGAGCGACCGGGACATGGAGTCGCTTTACCACACAGTCAGAAAACAGCTAGTGGGCCTGGGTTGGCTCCCCAACCCGGCCAACACCGACAGCCGCCGCCACAACACTGTAAGCCGCGAGCAAGTAGCCCAGGCCTACGAGGAGCTGCCGCCTTACCTTGCCCAGCGTGACGAACCGGCTATCGCCAACGAGATCGCTGGCCGCATCGCCAACCGCGGGAAAGCTCTGGGACTGCCGGGCGGCGCACCTCCCGATGACGCGCCGGCCGACGATGCTGGGGTGCTGGTGGAGCAACTCACCTATGCCTGGCTGGCATGGAGAGCTGGCACGATGTTCCGGGATGAGCTGGGGCGGCATTACAGCGTGGACAGCGAGTCGTATCGGCACGCGCAGGAGCGAGTACGGCAGGACGAGGTCGCGCTGGCTGCGGCGGTGGACCGCTGGGCGGCTGTGGCCGAAGACCGTTCCTTGCTGCAGGATATGGATTTCGTGGATGCCTCCGACGAGGACTGGGCCGAGGCTGATGAGGTAGCAGTAGCCCTCAAGGAGGCCCGGCAGCAGTGGACGAACTCCCTGAAAATCCACGACCAATGGTTGGAAGAGGAAGACAACGGCATCAGATCGGCTGCCGCCGACAGTGTGCAGAGTGGAGGGCTTCGACGCGCCGAGAAGCTGCTAGCTGCGGTGGTGGACCGCTGGGCGCAGGTGACCATCGGTGCTTCGCTTCCGCAAGCGAACCCCACGGACAGCGTGGAGAACACTGCGACAGAAGATCATGCGAATTCAGCCGTCACGGAAGCAACGCGCTTTTTGCTGGATGCCAACAGCAAACGCACTGGCCTGCTGCGGGCGTTTAGCCGAAGCGACGGCCCGGCTGGACAACTGGCCGTCTCCTACTTCCATTCGGAAGAGTCGGTGCGGAAGGCCAGGGCGCAACTCTCCACAGCGCAGGCCAGACTGAAATACGTGCAAGAGCGCGATAAAAACACGTTGGTACGAGAGATTTCCGCCAAGTATGGGATTCGATTGGATTCCGACGCCGGAGTTGAAGTCGTTAAACAGGTAAACTCAAGTGCTCCTGATGAAATATTGGCCAACGTGCGGCCGCGAGAGTGGTCCCTACGGAACGTTCGGGCATTGAGTAAAGCGCTACAGCATTATGCGCCGATTCTGGGAGAGGAGCGCGCAACCTCCAGTCGCAGCGTGGTCGAGCAGGAAGTGAAGACGGTTGGTGCGGTAAATTATTCAATTTCCGAAAACAGACTTTCGGAGGATGTCGGCGGTACTTATTACAAAAACTTCAAACTGGTAAATTTGTACAATTCCTCTCCCTTGGGGATGAATTCCTCGCCCGAGTGGATTGCTACCCATGAAATCGCCCATGGCGTCCTTGACTATGCCCTTCAGGACTTCCAGAAGACTTTTTGGGACCTCGTCGAACCCCCCACTCCCAGCTATCGCGGGCCATCGGCTGATCCCGCAGAGGATTTCGAAGGATCGATTTACTACTATCTGCGTGATCTGGATAGCCTGCAGGAATGGTGGCCTCGGCATGCGATGGCGGTAGCGGGATTGCATGAAAGATTCCCTGGCGAGTTTATTCTCAGGAACGGGGAAGATCTCGAGTGCGCGGCCGAACGTATTAGTCAACAGCTGAACGGCGAATTGCCAGGTTTCGTGAGCGAGGTGGGGACCTGGAATCATGAAGGAAAGCGGGTGTACTACGCATTCAAAGTCAAGGAGCGGCCGGTAAGTGAATACGGTGCAACGAATGCGCATGAGGACATCGCCGAGGCGGCAGCCTGCTATTTCACCGATAACGCGGATATGAGGATACGCGCCCCTCTGAGGGCTCAGTTCCTCGATATTCTCATTGACGGCTGGCGTCAGAGACGAGATGCGCTTGGCAGTGAACAGGTCGCGGGCGCTGATGAGATGAACGCGGTTGGAGCCCTGGGTCGTGCAGATGCGGCTGGGCAGCAGCCTGGCGCCCGTCCTATGCAGGAGTTTCATGCACCCCGCAGTGCGGCTGCGGGTGGCGCGGGTCCTGCCACGGGGCGGAACGGCAGTCCGCAGGTGTGGACAGCGCTCACCCAGACGCAGGTGAGTGACGGGCTCAATCAGCAGCTGTTGCGTGAGCGGCTGAGTCTGCTGGAGCCGGGCTCTTCGGGGTATGAGCGTGTGCGTGGCGTTTTGGAAACCTACGGCCAGCCTCAGCCGTCTGCGGTTTCCCCGACGGACTCGGCGTCTGCCATCCCTGCCGCGAATGCCCTGACGATGAAACCGGCCAGGGCGAGCGGGGCCACGCCCACCACCACACCGGACGGCCCCGTGCCTCCCTGGCCTGCGGAGACACCGCCAGCACCGGCACGACGAGACAGGCCTCTGCATCCCGTTCCCGGCCCCCGTACGGTAGCTGTGGCGGATGCCGCCGCCTACGGCGGGGGCAGCGTGCCGGGTGCGTGGAGTGAGCAGGCCGAAGCACTGAATCCCGACCCCTTGGCTGGCCGCAGTGGGGGAACGCATGGGGCGACCGGACACCACCCCGCGCCCGCTTCCGTCTCGGCGCCTGCTTCTGTTCTGGTTCCGGGTTTGGTTGTTGATGATCCGGTGGTGCGGGAGATGAGGGTCACTGCCGGGGATCTGGAACGTATCGGGGGTATTGAGGTACCTGCCAGTGTTCGTGCGGAGATGGATCTGCTCCCGGAGAAGGTGTTCCCGGTGGCAGGTCTGGGGCTTTCCCCGGCGGCGCTGGACCGGTTGCTGGCCGGGCTCGGCCGCGGCGGTCACCCCGTACCCGCCCCTGCGTACGCCCCGGAACAGCCGCCCCCAGTCCTCGCTGCCGAGTGGGCTCCCGAAACTGGTCACGAACTGTCGGTCCCGGCCCCCGCTTCCGCTGTTGTGATCCATCAACATCTCCCGCACTGATGCTGAACCACCCGAAAAGACTCGACAAGAGCGCGAAGCGTTCCCAGTGAAGTCTCTGCAGAATTGCTTCCCGGGAAGCCGCTCAGCGTCGTATTGGAAGCTGGGAGCCTGCCCCTGCCGAAGGCTCTGTTCGTCGCCGGCTGTGTCGCGGACGCCTTGGAGGCCGCGCATGACATGGGACTCACACATCGGGACATCAAGCCGTCCAACATCATGGTCCGGGCCAACGGCACGGCGAAAGTCGTCGACTTCGGCATCACCAAGGGTGGTGATGTCCGGCACGCCATCACCACCACTGGTGTCCTTATCGGCACTCCCGCCTACATGGCTCCCGAGTGTTTCTCCGGCACCTTCGACTACCGGTCCGACCTGTATTCGCTGGGGTGCGTGCTCTACGAGATGGTCACCGGCCAACGGCCATTCGGTGGTACTTCCTGGCACCTGGTCAATCAGCACCTGAACGAACAGCCGGCCCCCCTCAGTGGTCCACGGCCCGACGCCCCGCCGGAGCTGGACAAGATTGTGGCCCAACTCCTGGCCAAGGACCCGGCCGAACGCCCGGCCAGCGCCGCAGACGTCTGGGAGAGACTTCACGAGATCGACGAACGCTACTTCGGGGAAAACCCCCCGAGCCGCGGGCAAGACTCCACTACCGAGATCCTCCTCAGCAAGGAGGAAGCGACCACTGGAGTAGTCATCCCGCTGCGCATGACCACCCGAAAGCCCTGCCCCGCCTGCGCGTCAAGAACGAGCGGCAACGGCTCGGAAGGATGCACCCGATGCCAAGGCGCCGGTCAGATCAAGGACGTGCGCACGTACCGCATCCGGTTCCCAGCCGGTGTACGGACTGGACAACGACTGCGGCTCAAAGGACTGGGCACACCTGGGAAGAACGGGGGCGAGGCGGGGGACGTCTTCGTCGAGGTACACATTGGCAAGTGGGGCCCGCCCAAGGGGTAGGGCGCGGCCGGGCAAACACCCCCACGGTGAACCGGCCGCACCCGGAGAGCGGTGACACTACCGGCGGCGACCTGAGCCGCCCCCCTGCAGCCAGGCCGACGGGCTGGCAGCTTGCTGCGTAGCGGATTCGGCCTACGCAGCCACGGTTTGTAGCCAATTGTGGGCGATAGCAGCCCAGAGCTTCCCAGGTCGGGATAGATAGGAGGGCTTGGGCGGCGTTCGGCCGCAAGGGGTACGGACGGGGGAGGGCTGGCACGAGTTGCTGACCATCAACGTGGCCGTGTTGCTGGCCTTCATCGTCCTGCTGCGCCTACGACGTCGCACAGAAGCCCGGAGCCGTTTTGATGAGAAGCTCACGGTGGTTATCGTCATCGTATTGGGGATTTTGATTGCCCCGACTCCAGTCGGGCAGGGAATTCTGAATGCTCTAGGCCAGTTCGTGCAGGGAATATCAGATTCCGGCCTGTGACTTCCCTTCCCCGCACATGAGGTGTCTTTCCATGACCGCTTTGAAGGGCGGCAGCCGGTACTGGCTGCTGGGTAGGGGTGGAGGGAGTCGAACCTTCACGTCCGGGGACACCGGGACTTGAATCCGGCGTGTCTGCCTGTTCCGCCCCCCCAAGGTCCTCGCCCCTGGCTTGCGCGGCCAGGGGCGAGGGCTGGCAGGCCGATGTCGGGTGCCTGCCGTGCTGCGAAGCGATGATGACTTTACCCTTGCCGATTCGGGGCAACGGTCGCTCGTCGCAATCCTGCCCCTGGGGCACACTTGAGTCTGCGAGGCAACCTGGCGGACAGCGCCCCGGTTGCTGGGTCAGACTGGAGACAGTAAAGGCGAGGAGGTGACCGGGAGCGTGAGCGTTGCAACCGCTGATCATGTGGGGCCGTGGACCGTCGAACAAGTCCTGGCCTTGCCCGAGGACCGCACGACCCGCTACGAGCTGCTGGGGGAGTCCCTCGTGATGTCCCCCGCCCCCGGCTTCCGCCACCAGCGAGCCTCCCGGCGCCTGGCCAACATCTTGGACGCGGCGGCCCGAGCCGCCGGCGAACCGGTTGAGGTCCTGGAAGCCATCAACGTGACGTTGCCGTCCGGATTGGTGGTGCCCGACCTGGTGGTCGTCGACGCCGCCGCGACCGCGGACGACGGGGTCCACCTCGATGCCGACGCCGTGCTGCTCGTGGTCGAACTGGTCTCGACCGGCAACAAGACGATGGACCGGAAGGTCAAGCCCCTGCTGTATGCGGAGGCCGCCATCCCGCATTTCTGGCGTCTGGAGTTCGAACCAGCGCCGCGGCTCATCATCAGCGAACTGGACAACGGCCGGTATGTAGAAAAGACCACCGCGCTTGCCGGTACGACCACCCGGGTCTCAGCGCCGTTCCCCGTGGACATCGACCCGGCCGGACTCGCGCGACAGTAGGTCGTGTGGCGGGTGCGGGTGCGCGGTCGCGCCGCTGGGTGATGGGCGTCCTCCCCGGCTATCGCGGGGAGGAGGTGTCGGCGCGGGGCGGAGGCTTGCCCACGGGCCGCGACCTGCGACGACAGCCCGGACCTGGCAGGGCTTGCCCCCACCTTCGGTGCACCGCTCGGCGCAACGGTCCGGACACCTGTCCAGGCAACGGTCCAGGCACCCGTCGGCGCTACCCCGCCGCCGAGCACGGCCCACTACGTGCGGGAGCGCCGGGACCCGGCGGAAGCAGGTCGGTACTGCCCTCAGACGCCTTCCAAGACTCCGACGGGAGCGGACACCCCGTATGGGAAGTAGTCGGCGTTCCGAGATCCTTCAAAAACAGGGTTTGACCTGGTCTTTCTCCACCTTCGCAGAGTGGTCCCGGCGCGACCAGGAACGCGACCAGGAGGGCGACCAGAGGCGCGACCAGGAGCGCGACCGGAGGCGCGACCAGAGGCGCGACGTTGTCCGGCCCGGTGCAGAGGGACGAGCAGCCGCCATCGGTCCTCGACCGCCAGCTGCTTGTCTCGGGTGACCTGGAGGCCCGCCTCCAGAGCTCAGTTGATCGTTGGTGCGTTGTCACTGGTCAACGGCTGTTTCAGAGGGGTGGGACGTTATCGAGCAAGCGACCATGCTGTCGTGGGTGCGAGAGATCGCAACACCAGGGCCGTATTGGCATATCTATGCCACTGTGACGCCGGTCAAGCAGCGCGTCGACGTGAGCTGGCTAAATTCGGAGGCCATTTGAGCCAAAAATGGAGTCAACATATTCCATTTGCGGCTTTTCGGGTTTCCTGGTGTTTTAGACATTACTCTCACGGCTCGATTGCGTCGACTTGAAATTGGATAGCATTTAATTCGCAACTTCGCCTACGTTTGGGATGCGTTTAAATGAGACGTGCATGGGTCAAGTTGATTTCCGTTTTCTTAGTGGCGCTCATGATGTGCTTCGGATTTTCGATACCGGCTAGTGCCGATCAGAACGACGGAACTGCTGCCAGCCGCCCGCCGCTGCCGGACAGGTCGTGCACCACGAATCGCGCATCTTCCATCACCCCAGCCTGCCGCACCCCCACATTCGCTTGCGCACCACCTCCCAAAAGCGCGTATGAACGCGCACCACCGGCACCCGATCCCGGCGCACCACCCGCCAACGGAGTGACCGCCGACCAGACGACGCCGCACCACCCCACAGCCGACAGTCGGCAGTCGGCAGTCGGCTTCAGTGAAGGGGGCACACCGGTACCGCCGTCGACGCCAGTGTGCACCCCAGGGCGCCCCGCCAGGCCATCGCAATCCAGGCGGAGCCCCGCGCACTCACCGCCCCCGAGACCCGCAGGGCGAGTGCGCACCGCCAAGTGGTGACGACGGCTTCCCTCACCGCCACCGCCAAACCGCACCGGTAGTGCCTCCAACGGGGTGGCCACCCGAGCACGCCGGGCGTGCCACCCGGCCTCACCACCCGGCAGTGAGCTTGCATGAATACTGCGCCCCGACGTCACCGTCGCCGTCCGGTGCGCAGCAGGGCCCCCACGCCCCCCGCACGGCGGCCCCCACCCCGGTACTCACCGCCCCCGAGACGCAGGCGGTGAGTACCGGAACGGTGAACATCACCGGTGACCTGCCACGCGGTCCCGGGCCCGCCAGGTCAGCCCGCCCGGCGGTGCGGAGCCTCCTGAGGATCCCCGACCGGTCGTGTCGGCATCGTGTTCTCCACGGCCACCGGACCCAAGCGCGGTCGATCAGCGTTCCCAGGCATTCGTCGCACTGGTAGTCACCGCCCTCCATCTCGGTCATGGCCTCCGCCGGCCCCGTCAGCTCGCAGCCCCCTGCGCACGTCACTTCCCTGTGTACATCCGCCATGCATCCGACGGTCCGCGCCCCACCCCGTGCCCGGCAGGGGACCTGGGGGGTCGCACCGGCGCGTACAGACAGCTCAACGCCCACCCCGCCCCACACACCCCACGCGCGGACCGCGCGGATCTGGGGGACACCGGGCAGGCGAAGCAGGCCCGTTCGGTTCCACTATGGGAACCGAACTGGAAAGCGAAAGGAGGACGGCGTGAGCGAGGACACGGCACCATCGGGGCCCCTACCGCAGGCTGACGGACCACTGGTGCGGGTGCGGACCCGCAACCCAGACATCTGCCAGGCCGCACCCGACGGGCCGAACGTTGCCTGATGCGGCACTAGGTCCTGTTTCTTGGATCATGTGCGGAGCCAGATCACCAGGGATGCGACGGTGACGGTTCCGAGGTAGGTGTAGGCGCGTTTGTCGTAGCGGGTGGCCACGGCCCGGAAGTTCTTGAGGCGGTTGATCGCCCGCTCGACGACGTTGCGTTTCTTGTACCGCTGTTTGTCGAAGCCGGTCGGCCGACCGCCGGCCGAGCCGCGCCTGCGGCGGTTGGCCCGCTGGTCCTTCGGCTCGGGGATGCTGTGCCGAATCTTGCGCCGCCGCAGGTAGCGGCGATTGCTGCGGGAGCTGTAGGCCTTGTCCGCGCTGACGCTGTCCGGCCGGTTGCGGGGTCGACCAGGCCCGACGCACGGCACGCAGATCTTGTCCAGCACGGCCTCGAACTGCGGACTGTCCCCGCGTTGACCCGGCGTCAAAACGATGGACAGCGGACGGCACCGGCCGTCGGCCGACAGGTGGATCTTCGTGGTGAAGCCGCCGCGCGAACGGCCTAAGCACTCGCCTGCCTGACCACCTCCGCCAGGCGGACGGACAGGCTCGCCAGCACCGGATCGCCCAGGTTTGCCCCGCTGGGGAGCCCCTTTTCAGGAGCAATCACGGGTGGAGCGGCCTTACGGGCGCCGGCAGCATGCTGATGGGCCCGGGCCGTCGTGGAGTCCACCGACACCTCCCAGTCGATCCTGCCCTCGGCGTTCTCGGCCGCCTGCACCCGCGCCAGCAACATGTCCCACGTACCGTCCGCCGACCAGCGACGATGCCGCTTGTAGACCGTCTCCCACGGCCCGAAGCGCTCCGGCAGGTCTCGCCACGGCACCCCCGTCCTGGCCCGGAACAGCACCCCGTTGATGACCTTCCGGTGCTCGCTCCACCGACCGCCACGCGCACCACCACGAGGCAGGAGCGGCTCCAGCCGCTCCCACTCCGCATTCGTCAGATCTCCACGGCCAACCATGCTGAACAGCGTCAACCCACACACATGATCACGTCAGGAGATCCGAGAAACAGCACCTAGCTCCGGTCAGCCGTTCCAAACGGCAGGTCCAACTTCTCCTTCAGCCCGCAGGTCAGGCGTTGGTCACGGAACCCCGCCAGTGGCGTGCAATTGAAGCCGGTGTCTTCCAGGCCGAGGCCGAGCATGTATTTCGAGTCGATTCTTGCCCACACGGGGTGCGCGGCCTGGCGAGAGGTCGCGTTTTTCACGACTGCATCACGCTGACCATCGCCAGCACCGGATCGAAGACCGGCGCGGTCCATCGGCGATGAGTGAGAGTAGGGCCGGTCCTCAATGCCCTGCCAAGGTCGACTCAGTCGGCAGTGAAGAAAGCGATCCAGGACAAGACATCTGCAACGCCGAGGACCGCGAGCACGCCGAGCGAGGGAGAGCGATTGCGGACCGAGTCGGTCCCTGGCGCGGATCTCGTCGTTGATGGCAGGTGGCTACTGCCCGGTTTGGGCGACTTGAGCAACCAACCCATCCAGGCACAAGAACCTGGCGCGGCGGTGATGTGGTCTGCGCCCGCACCCATTTGACCGGGATCCAGACCTGTCGGGTGAGACGGCTCTCTGCGCCAGACCGATCGCGGGGACCGCGGAGACGAGCGTTGCCGAGCATGCCATGCGGAGCCTGTCCGGGTCCGGACTGGTCTCAACCCGGCTGGTGCCGATCATGTAAGCGCTGGTGGACCGCTGGTCCCCGGCCCACGTGAATCAGGAATCCTCGCCCTTCAGGGCAAGGACGATGTCGACCGATCACGTTCCGTAGTGGCGGATACGAAAATGCTAGTTGCCAGTTACGCCTTGCGAGGCAGAATGGGATGGGGCGTCGAGGTTCGGCGTGCAAACCCGACGACCTCAGAGCAAACATCACGGACGCTTGAGAAGTATGACCACGAACCCCGTCCGCCGCGCAGGCGGATCCTGGACCTCAGGCCGCTGTGCCCCGGGCGAGGAGGGCGAGGTAGCGGCGGGCGAACAGATACGCGTCGCCCGGCCATCGGGCGGACAGGTAGCGGCCGTCCTCGACGACGAA
>NZ_JBIVNJ010000077.1:0-14681 GCF_044753585.1 Streptomyces sp. NPDC088354 | reverse complement strand
CGCCGAACGCGGGCACCGGCGGCAACAGCGGCGCCGGTGGTCCTCTCAACCCCGGTGACGCTGGCGGCAACGGATACGTCGTCATCTGGTGGTAGACCTCGACGAGGCCCGGCACGTGGTCTGGCGCGGCGGGATTCGGCGGCCCGATCCGCGCCACGGCGCAGCACAGCGGCCCGGAACCCCGATGGGGATTCCAGGCCGCCGTGCGCATGCTCAGGCCGCCGGCGGCGGCGTCTTGCGTGGCCGACCGCCTTTCGGTCCCATCCCGCCGCGAAGTGCTGGATGGACTCGCGCGTCGACACCGGCCCCGAGTTGGCTCGGCGATCGGCTTCGGGAAGCGGGCCTTCCCCGAGAACGTCGCCGGGGGATCGCCCGGACAGCAGCGTCCGCCTGCACCGGGTCGCTTGCCGGGGAGTGATCGGCCGGGCCGGGCCCGGCCGGTCCCCGGCATCGTCACCACGTCACTCAGAGAGTCGAGGCCAGTTCGGCGAGGGCCTGATCGACCGAAGCGAGAAAGATCGACATGTGCCCATGTCCCTCGAGTAGATGTGCGGTTGCGCCAGGAATATGCTGCGCGAGCCACGTGCCGTGAGCGAAGGGCGCAGCCAGATCTTCGGCTCCGTGCCAGACCGCGGTGGGTACCGCTATCTCCTGTACCGAGAATCCCCATGGCTTGACATATGAGAGAGTTTCATCGACCCAGCCGTCGACTCCGTGCCGCAGACTCTCGGCCCAGCTCGCACCGATGTCTGCCGCCACTTCCTTTGTCGCAAGGACACGGTCCGCGGGCGACAGCAGATTCATCAGGATCTGGCGAACGTCCTCGGCACTGGCTGAACGCATTTTTTGAGCGTCGTCCTCCAGCGAGGGACGGAGAAGATTTTCCCCCATGAGCGCCCTCTTGAATTCATCGACATTGCTCTGGGCCATGCCGGCAAAGAAATCCGACCCCAGCTCCTCGTACGGGGCCACGCTGCACATGACCACCGTCCCGGCCACCCGCTCGGGCAGCCGGGCCGCGACCGCCAGTGCGTGGGGGCCACCTCCGGACCAGCCGAACTGGAGCGAATTCGAAGCTCCGAGATGATCCAGCACGGCAGCAACGTCGTTCGCCGTATCCGCCACCGAACGGCCGGGCAGTCGAGTGGACGCTCCTACGCCCGGGCGGGAGAACGAAACCAGCCGAAGGCCACGATCATGGGCGGCGCGCTGAAGAAAGCGGAACTGCGTTCCCGATGTCGACGATCCATGATGGTAGAAAAGAGGAACTCCAGTAGAGGGCCCGGAAACCTCAACAGCAAGCAGTCGTTGATCCGGCAGGGGTATCGTGAACATTCTGATCGTCTCCACACATGACGGTCCTTTCCCGCAGTCGGCTGGATGACGGCACACTGCTACGACGCGGCTCTCGGTTGTCACCCGATGTGAGCCGGGACCATGAATTGGACAGATTCGGACAGGGTCGAACGCTGAGAGTCCGGACCGAGATCCGGGGGTCATACCGTGGCGGTACCGCCGGCGGCCTCGATCACCTTCATGGGGTTCCACAGCTCCCTGAGCAAGACCAACTGGCCGTCCCGGAACAGCATCTTGCTCATGTAAATCTGCTGGTAGGTGCCGCCATTGCGAGTCAGAGCCTCGCCCTCGTATTCGGAGAAGACGGTATCAGGGTCGCCAGCAACCGAATAGGAATGTATGTTGCGCACCGTCAGGCCCGTGAGCTGAGCCAACAGCGAGCGTATATGGGAAACCACGGTGGCCTTGCCTTCGAGTCTGTCCGGCATGCCCAGCGAGGGGGCGTAAGGGTACTCGAACACGACGTCGTCCGCGAAGAATTCGAACACCTCCTCGGATCCAAGGCTGCTCAGGAGGCGGCTGGCCAATGCGATGTTGCCCGCAGAGGCAGAGGCAGAGGCAGAGGCAGAGGCAGAGGCAGAGGCAGAGGCAGAGGAAGGGCCGGTGGTCGTGCCTGCTTCGGACATGTTGGGTTCCGTTCCTGTGCTGGGCGGAGCTGAAGCTCCGGACGGGGCGCGCCGCAGCGGGGCGGGGACACGCACGTTTCCTGACACCTGTCATATTAATGCATCCTCGTCACGTGCTTCGGCTTGGGCTTCTCGCCCCGGGGTGAGAAGCGGGGCATCCGGCCGCCAGCGCGACCTGCTGCTGCACCACGGCTTGCTTGTGCGGCATCGGCCGGCCCGGGCCGACGTGGTGACCGCCGACCCCCTCAAGCCGGCTCGTATGTGTGACGCATGTCAGACTCACTGCGGGTTTCTGTGGTCTCCCGACCGGACCGGTAATCTGAGATGCCCACCGTGCGGCCTGTCGCGGGCGCCCGGCTTGGTTGAACGTACGGAGGATGTGTGCCTGCAGAGGCGAGGCCGGCTACCAGGCGACCCGGGCGGCCAGGGAGGCAGACTCCTCCGGTGCCGGAGGAGCAGGTCATCCTGCAGAAGGGGCTGGAGGCTTTCGCCGAGCTGGGGTATGACCGCGCCTCGGCGAGGGAACTCGCTGGACGCCTCGGTGTGAGCCACAACTTCATCAATGACCGGTACGGCTCCAAAGCAGCCTTCTGGCGGGCCGTGGTAGACCATGCCCTGACCTCTCAGCTGGCGGAGCTCGGAGGGGAGGCCGCTCCGGAAGGGGACGACGCCGAGCGGCTGCGATGGATCATCGTCCGCTTCTACCGCACGGCCGTCGACAGGCCATGGGTGGACCGCCTGTGCACGGACGAGTTCTCCCGGGACAGCGAGCGTCTGGATTACCTCTACCAGCACTACATCGGGCCGACGCTGGCCTTGATCGCTCCGAGCGTCGCAGCGCTGACCTCGGCCGGGCGTCTGCCAGAGGTCCCTTTGGACGTGCTGTTTTTCGCGCTCATCAGCCCGGTGGCCGGTCTGACCCAGGAGCCCCTCGCGCAGCGGCTGGGACGGGACGCTGCGCCATCGCCCGAGGATCGGGTCGCCACCGCCGAGATCCTGGCGAACCTTGTTGTGGATGGCTTTTTGTCTGCCGGTGAACCGCTCCGGTCCGAATAGATCGCGTCGTCCTGGCCGGTCTTGAGGAGCGTCTCGAGCAGCCTGTCAGGCGCGGTGGCTGACGTCTGGGTCCGTACCCGTCGGCGAGAGGCCGGCCCGCCGGAATTCGGCAGGGGAGAGGCCGTACACCGAACGGAATGTGCGGCTGAAGTGCGCGTGGCTGGCGAAGCCCCAGCGGTGCGCGATGGCCGCGACGGTCTGTCCCGCGAGTTCCGGGGTCACGAGGTCCCGGCGGCAGCCTTCGAGCCTGAGGTGCTGGATCCAGCGACCGACCGTCATGGGCTCGCCCTGGAAGAGCTGGTACAGGTAGCGAACGGAGATGTGGTGTGCCGCCGCGACCGATGCCGGGGAGAGCGACGGATCGTGCAGGTGGGAGCGGATGTAGGTGCGCAGGCGAAGGAGCAGGGTTTCCTGCACTTCGTATGCGGCCACGTCCTTGGCGTTGCCTTCCAGCGCGACCAGGGCCGTCAGAATGTCGACGATCCCCCGCCCGAGGAATTCCTTCGAAGCCGGCGCGCAGGCGCATTGGTCGGGCGCGCAACTGCAGTGGTCCGTGATGGTGACGAGCCCGTTCACATACGACGCGAGGACGCCGCTGATGCCCTGGACGGTTGAGTAGGTCCGGCCGGTGGCCAGGCGCAGTGCCGAGTCGGGGAGGTCCAGCATCTCGCGCGGGACCGTGGCGACGCTCTGTCGCACCGGGCCGGTGAAGTTCAAGGCGTAGGGCCTGCGCGTATCGAGGATGACGAGCTCGCCGGCCGTGACCGGGACCTCCCGGCCGTCCTGGGTCGCGACGCCGGCACCCGCCCGTTGCAGGCTCACGACCAGCGCATTGTCGCCGTCCGCGGCGATGAGCGGCGCGGTCCGCGTCATGCGCTGCGGGCTCGCCTCCAGGGACCCGACGTGGACGCCCGCGACAGATGCCTGCCGAATGGCACCGTGGATCTTTGCGTCCTCCCGCGCGCGGACCTCCAGCCGGGTGAACGCCTTGCCCACGGCGTCCGTCCAGTACGCGGCCCGCTCCGCGGGTGGTTTGATGTCCGTGAAGAATGCCTGGATCACGATGCCCTCGCGAAGTTCCATGTGGCATTGGGTTCTGGAGCAGTGTGCCGAGCGCGAGATCGCGGAACCCCTTGCCCTGCCACCGTAAGCTCCGGCCGCGCTCACGGACCGCTTGTCGTGCAAGACTGCGGGATACCCGCAGAAACGCGATTCGGGGACCCCTGGAAACCCGAAACATCCCGGTGAAATCGCACGGGCCGTCATCAGGAGTCCGGCACCGTTCCCTGCTTTAGACGACCACAGCAGGTCCATCCACGAGCGGAATGGTCGGCGACGGCACGGAGCGCGTCCCATGCGGCTCACGGGCGCCGGTTCTGGTGTGGCGGGTTGCAGGCCTTGGGGCGGCCGGCGAACGATCGAGGGGTGACAACGATGTCGCGACGTTGGAGCGGCTTTTCCGCGACGCCGGAGGCTCAGGTGTCGGTGGATGAGCGGTGGTGTCAGCGATCACGCGAATCGCTCCTGGACCGGCTGATCAACACCAGCCACCAGGTCATCATGAACGACCCGGCTACCGCCCCAACAAGCGCCCCGGGAACCGCACCGACAAAAGCGGACCGCGACCGTGACCGACAGCTGACCGCGTGGGTCTTCCGTGGGCGCTTGAGCACTGAGGCCCAGGCGCCGGGTCGCGGCCCACTTCTCTGGCGCGCGCTGACTGACGCTGATGTCGACGTCGGAGACACTGCCGTCCGCGGAGGTCAGGGTGACCGGACCGAACGTGATGATGACGGCGGAGTTGCCTCCCGGGCCCCGGTAATAGCCGGTCGCCTCGGTGACCCGAACAGCCAAGGCCACGAGCGTCGCAGCGGCTGTCTCATCGGCCTCGATCCTCGGCTGGGCGAGAGAAGGATGCCCGTTGGCCTCTGCCCAGTCCCGGAAGACGCGCGCGTCTCGGCTCATGTCCGGAAGGATGCTCTGGTTGGCCCAGGCCCACAGCCATGAGCGCGAGGCCGGGCTGAAGCTGCCGAGAATCTGTGCCGGTGCCGTGGCTGTCTTGTCGGGGAAGGTCCAGGTGATCATGCCCGTCGTCTGGTCGAGATCCCAGCGGTCCGCCGATCCCAGGCCCCAGGACATATGCGCACGACCCAGCTGTTCGATCATGTCTTCGCCCTGCAGGAGCAGCACGCTCAGGTCAGCCCGCTCTGCGGCCTGACCGGCACTCTCCGTCTCCTGGGCGCGCTTGAACCATCCCATGCTGCGGAGTCTGCCAGAGGACACTGACCAGTCGGCAACGACCCCTTGGAGCGGCTACCTGGCCGTCGGCAGGTGGGGAAGGCGGGTGATCACGTGATCGTCCACAGCTGGACGCTGTCCCCGGACCGTGTGCTGATCGAGAGCCGGAGGGGGGGTGGCGTTGTCGGTGCGCGGGGCCTGGGAGTTGCTGCGACGGCACGACTGGTCCAGCCAGCAGCGCTCGGCGGGCAGTGGAGGGTGACGATGCGGTCCCATCGGGGAACGTCAACGTTCTCTGGACAGCTCTCGAGACGAGCGTTGCTGGTCCATCTCACGAACTTGCCTGTGTGTCTTCTTCCGGCTGCCGTCCGAGGTGGTAGCCCAGGCGCATTTCGTAGTCGCCTGGTCGGTTGCGTCCCGCGGCGAGCGCGGCCGGAAGTCTGCGCTTGGATCCCGGCCAGCCGAATGAGTGGACGTAAATGTCGTAGGAGGACTGCAGATCCTCTGCGGACGGCAACGTATATCGGTTGACCTGCTGCTTTACGGCGGCAATCGACTCCTTGTCGAATGAGGCCACCCGGCGGGCGAGGGTGTCGACGAGCGTGTCGAGTTCACGGTCGGGGACTGCGCGGTTGACCCATCCGTACCGCTCGGCCAGGTCACTCGAGTAGTCGTCGCTGGACAGGGCCACCTCCAGCGCGCGAGCACGGCCGAGCAGCAGGGGCAGGTGCTCGAGGCCGCCGCCGCCGGGGACGTTGCCGTTGGCGGTCTCAGGCTGGCAGAACCATGCCCGCTCACTGGCAAAACGCATGTCCATCGCCTGGATCAGCTCACTCCCCACACCCCTGACCCGTCCGCGGACCTTCGCGATCGAGACGACGGGCAGGCGTGACAGACGCGTGGTCGTATCGATCAGCAGCGGGTAGCCGCTTGCGCCCAGTTCCTTGGGGGTCTCGGTGACCCGGGAGGTGTCGTAGTGGTTCAGGAAGTACTCGGAGTTCGCTGACTCGAACACGGCCACACGCAGCTCCGGAGCAGCCTCCATCTGATCGACCAGCCGCGGAAGCTCAGTGAGCATCTCCGGGGAGACCAGGTTGATCGGCGGGCTGTCGAACGTGATCCTCCATAGACGCCCGGTCTCGACGGTCACCGAGAAATGGGTCCATTGCTTCATGATTCATCTCCTCTGTTTGCAGTGACCCGCCCGCCGAGCAGGTCATGCGACAGGGGTGAGGTGTACGGGAGGCCCCGGCGTCGGTCCTGGTCCGCATGGTTTGCTTCATCGTCAGCGGTTGCCCTCGGGTGCGCACCAGCTCACGATTCCGGCTGGCCGCGGCGGCACGGACCATCGCCGTGAGCCCTTCCGATCCGGTGCAGCTGACGCGCGTTTGCCGGGTTCCTGCGTACTTGATGTGCGTCACCAGGCTACGTTCGGCCATTCGCATGGGCCGCGTCGCGGGCGCGTTGTCGGATGCATCGAGCCCGTGTGCAAATCCTTGAAGCGCGAACTTCACCGGCGAACAGCTCGCGAACGATCGGCAGCATCCGTGGGTCACGGAGGACGTAAGGCCGTCCGTGAGTGATCGGGAACGGCTCGTCCGACCAGGTCGGCCGGAAAGGCGCTGGTCGTCACCGCGGTTCGAACGTCGCGGCCAGGGAGGCCCGGTCGCGGGTACCGAAACAGCCGCCGCACCGTGCCGCCGAGGAGCGGCTTCCGACGCACGGTCAGCGGGCGCTGGTGATCGGTGTGCATGCGCTGGTACGCCCCGCTGTGCTGTGCGTTCGTCGACCGGCCGTAGCGCGGCTTTCGCCGGGTTGGGCTCCCGCGCAGGAGTGCCCGCGTTCCCGCCCCTGAGCGTCGGCGCTGACGCGACGCACGCATCACCGGTGGGGCTCGCCGAACCGGCTGTGTTTCGTCACCTGCGGCGGCCCCTATCGTCGGTAACCCCGGGTTGCCGGCCTCCCACAACCCTGTGTGTCACACCTCAGTGCCAGACTGGCGGCACGACGAAGCTCCGGAAGGGCAGTGCGATGCGGCGGGGTCACCTGTCGAGCGCCACTGCTCGGGGGCGGCTGGTGCCACGGGGGGAGATGCGCGGCTGTGATCTTCGACAGTCTTGATGTGTCGTACGGCGACATGTGGGGTTCCCAGAGGGGAATGACCCATCCGGACCCGATGTCGCGCGCGGTCGCGGCACGCCGGCATGCTGCCGGGATGGAGTACGCGGTTCTGCTGTCCGCGCGGGAGCGACCGCTGGCACTGGTCGAATACTGGCCGCGCCGGATGTGGCGTGTGTATCTGTTCGACGACAGGTCCTGGCGCATGCAGATGATCGACCTCAAGCCGCACAGCGCGGGGATGTTGTTGGCTCACAGGAACACCCGATGGCAGTTCTCCCACGAGCAGGAGCACTCGTCCTGGAACTGGGATGTTCAGGAGACCACGACCGTCTCGGCCGACGGACAGGTCGAAGTGAGCTCCGAGTTCGCCGGACCGAGGGGAGCACTGCACGCTCTGACAGCCGAACCGACGGGCGTCCCCGTGCGGCGGTTCCAGACGCCCGTCGAAAGCTTCCTCTGCCCCGTACCGGAATTCGGCGACTGGCAGGTGTTCGCGCCGTTCCTCGCCCAGCAGGGCCACGAGCCCGCCACGACGGTAGTCCTGAACGACGTGTCGGTGGAGGAAGGATCGGGACCGCTGCGCGCCAGCGGAATCGAGCAACTGTTCATTCCGGGCGCGTGCGAGACTCCGGATGGGCCGGCCGTCGTCGAGCCCGTTGACGCCGGCCTGCTGCGGATCACCTCAGGGCAACTGGCGGTCTCGGACCCCGGCTGGATCGGAGAGACCTCGCGGACCGTCGCTGTGCCACCGGGCGAGTTCCCGGTCACGCTGTCGCTTTTGCGCACGACACGGGGGGCCGGTGTCGCTGCGGCCAGGGTGACGTTCCTGGACATTCCGCCCCATGAGTGGGAAATGGCTCTCCGGCCCGAGGAGGACCTGGGGCTGCTCGGCGAGGGCCAGTTCTACGGGGTTGGCGTGGACACCGGCACAGCGGCTTTCATGGATGCGACTCGGACGGTGATCGAAGACCGGCTGGACGAGGACCTGTTCGCAGCACTCGGCAGCCAGTTCACCGTCGAACTGCCGGGCACGGAGCCCGAACCGAACCTCATCGCCTTCCGTGCCGGCCGGGGCGACGGGGCCTACCCCGTCTGGATCGGCCGCACCGATGACGGACAGGTTGGTTGCGTCGTCGTCGACTTCCAGCTCCGTTCCGCCGACGGGGGAGAGTGAGATCGACTCCCGCTCCCTGGATGTCCTGCAACGTCCACTCGAGGCTGCGTGCTGCTTCGGCACCGACGTAACCATCCAGGCGGTAGCCCGGCCGGAAGCCTGGCAGGCGCCTCGCTCCACCGATCCTGACATCGCAGCCGTTGCCACTCCCAGCGGCGGCCTGGACGACACCCGGCGTGGCGACGACCGCTCAGTCACGGGATAGCGTGTCGGCCGGAGGACGGCCCGGGTTTGCACTGCGCCGCACCCCTGTTCACATCGCGCGGGAGGAACTGGTGACGGGCTGGCGGCGATTCGAGCTCCTGCAGGGGGCTGAGACCGAGTACCGGGAGATTCGCCAGGAAGGCATCCGCTGCTTCCTCCGCTGGGGCGGGACAGGTACCAGCGGCAAGGCGGGCACGTCGACGCTGGACGACGAACAGCATGCAGGCCGTCACGCTTCCCGCAAGATCAACGAATGGCTCCGTAAGGGCTTCACCGAGGTCGCTCGGCCGTTTGACGTCGCCGAACTTGACCAGCAGACGCGCGTCCTCGACGTGATCAAGTCAAGCTCCCGGTCGCACGCGCCGGTCCCCGAGTACCTGCCGATCGATGGCTTCGAGGAGACGTACCACCGCAGCCATGCCCCGGGCCACCCGATGGGATTTCACGAGTACTTCGTGCTGCGAGACCAGGGACGCAGCGCCGTTCGCTTCACCGTGCGCGGACAGTGCCATGACCCCGCGACCGTGTCGTCCTTCCTGGCCGTCCTCTGCACCAGGCGCGATCTGCCCTGCGGCGGGCAATCCCACCACAAGGTGCCGCTGTCAACCCCGGTGGGACCCTTTACTCACGCCTTGTTCTGCGCGCCGGCACTTGGGCAAGCCTGCATCGCCTATCCAGCCATCGCCGCTCGCGTCGCGACAGCCTTTCCGATCTTCGACTGCGAGATCGGCGACGCGGATACGGAAGTCCTCGTCGACGCGCGAATCCGCGGCCACGGTGCACTGCCCTACAGCGACTGGAGCCGCCCACCACAGCCGGTCGTCGACCTCAGGTTCGATGTCCAGCCGTCCAACTACCGGCGGACGCAGACCTTCAAGGTCTTCGGATCCGCAGACCTCAAGGCGCTCTTGGACGTCCTCCCGACCGCGGCAGCCCAGAGTTGGCTGGAGGTCCGCTCCTTCCGAGGCGAGACCAGGCGTTTCACACCCGGGACCACCACACCGTTCTCCGAAGTCACCTCCTTCCTCCACGGCTGAGCTGCTTGGCGCCTCGTCCGCGAGCGCACACGACGCAGCTCCGGCCTGCCCCACCGGAGACAACCCTCGCCTGGTGAAGGCATGTGGTCAGCGCACCCTAGCGGGCTTGCAGAGCGGCAAGGAGCCTGGTGCGCAGGAGTTGTACGGCTGGAGAGGACTGGCCCTGGCGGATGATGAGTCCGAGCCGGGCGTGCGTGGCGGCATCCGTGAGCGGGACGGTCTGCAGGCCGGTGCCGTGTACGGAGGACGCGCTGAGGACGGCCACGCCCATGCCGCGCTCAGCGAGACGGAGCAGGGTGACTGGGGAGCTGGCGTCGATGTCCACGCGTGGGGCGAGACCGATTCTGTGGCAGGAGTCCTCGTAGGCGGCCCGGATGCCGGTGCCTTGGGAAAGGCAGAGGATTTTCTCTCCGCCGAGGTCGGCGAGGCTCAGTTCCTTCCGGTCGAGAGGGTGCCCGGCCGGGACGGCAACGGCGACCGGTTCGTCGAGGACGATGCTCACCTCCAGGCCTGGGGCAACGTCGCCCGCGTATCCGATCAGGGCGAGGTCGACAGAGCCGGAGAGAGCGAGGGCCTGGAGGTCGCCGGAGTAGCCCTCATGGAGGCTGAGTTCGATACCGGGGTGGGTACGGCCGAGATCGGCGACGGAATCGAGGAAGGCCGGGATCGAGCAGCCCATGATCATGCCGAGACGGACCCGGCCGCGGACGGCATGGGCGAATTCGGCGACGGTGTGCCGGATGGCCTCAAGGGTGGCGAGGGCGCTCTTCGCCAGAGGGAGAACGGCCTCGCCGGCCGGCGTGAGGCGGATGTGTCGGCCGGTGCGGTCGAGCAATTGCTGGCCCAGCTCCAACTCCAGCTTGGCCACCTGGGTGCTGATGCCGGACTGGCTGACGTGCAGGCGATGAGCGGCAGCGGTGAAGGTGCCCTCGTCCATGATCGCGGCGAAGTAGCGAAGCTGGTGAATCTCCATAGCCAGTAATGATAGAAGTCATCTGATCTATCTGTTGGACGGATGGAGGCGGTGGCTGAAGGATGACGGCATGACGACGACGAAGACTGTGCGAGAGCTTGCCGAGACCTACTTCACCGCCTGGGAAGCAGGCGACTTCGAGACCTTGCGGGGGTTGCTGGCCGAGGATGTCGACTTCGTCGGAGCGCTGGGAACAGCGTCTGGCGTGGAGGAGGCGCTCGCTGGGCTGAAGGGGCTCGGCCAGGTGCTGGAGAAGATCGACGTGAAGGTGCGGGTGGCGGAAAACGATGAAGCGATCACTTGGTTCGACCTGCATACGAGCGTTGCGCCGCCTACCCCGACGGCGAACTGGATGCACGCGGAGAACGGGAAGGTCACCCGGATCCGGGTGACCTTCGATCCCCGCGCACTGCTGGCGGGATTCGAGAGGCAGAGCTGACGAGGAAGACCCCGGCACCGGGTTGGTCACAACTCGATACGCGCCCCAAGGGCTGTCCCGTCATGGATCTTTGATAGGTGGCGGGCAGGGTTCTGACGGGAGGGCAGCGCCAGTTGGCGACTGCCGGCAGGACCCGGTCCTCGCGCGGCAGCGACCACGGACGTCCTCGGCGAGCCCTGTCCGCCTCATAGCGCAGGGACGTGATCGGTCTGCGGAACGCTCGCGGGCTCAGTCCGGTGAACGGGACTGTCCAGGACGGCTCCGGCGCCGTGACCACCAGCCACGGCTGGATCGTCTCACCTTGCTCGCCGTCGGGGATCGCCCGCCCGTCCTCTGTCAAACGACCGTACTTCGGCGCCGATCCACTCGATATGCCGCGCCGCCTGCATGGATGGACCAGGATGCTCGGCATGACTGCAGTTCCTGAGGATCACGTCGCACCCGCGCACCCGGCCCGGGTGAACGACTACGACAGCCTTGCCGAGGCCTACTCGGTCGCAAACGAAGGCGGCATCCAGAACGCCTACTACGAGCGGCCCGCCATCCTGGCCCTCGCAGGAGAAGTGGCCGGCCGCCGGATTCTCGACGCCGGGTGCGGTTCCGGCCCGCTGTTCGCCGAGTTGCGTGACCGCGGTGCCGTCGTGACCGGTGTCGACGCCAGCCCAGGGATGCTGGGGGTGGCCCGGCGGCGGCTGGGCGACGGCGCGGAGCTCCAAGTGGCGGATCTGCGTGACCCGCTGCCGTTCCCTGACAACGCATTCGACGACGTCATCGCCTCCCTGGTGTTGCACTACCTGGAGGACTGGGCCCCGACGCTGGCTGAACTACGGCGTGTTCTGAGGACCGGCGGCCGGCTGATCGTGTCCGTCGACCATCCCTTCGCCATCTACGCCATGCACCGCATGGCGGGGCAGAAGCCACACTACCTCGCGACGTACAACTGGACCGAGGAGTGGACCATGGGTGGCCGGGTCGTCCCCATGAGCTTCTGGAACCGGCCGCTGCACGCGATGACGGACTCGTTCACCGCAGCCGGCTTCCGGATCTCCGTCATCAGCGAGCCACAGCCCGTCCCGGCCGCCCGCGAACGGTTCCCCGACGACTTCCGCGCCCTCTCCCAAAGCCCGAGCTTCCTGTTCTTCGTCCTGGAAACAGACTGACGGCGCCTCACGCGACCGACGCAGTGATGGCGGCGGACTCCCGGCAGGGCGGCTCTCCGCGAACCGACGGCAACGCCTGGCGGTGACGCGCCGGACGCCACCGCCGTCTCGGCAGCCGTGGGGTAGATCCCGTTACGCGACAGCCCTCGGACCTGTCCGGCGGATCGGATACTGCCGGACAGGCCCGGGGACGGACGGACTCAGCGCTTGAGCGTGAAGATGAAGTCGCCCTGGAGCTTGCCGCTCAGGGGGACCGCCGACACAAGGTTCCCCTCGGCGGGCAGTCTCTCGACCGGGGCTCGCGAAGAGCCGAAACCTTCGACGCTCAGACGCACCGGTCGCACAGGTGTCCCCGCCGCAGAACGGACCGCGACCAGGCAACCCCCGGCACAGGCGCCCACCGGCCGCGGTGCGCCCGGTACGGCGGCGGACCGTACGGCGACTGCCAGGCCGGGCGCTCGGCCCGAGCCGAGCCGCCCACGTCCCGGCGCCGTACGACCGGGCCCTGGAGCAGCCTGGCTGCCATGCAGGGGTCGTTGTCGTAGGGCAGGTCCAGGAGCCGGAAGCGCCCGGAGGCGCATCGGTGGCAACGGCGGAGGACTATCGGCAGGCAGGTGGGCACGACCACCCAGTTCTTGGACATGGAAATACACCGGTTCCAGTGAGAAGACCGCAGCGAAAAGGAGCGCGGCGCACAAGTGCGACGCGCGACGGATCAGCGCTCGGGGGGACTCACTCGGTGTACAACGGCACGTCCTTGACAGGGTGACTGTGGGCAGGAGAACGGTAACGGCACGCGCGAGTACGGTGCCACGGGATTTCGGGCGGCCGGCGATACCTCGTGGTGGACGCCCACACGACCCTCGACCCACCGGGTATGCCCGAGATGCGTGAGTCCAAGGGGCGGGGTCACGGTTACCTGTCGTAGGTGATCAGTGCTCGCTCGGCCGCGCGACTGCCCCGGCCCGGACGACATCAAGCGCGATCCGGGTGGTGGGCTCGGCCAAGGCCTGCATTCACCATGCTCATGCCCCCGGAGTCCGGTTGGCGGTTGCCTTCCGACACCACCCATCGGGAGCCGGGGGAGCCGCTGCTGCACGTTCATCTGGTGTCGTTCAACTGCCGCCGCCTGCACAGGCGTGGGGTCCGGCCCGCACCGCATGCTGTTCGAGAACACCGTCGCGTGCCCGACTCTGCCTGACCGCCAGGGGTCTGTAAGCGGCCTCCGCCGAATCGCGGCGCCGGCCGTCGGAGGGGGCGCGGGCGCGAACGGCGACGGAGCCGGGCCACCGCAGGGGTCGTCCGCCTGCTCCCCACCCGCACATCACCTTCATATGTGTGCAGATGGTGGGGTGGGGAGGGGGGCGGGTTGTCAGGCCTACGACCCATGGGGGATTGTTGCCGGAAGGAAATGATTCCTTTCGAGTTGGTGAGGTGAGGGATTCGCCCAGCGGGTCCTCGATATTTGGTCTCCACCCGATCACAGACCGTCGCAGACATGGAGCCGGACTTCCCCTGGGACCGTGCCCCCTACCCGGTCCTGGTCGCTGACGCGGCGGGCACTCTCCTGCAGCGCAACGGGGCCGCACAAGTACTTCTGCCCGCGGCCCGCCCCGGGAGACGCCTGGCCGACGTGGTCCCGGCCTGGCTGGCCGCCGCCCACCAGGCGATGCGGCCGGCCGGCCGGCGGGCCGCGCAGGAGCCGGGCGCGCCGGCGTCCGGGCCCCTTCAAGCCCGCCGCTTCGAGGCGTACCCCAGCGTGCGGGACGACGGCACGGTGGCGTGGTGGCTGGTGGACGACACCGACCACCAGCTCGCCCGTGATGCCCTGCGCACAGAGCGGGAGCGGACCGCGTTCCTGGTGAAGGCATCCACCATCCTGCTCTCCTCTCTCAACCTGGGGCGCTGCATGGACGTCACCGCGCAGCTGGCCGCCGAGAACCTTGCGGACGCGGCTCTGGCCATCGCACCGGCCCGCGGTCAGCGGCTGCCCGTGGTGACCTGCTTGCGCGGCGGCGCCCCCACCACGTCGCAGGAGGCGGTCGACCCCGACGACGTGCCCGGACTCGGCGAAGCCCTGCGTGGGTTCCCGCCGGTGCCCTCCCGGTGGATCGACCCGTCGGTGGCGCCGCAATGGATGATTCCCGAAGGCTTCGGCCCCATCGGAGCACTAGGGCGTGTATCGGAAGTACCCGGGGACGCCCCCCCGATCTGGCGTTTCGCGAGGCAGTGGCATCCTTGGGCGGTGTTCTCATCCGATCATGCGGGCGCCGTGTTCTTCGATGTCGATGGCACAC
>NZ_JBIVNJ010000076.1:0-15310 GCF_044753585.1 Streptomyces sp. NPDC088354 | reverse complement strand
ACCCCTACATCCCCGCCGGGCCCAGGGTCGCGCCGTCCCCGGTGGCCTGAACACCCGCCGCGGGGGCTGCCCGCCCCGGGGGGGCCCCGGCCCCCCGCCCCCCCGCGACGGTACATCCTGCCTGCACGCAAGTGTCCCGCCGTCAACCTCACCATACGTTTCCGCTTTTGTCCCGACAGTAGGCCGCCGAATGGCACATCCGCCGCCCAAACGAACAACATCTGCACGACGCCCGGCTTCGCCTGTGCGGTGCTGTTTCCGTCTCCCCCGCCTCCTTGAGGTCCGAGAGGGTTACCATCCGGAAACACACACCCGGAATAAGGAGAGCGAGCCGCGTATGTCCCTGGAGATCCCTACCGCCCCAAGCCAAGAAGCCACGATCCAGCAGGAGTACCTTCGCCGGCTGGATGAGGACCTGGCACGCAACGCAAGCGCCCAACAGGACGCCGCTGACGCCATCGCCCGATGGCAGGAACATCTGGCCGGACTCCAGCAGGAGGCGGTATGGCTGACGGGCCTCAAAAACACCCTGAACGGCCAGGCGCATGCACCTGGCTCGGAGGAGTCCAGCGCTGAGGGGCCGGACGACTCACCGAATGCTGTTCAGGACGAGAGCGGCGCCCTGCCGCAGGCAGTCCCTGCGCCGCGTGCCGCACGACACTCCCGGGCAGGGAGCACAAGCCGCGGCAAGAAGGCCACTCAGGGCAGCCGCCCAGCTTCGCGGACCAAGCAGGACGGGAGGGGCAGCTCGCCAACCCTGGGCTCCCTGATCGTCGCTCTGCTAGACGAACACCAGCAGCCTCGGACCGCCGCCGAGGTCACCGCCGCCCTCGCCGCAGGGCACCCCGATCGCAACGCGCAGAATCCCGTGGTCCGCAACGCTCTGGAGCAACTGGTCGCCAAGAGCCGTATCGCCAGGCATAAGCAGGGCAAGACCGTCTTCTACACCGCCAGCGCCCAGTCTGGCGCTGTCGGCGCCACCGCTCCCGAGCCGGACGTTGACGTCCCGGCCGGAACTGCCGGTTAACTCTCGCCAGGCTGTCCCACGGCCCACCCGATGACGGGGATAGCGAGCCGGTCGAGAGTGCACCGCACGTGGTTGGCGAGAACGGCTCGCATCCCGCAATCAGGCGCCCGTGCCCGGCCGATGGCGCGAGGCTCGGCACGTTTGGCGCACCCCCTGACTGTACGTGACCTGGACTGGCAGGATGTCCGTCAGGGGGCGGCAGCCCTGGGCCGCTGGCTGTAAAGGGTGTGTGACAGACAGGCAGACGATCAATGGTCGGTTCGTGCTGTTGAAGGACGAGCTGAGAGCCGGTGGCCCGTCCGAGGTCCGCAAGGCCTTCGGCCCGTCGGACGGGGAGTACGCGGCGATCAAGCTGCTGCGGCAGGACGAGGACACCACGGCCGTGGAGACGTTCCTGGAGCGGGAGACCCCTTCCCTCAAGCTGCTGGACCATCCCAACATCGTGCGCATGCTCGACTCGGGGTGGGACGGTGGCCTGAGCCGCTACTTCATCGCGCTGAAATGGGTGGACCACAGCCTGAAGGACGATCACTGCTGGTGCGCCTGGCCAAGGTGCCCGACCCGCGAGACCCACTCGGCCTACAGCACGCTCAGGTTGCCGTGCTCGCGCTGACCGCGTGCGCCGTTCTGGCGGGGGCGACCTCTGTGCTGGCAGTCAAGCGTGCATCGCCGACGCCTGTCGGGGTACGAACTCATCTGCTCAGCCACGTACGAGTGAACGTGCTCAGGTCCTTGGCGTGTCGTGAGGTGGTGATCGGCAGTCTTTCGCGTGTCCTGCTGGAGGTGTGAAAGGCGGTTGAGGGTGGTTTTGGACCCGCAACGCTGGTTGGAGCTCCGGCGCTTTCGGGCTCTGCATCAGTCGGGCGCGATGACCGATTCGGAGATCGCCCGTGAGACCGGTCTGAACCGCCGGACCGTCCGCAAGTACCTGTCCGATCAGGCACCGCCCGTTCCGCCGAGCGCGAGTACGCGTCGAGGCACTCGCCGGCAGGTGGTGGAGGGGGTCGCCCCGCTGATTGACGCCATGCTGCGAGCCGAGATCCTTATCAAGGGCACGGTGGTCCACGAGCGACTCGTCAGGGACTACGCTTCACGGGCAACTACCAGCGGATCAGCTCTACTGCAAGAGGCTCGCCCCAGGATCGCTGCCGAGCTGGGCATTGGGCCAGGTAGACTGGCTGGCCTGCAACGCCGGTTTGAAGTGGTCCCTGGAGCCCAGGCCCAGGTCGACTGGGGCGACGAAGGACGAATCCTGGCACACCTGGGGGTCCCGAAGGTCTACTCCTTCCACATGGTGCTGTCCTACTCACGGGACCCGTTTTTGTTGCTTCACCACGAGCCTGGACATCGCAACGTTCTTTGACTGCCATCGCCGAGCCTTCGCGCACTTCGGCGGTGTACCCGGAGCGATCGTCTACGACCGCACCAAGACCGTGGTCCGCCGACACGTCGCCCCGGGTGAGGCAGTGCCGCTGCATCCGGAGGCGGTCGCGTTCGCCGGACACTACGACTTCGACATCGACGTGCTGGCCGCCTACCGGCCACAGGGCAAGGGCCGTGTCGAGCGCCAGCTCGCCACCGTCCGCGACCATGTCCTTGCCGGCCGCGCGTTTTCCTCCATCGACGAGCTGGACGCCGCGTTCACCGCGTGGGTGCCGATGCGCCGCTCGCGCACGCACCGCACTCACGGCGAGGTCATCGGGATCCGTGCGGTCCGCGATCACCTCGCACTGCGGCCGCTCCCGCCCACTTCTTACATCGTCACCAAGCGGCACCTGCGGCCGGTCGGCAAGGACTGTCTGGTCGCCTTCGACGCCAACCTGTACTCGGTGCCGGCCCGCAAGGTTCGCCACCACCAGCTCGTGGAGATCCGGGCCTCGGCTGCCACCGTCGCCCTGCACGCCACTGTCCCCGACGCCGAGGGCGGCACCCTGCTGGCCTCCCACCCGCGGGCGGGCGGCCGGGGCGCCCGCGTGGTCGACGAAACCCACTGGGACGGCCTGCCCGACGGCCACACGCACCGCGTCACCACCGGCGATTGGGCCCTGGTCCGGCCCCGCCGCGAGGCCGCTTTGCAGGAGGAGGCCAGCCCGCTGCAGACCTTGCTGAAGCAGGCCACCGCCGCCCAGGTCGAGGTCGGAGGCCGGCCGCTGTCGGTCTATGACCAGCTCACCGGAACCCGCCCCTTCACCACCGCCATCCCCGACATGCCGAAGGACTTGCGTTGAACGAGCTGGTCACCAAGCGCATCCGCACCACCGCCGCCAAGCTCGGCCTGCCCCATCTCGCTGCGGAACTGGACTCCTTCGCCCACCGGGCCGACGCCGCCACCATGGGCTACCTCGACTTCCTCGACCTGGTGCTCGGAGAAGAGCTCGCTGTCCGCGACGAACGCCGGTTCCGCCAGGGCCTGCGGCTGTCGAAGCTGCCGCACCACAAGACATTGGACGACTACGACTTCTCGTTCCAGCCCGAGCTCGACCCACGCAAGATCAAGGACCTGGCCACTCTGTCGTTTGTTGAGGCCAAGGCGAACGTCGCTCTGCTGGGGCCGCCCGGAGTCGGCAAGACACATATCGCCGTTGCGCTTGCAGTCGCCGCCTGCCGGGCCGGCTTCAGCGTCTACTTCACGACCCTCGACGACATGGTCCGCAACCTGAAGACCGCCGACGCGATCGGTCGCCTGGCCCGCAAGATGCATACCTACCTGCGGCCGGGCGTCCTCGTGGTGGACGAGGTCGGCTATCAGCCCCTGGAACGCGCTGAGGCGAACCTGGTCTTCCAAGTGGTTTCCAAGCGCTACGAGAAAGGCTCCATCATCCTGACCTCCAACAAAAGCTTCGGCGAATGGGGACAGGTGTTCGGTGACGAGGTCCTGGCCACCGCGGTCCTCGACCGGCTCCTCCACCACTGCGAAGTCGTCCCGGTCAACGGGCCCAGCTACCGGCTGAAGAACCGACTCGCCGCCATCGACGGGGACGCCGACGTCGCCTGAGCAATCCCCTTCGCGGCGGCTGCGGTCGCCTGGGATCATCCAGTCATGCATCTGATCGCCGATGGGAGCACCGCCGCCTCGCGCTTGGTACTCGTGAACGAACTCGAAACCGATGACGGATACGCCTTCGAGCTGACCAGCCCCCTGTTCCTGGCAGTTGGCGACCGGGTCAGCTTCGAGAACAGCAACCTCGTCGTCGCTCGCGCGAACGGTGAACGACTCCGGCCCGCCAGCTCCTGGTCCACACGCTGCCGGATCGCTTACCACCGCCCCGCCACCGCTTCTTGAGCTCAGTGGCTTCCAGCGACCACCTCAACCACTGAGCACGCCACTTCGTACCCAACTGGGCACATGACTCAGTACCCCGACAACGCCCCCCTGCACATCCTGGAACGCCTCCGCATACGCCTCGACCCGCTGCCCCCGAGCGGTGACTACCTTCGGAAACGACGGTCTGGCGACTGCCGCCCCGCATCCACGGCGATGCGCTGGACCTGACGATCGGACGCTGGCTCGCCAACCACCGCCCGAAACTGACCGGGCTACGCGACCTCGCAGTGGCCAGCAGCAACGGCAGTTGCCCCCAGACGGAACCACCTGTCTGGCCCTACCACTACGCTGGAGTACCTGTGCGATCGTTCACTGTTCTTTCCTCCGCCGCAGCGCCGATACTGCTGATCGGAGGCTGGACCCTCGCCGAACAACTACAGGCGCCAGCCTTCGACCCGCTGAGGGATACGATCAGTGCCCTGGCTGCCCTAGACGCAACCCATCGGGGTGTCATGACGGTCGCGCTCATAGGCACCGGTTTCGCTTACCTTTGCACGGCGGTTGGCCTGACCGAAATCTCCCGGATCAGCCGTCTACTCATAGCGCTCGGCGGTGTTGGGACCGTTTTGGTCGCGGCATTCCCACTGCCGGCAAAGGCGACTGCTCACGCGGTGTTTGCGACCATCGCCTTCCTCTCGTTGGCCATCTGGCCGTTCTTCGCCCCGACTGGTCCTAGCGGCGCACCACGAACGCTGCGACGTCCTCTCACAGTTGTGGCGGGACTGACCTTGCTCACCCTCGTCGTGTGGTTCGGGATCACGCAGCAGGCCGGTGGCTTGGTAGGCCTCACGGAACGGCTTGCGGCCGGAGCACAGGCGCTATGGCCGTTGATCGTGGCGCTGAGCCTGCAAGCCACCTCGGCTTCCCGTTCCCGGCAACCAGCTGCGTCATTGTGACCTTCTCCCCCTCAAGTCTTGGTGGGAGCCGACTCGGGCGCCCTCGCGATCGCCGCGTTCCTCGGCCACGCCGACCAGGCGGGCGCCCTGCGCCCCGACGCCGTCGTCCTGGCAGGGCTGCCGGGCCGGGCCGCCACGACCACGGCACCTGGGAGGACGAGCTGGACGTCCGCACCTCCTCCTCGACGGGCAGTTGGTCTGTTCCGGACCGCGTTGTCCCGGAACCGGTCCATGTCGCTGACCTGATTGAGGGAGTGTGGCGAGACCTGGGGAGGCGGCAGGACTATGTCGGGTGTGGGGGCCTGTCGACTTCATCGATGGGCAGTACGGGTCTGATGCAGTTTCGGGTGACAGGTTGACCTGCCCCACAGTTTGGGTTCCAGCTGCGGTGGCTAACTGGCGGCGGGGACGGTGTCTTGTGCGGAGAGTAGCTCGTACTCGATCGGGGTGCGGTAGCCCAGTGCTGAATGTCGTCTCTGGCGGTTGTAGAAGATCTCGATGAACTCGAAGATCGCGTTGGCCAGTTCGATCCGGGTCTTCCAGCGCTTGCGGTTGAGCAGCTCGATCTGCATGGAGGACCAGAACGACTCCATCATCGCGTTGTCCAGGCCGTCTCCGACGGTGCCGAATGACGGTAGGAGGCCGGCGGAGCGGATCCGTTCGCCGAAGACCCAGGAGGTGAACTGGGTGCCGTGATCGGCGTGAACGATCCCGCCCGGCTCGGGGCGGCGGTTGCGGATGGCCATGTCCAGCGCGTTGACCACGAGGGTGGAGTCCTGCCGTGAGTCGATGGACCAGCCCACGATCCTGCGGCTGAACGCATCCAGAACTGCCGCGCAGTACACCCACCCTTCCCTGGTGCGGTGCTGCGTGATGTCGGTGACCCACAGCTCGTCGGGACGCAAGCGATGGAACTTGCGATTGACGAGGTCCTCGGCAGTGACGATGCCACGCAGCCGCTTGATGCGCACCGGTCCGGGCAGGCCGTGGATCCCGGCTTGTGTCATGAGCACCGACACGGTCCTGGTGCAGACCCGGATGCCCATGCCCAAGGTGAGCTCGGCGTGGATGCGGCGGTAGCCGTAAGTGCCGCGGGAAGCGACGTGAACCTCTCGGATCAGCCCGGTCAGCCAGTCTCGCCGTAGCTGCCGTGGCGTGGTCGGTGTGCGCTTGTGCTTGTAATAGTTCTGCCGGGCGACACCAAGGATCCGGCAGCACCTGTTGACCGGTGCCCCGGCATCGACGAGTCGGTCGATCACCGGGTAGAGCCTTTTGGGGCCGGCTTGTCCTCACCGAGGAACTTCGCCGTCTGCCGGACGATCGCCAGCTCGGTTTCCAGCTCATGGATCCGCCGGCGAGCGGCCCGCAACTCAGCAGACTCGCTCGACGGCGTTCCCGGTCGCCGCCCGTTGTCGATGTCGTCTTGCCGCAACCACTTCGACAACGTGACGGGATGGATGCCGAGCTCCACCGCCGTCTGTTTGGCCTGCTTGCCGGCGCGGATGAGCGCGATGGCGCGCGCCCGGAACTCCGGAGGATAGGGACGAGGCATGACTGCCAGCCTTCCGTGAAGGACTGTCAGTTAGCCACCAAAACTGGAACCTGAGAGGTGGGGCAGGTCAGGTTCGGTCACGCGGCCTGGAGGGCCGATGTGGTCATGACGGTCTCGAATTCGATGGGGGTCAGGCGGCCGAGTGCGGCTTGTCTGCGGCGGCGGTGGTAGGTCCGCTCGATCCAGGTCACGATCGCGATCCGCAGTTCTTCGCGACTCGCACGACGTCTTGGCGGAACTCTTCCGGATAAGGCTTGGGCACAGCGACATCCTTCCCACCCGCCCCACAGGGCAAGCCAGTTCAGATGTCACCCGATCGTGCGGCAGAGCCTACTGGGAGGCTGGCCGCCGAGCAGGCGGAGACGATCGAGGTGCTGCGAAAGCAGCGGTCTTGCAGCGGCGCCGTGACGAGGTTGGTCGTGACGACCCGGTGGTGCGCGGCGGTCCAGATTGCATTTGCGTGCCCGAATGCGCATTCAGACAGAAGCTGCGTGCCGACTGTCTTGGGAATTAGCTGGACTGTAGCTTTTGGGTGTTATGTTCATCGTGCTGCCTCCCAGGGACAGCACTGCGACGCCCGTCCGTGGGCGAGTCGTGTCCTGCGCTCGCGCAAGGCGCAGCAGGGGGCCCCGCTGGCGAAGCGGGGCCCCTTGGGCACCTCTCAAGCTGCAATCCAGTCGGCACCCCAATGATCCACACTGGCCACATGGAGTCGCTGGCCAGCCCGCCCAGCCGATGATTCGCCGCTTCCTCACCCGTGCCAGTTTCGAGTGCTGCGCCAAATGCGGATGGTGGACCAGACCCGGCTGCGGGCACGAGTAGCCGACACGATAACGGCGCCAGTCGTGCTCATACAGACACGACTGGGAGTCGGACAGCTCTACTTCGCCAGCCTGAAGGAAAGGCTCAGTCCTCCGATATGTTCTTCCGGGCTCGCGCCGGCGGGCCCCACGCG
The DNA here is from genome assembly GCF_044753585.1 of Streptomyces sp. NPDC088354. NCBI lineage: Bacteria > Bacillati > Actinomycetota > Actinomycetes > Kitasatosporales > Streptomycetaceae > Streptomyces > Streptomyces sp. NPDC088354. Next base: position 7,555 of record NZ_JBIVNJ010000076.1, on the reverse strand, counting down.
CATTCGAGGGGGAAACGTGCCTGGTGAGCGGCTTGACGCGGAATGGGTCCGGTCGTGGTGGGAACAGGCCGACGCGGCGCTGACGAAGCTGACGCAGGCCTTCCTCCCGACGCACGGCTTCCCGCCCGGCCACAACGCCGTGAGGCTCGCAACCGACGACAGCCACCAGGCGACGGACGCGCTCGTGGACCTGACGCCGATCCCCTCCGACCTGACCACGCTCTACTGGGTGATCGGCGAGGCTTCTCTGCCCGACGTCGACAGCGGGTACTTCATCCACTCACCTGCGACGACGGCGGAACACTTCCGCGAGTACGGCTCCGCTCCAATTGACGGGGAATCGATCGCGCTGGTCTTCGGCAGCGACGGCGGGGGCCATCTGTTCGCGCTCGGAGACAGCGGACAAGTCTGGAAGTCCACCACGGCCTCCTGGTTTGACAACTTCGAGGTCGCCGCGTCCAGCTTGCAGGAGCTCCTCGAACAGCTCGGCCGGCGGATCGCGAACCAGCCCTGATCATCAGCCGAGGAACAAACTGGCCCCCTGCCCCATGGAGATCAACTCCCGGCTGGGGAATCGCGAGCAGGTGTGGGGCCACCCCCGAGCAGGGGGTGGCCGATTTCAAAGAGCGTCATCACGGATGGGCTCCGCGTACCAGGGCGTCACATCTGCGTGCCGAACATTCCGCCACCACAGGAACTCCGTGCCAACTGCGCCAGAGATGAGGCAGTTTGACGTCAGCGGACGCTACAGTCTACCTGCCCCCTCATGGCAAAGCCCGCGCGCGGCCCCCTGTCCGTGGGCAAGTCGCGTTTGCGTTCGATACCGACGCAGCGGAGGGCCTCGCCGAAGGAAGCGGCGAGGCCCTCCGCTATTGCTCCGCCACTGCGGAGCCAGCAGCGGCCCCAGGCTTCTGCCCCAGGGCCGCCCTGCACTTCCGGCAACTACGCGTGAAGCGATCGACCCGGATGCGGTCAAAGCATCCCACGACGCCTTTCACACCAGACCCGACCGGCCGGACAGAAGCAGCCACGATTCACGATGCCGGTCGCCATCTTTGGATATGTCCTCGCACCGGCGAGCGGCGCCCCTACAGGACAGGAGTGCCAGCTTATAGAACTTGCGTGCCAACCGATCTGAAGTCACCCCCCTTGGCGCACAGCAGGGCTAGCGACCTGCGCCGGTAGTCCGTCGTTATGCAGGGTTCTCAGAGGTCGTTAAGTCCGTTTCTGATAGTGGCCGCGTCCGGGCTGCTCGAGGAATCCCTGGCGAACGAGTCGTCCCAGGCGGGAACGGGTGACGTTGATCGAGGGCTCGTCAGTGGGCAGGCCGAGATGTTCGTGCAGGTCGCGGACTTGGAACACCTTCTCGGGGCGCTCGTTGAAAACAGTCACGATGCGCTGGTAGACGGTGGCGGTCTCCGCGGACGTCGGTGCGTAGTCGGGCGGGGTGAGGCCCTCGATGACCTTGCGGGTGGCGGCGAGCTCGGCCAGGCGGGCCTCGGCCTCGGCGAGGGCGGTGGCAAGCCGCTCGATCTCCTCATGCAAGTTGCCGACACGTGCGGTGGTCTCGTCATGTTCGGTCTGCAGCAGCCGCAGGAGTTCGGAGACGTTCACGCGGCCAGCTCCACGTCGTCACGCCAGGCGGGGGTGGGGGTGGTGAGACGGCGGAGCATGCCGGCGGTGGAGGCCCAGTAGACGCGGGAGGCCGCGTTGTCGGGTCGGTGGTCGTAGTCGCGGGCGAGGCGGCGATGGAGCATGAGGGTGCCGTTGACCTGCTCGACCACCCACCGTTTCGGTTGCGGGACGAAGCCTCTGCCGTGGTGGTCGGGGTTGCGCCGGACCACCTCGACAGTGATGTCCTTCACCGCTCCGTGGATGACCACCGCGTCCTTGAAGCCCTGGTCGACCAGGGCTTTCTCCAGGCGCATCCCGCATCGTTCGGCCGCCTGGTCCAGCAGGGCGATGCCGGCCTCGTTGTCGTGTGCGCTCGCGGCCAGGACCACCACGCCGATGATCAGGCCCATGACGTCCACGGCGAGCCCACGCTTGCGGCCAGGCGTCTTCTTGTTCACATCCAGTCCCGTCGTCACCTTCGGCACCCCGGCCGCCACGCGGACGGACTGCGTGTCGATGATCACCAGCGACGGGTCCTCTAATCGTCTGGACCGCTCCCGCACCTGGCAGCGCAGAATCTCCTGAATCCGCTGGTCAAGGCCATCCTCGCGCCACAGGGTGAAGTAGTAGAACACCGCTGACCAGGCCGGGAGATCGTGCGGCAGGAGCCGCCATTGACAGCCGGTCCGGTTCTGGTAGAGCAGTGCGTTCACGACTTCCCGCAGATCACAGGAGCCCGGGTGCCCGGTCGCGGACCGTGCCACCCGCTCCTGCTTCCAGCCGATGACCAGCGGTTCGATCAACGCCCACTGTTCGTCGGGCAAGTCGGTTGCGTACGGCATCCGTTCCATGTCAGCCACCGCATCATGTACACGCCATGACACGAGGACGGAACCGTCCCATCACCCCCGAACGGGCGACACCAGATCATCTGTAATGGGACTTAACGACCTCTCAGGAGTCAGGGAGGGTGTCCAACATCGGGTTGTGACGACCGAATTAGACACCCTCTTGACTGCACTGTACGTGCACATCGACGACCGTTTGAAGACCTCGCGGTGGCGGGGCCGGCCGCCGAGGCTGACCGACGCCGAACTGGTCACCCTGGCCGTTGCCCAAGCCATGCTGGGCTTCCACTGCGAGGCCCGCTGGCTGCGTTTCGCCCACGCTCATCTGCACGGACTGTTCCCCTATCTGCCCCAGCGACCTGCTTACAACAAGCGCCTGCGGGCCGCCCTGGGCCTGGTCAAACAGGCCATCCGGTCCCTGGCAGCAGACACCGACCTGTGGTGGACCCGGTGTGGATCGTGGACTCCACGCCCGTGGAAAGCGCCCGCTCACGCCAGAGCGTCAAACGGTCCGACCTGGCCGGCTGGGCGAATTACGGCTACTGCCAGTCCCACTCCCGCTTCTACTGGGGCCTGAAACTGCACCTGGTGTGCACCCCGGCCGGGCTGCCGGTCACCTGGGCTCTGGCCGACCCGAAGATCGACGAACGTCAGATACTGGCCGCTCTGATCGACAACGAACCCACCTGTCAGCACATCGGCCCGGCCTGCTCATCCTGGCGGACAAGGGCTACATAGCCGCCGAACTCGACTGCTTCCTCGCCGCACGCGACATCAGCCTGCTCAGGCCCTCCTACCGCAACCGCGGCACCCAACAGCCCGCGGAAGCCCTGCTCAAGACCGTGAGGCAGCTCATCGAGTCGGTCAACGACACCCTCAAAGGCCAGCTCGACCTCGAGCAGCACGGGGGCCGAACCATCGAAGGGGTCGGCGTCCGCGTGGCCCAGCGAATCCTGGCCATGACCTGCGCGATCTGATACAACCGCACCATCGGCGCACCCATCACCACGTCACTGACCGCCTACGATTCCTAATCCTTTTGTCAAGCCGCGTTCGTGACGGGGGGTATGGGTTGGTAGCACCGTCCGTCGCGCAACAGGGCCCACAGGACGTTGACGCGTCGGCAGGCGAAGGCGAGGACGGCCTGGGTGTGCCGCTTGCCCTCGGCGCGTTTGCGGTCGTAGAAGCGGCGGGATTCTTCGCAGCAGCGGATGCTGATCAGCGCGGAGGTGTAGAAGACCCGCTGGAGGCGTCGGCTGTAGCGTCTGGGCCGGTGCAGGTTGCCGCTGACCTTCCCGGAGTCGCGGGGTGCCGGGGCGACGCCGGCGAACCCGGCGAGGCGGTCCGGGCTGTCGAAAGCCGTCATATCGCCGCCAGTGGCGGCAAGGAACTCGGCGCCGAGCAGGGGCCCGATGCCGGGCATGCTGGCGATCACCTCGGCGTGTTTGTGCTCGCGAAACCGGGCCGCGATGAGCTTGTCGGTCTCGGCGATCTGCTCGTTGAGACGCATCACCTCCCTGGCGAGCGTGTTCACGAGCTGGGCTGTCGGCTTCTCCCCGGTCACGCTGGTGCTGGCTCTCGGCAGCCGCCAGGGCTGTCTCGGCGAGCTGGGCAGCTCCGCGGACCTTGCGGTTGCGCAGCCAGGTCTTCAGTCGCCGGGCGCCGGTCCGGCGGATGGCGGCCGGGGTCTGGTAGCCGGTCAGCAGGATCAACGGGCCGGTGTTGGTGAGGTCGAGGGCCCGGTCCAGGGCGGGAAAGATGCTGGTGAGGTGGTTGTGGAGCCGGTTGATCACGCGGGTGCGGTCATCGATGAGGTCGCGGCGGTGGCCGGTGAGGGCCTTGATCTCGGCGACCAGTTCCTCGCCGGGTCGCAGGGGGTGCAGGTCCCGGCGCATCCGGGCCTGGTCGGCGGTGATCGCGGCGTCTTTGGCGTCGGTCTTGCCCTCGCCTCGGTAGCCCTCGGAGGCGCGGCTGACGGCTCGGCCGGGGATGTAGAGCGTGTGCTGGCCGTGGCTGAGCAGGAGATCGATCAGCAGGGCAGCGCCGCCGTCGGCCAGGTCGATGCCCCAGGTGACCTCCTCGCTCAGGACGAGGACGTCGGCCAGGAGCTTCAGCAGTTCCTGCTCGTCGTTGGCCACTCGCCGTGACAGCAGCCGCTTGCCGGTGTCGTCGATCACCACGCGGTGATAGTGGGTCCTGCCGCGTCGATGCCGGCCCAGATCGCTGTCACACGCTCTCCACGGGTCGTTTGTTTACCCGCACCACAGACGACCTCGCTGGCGAGTCCCTACTCAGCGATCGGATCGCGATTCCTAATCAGCAGCCGAGTCGTCGGGGGGCGTCGGGCGGCGAATCGTAGAAAGCCACGGACGGCAGACCACTGAAAGCCACACCCGACACCCCTGGGTGAGCCAACCGTACGAATGGCTCGCTCATCCCGATCAACAAGGTAGGGACCACTGAGCCACATCGGAACTAATCGTCTAGTTCCAGCGGTTGATCAGGTAGGGCCGCCAGGTGTCCAGCCGGGTGGTGCGGATGGCGCGGTCGGCGAGGGCTTCGGGGTTCTCGCAGCGTGCGTAGCGGCGGGCGGTGGGGCGGGCCAGTCCGAGTTCGCGTCCGATGGCGCTGATCGTCCATCCCTGGGCGAGCAGGTCCTGCATAGGTGTCGGACTATACAAGGACGAAAACGGAGTGCTGCGGTGGACGCAGAACTTTGGATACTAGCTTCCCGCGATGCGCATACACCTACGATACGCACCCCGGATATTCCCGGGGTGGAGTTTTCTTTTAGAAGCCAGTGGTGCCACAAGAAGTGCCGAACGATTCATGCGACGAGTACCCATTTTCGGCCACGCATCAGGGCGGCATAAATGGCGGTCTGCGTGCCGACATTATGCCGCAACAGCAGCCGGACGACACCTGGGAGATTTTTGAGGCCACAGGCTCTCCATACGTCACCTTTAATGAGGGCGCCTGGTCATGAGTACAGGGGCGAGTTAATTCTGCTGTCATAAGGTGACTGAGCATCTGCTGTTTCCGACCCGCAGGGGTGAGTCGGCTGTCGTGTAGGTGGCTGTTCCCGCCAGCCGGTGCTCAGCCAGGACCAGAGTGAGATGATCGTGCAGGTGGGCTGGTTACGACGGCGTGATGAGTCCGGGCCAGCAAGGCCGACCGCAACGAATGGCGCACGCATTCCCAAAAGTGACGTTGAAATTCAATACTTCGCGATTGCCCGCCTGACATCTTAGGTGATGCTCACGTAAGGCTTTGGGTGGACATGTTGCCGCGGAATAGTTTACCGTCCCTCGCCCGCTTGGGCTACGAGAAACCACGCAACTCCTCCTGCAGGCCCCAATAGGGGTGTCATGATTTCTTCTATTCTCACGTAAAGCGCGGTCCACGGTGGCTCGTCGAAAATTTGAGTGATCACCCATGACGTATGCATCCTCGATGCCGACTGCCGCACTGCCGGCAAGGAGAATTCACCGTAACCGCTCTTCATGGCTAAGCTGAGGGAACGACGGTAAGTCAGGGTATTCGAAAATTCGACTGCCAATCTCCGGTCTGGCCATCGTCTTTCACTAAGGGGAACAATGAGACTTGCGAGCAAGGTTCGTCTGAGCACCGTCACGGCTTCGGCAGTGGCTCTAGCGGGCACACTCATATTGGGGCTTCCGGCATCCGCATCCGCATCCACAGTTTCTGCCGGTACGCTGCGGCTCTGCTCTGGGCCGAATTTTGACACCATTTACTGGATTAACGGAACTTCGGCGGCCTACATCGTCCTGAAAAACGCCCCCTGCACGAGCGTGAAGGGAAATTCTGTGGTCACCGTCGATGCTCGAGTATTCGACCACGATTCCCGCTACATTGCCTCTGCAGTGGTGAACATTGGTCAGGGAGCAGGACTGCAAACTGGAGGCACTCTCAGTTCTCCTTACCTCTGGTCATTCTAAGTAGGGTCGGGGACTGGCGCGGTGGCTGACGCCCCGTTTCCAGTCCCCGCCGCTTCAAACCGTGCATGCAGTTCTCCCGCACACGGCTTTCCGACATCGTTCACCGGCTGGCATGCGCCGTTGCCCTGTGCACGTTTCCGGTAAGACGGTAGACACCGAACCGGGTGATCCACCCATAAGTAAATCGGGTAGTCCAGTTCCTGCCCGCGAGTCTGTGGTTTCGCGCTGGCGAAGATCGCCAGCCGTTCGTGGACATAGCCGTCGACCACGTTGAACTTCCGTCCGGAGTTCCCGTTACGGAAGTACGCCGCCCAGCCCCGCAGGACCGGGTTGAGATCGGCGACCACGGCGGATACCGGCCGCTCAGTCTTCGAACGAGCGGTCGCCGCAAGGACTTTGTCCCGCAGTACCCGCATCGCCCTGCCCGAGGGCCAGCGTTGCAAGTAGTACCTGCCCCGCCATTTCCACGATTCCATCTTCCGGTGGTGGAAGCCGAGAAAGTCGAAGCCCTGCTCACCTCGGGTGAGGCAGACGATGCCGGTCTTCTCGGAGTGCAATCGCATCCCGAGCTGCTCCAGCACTCGTGCCGCCAATTCATGGGCATGTTCGGCCCGTTGCCCCGTCGGCGACAGAACTACGAAATCATCGCAGTACCTCACCAGCGTCCTCAGCCGGCGACCTTCGTTCTGCCACGCCTCGTCGAGAACGTGCAGTGCGATATTTGCCAGCAATGGGGAAATCGGTGAGCCCTGAGGGGTTCCCGCCCCGGTAGGCGAGGTCACCCCGCACTCCAGGACTCCCATCCGCAGCCAGGCCCGGATCAGCTTCAGCATCGGCCGGTCCACCACACGCCGCGCCACTTGGGCCATCAGCGCCTCATGGTCGATCGTGCCGAAGCAGTCGCGAATATCGGCCTCGAACACCCACTCCCGCCGCTGGTTCGCGGCGACACGCACTGCTTCGCACGCGTCGATCGCGGACCGCTTCGGCCGAAATCCATAGCTCGCCTCGGTGAACTGGGCCTCGAATACTGGTTCAATGAGCTTTTTCAGCGTTGCTTCTCCAGGGTGAGGATGGCTTTGGCTGCTGACGACAGGCGGTTGGGGCTGCAGCGGGCGTGGCGGAAGATGCGCC
>NZ_JBIVNJ010000075.1:0-16000 GCF_044753585.1 Streptomyces sp. NPDC088354 | reverse complement strand
GAGCACGTCACAAGAGCACACCGCGCATGATCGCGAACAGCTGACACGACCCGCTCAAGCGTCCGAATCACAAGATCGTCGACAGAACCAAGGTCCGCGACGGCCAGGTCGCCAACCGCCCGATCTACGTCGCACTCGCGGTCACCGTCGACGGGACCCGCGACATCCTCGGTCTGTGGGCCGGCGACGGCGGCGAGGGCGCCAAGTACTGGCTCCAGGTCCTGACCGAGATCCGGAACCGTGGCGTCGAAGACGTGTGCATGGTCGTCTGCGACGGCCTCAAGGGCCTGCCTGATGCGATCGGCACGGTCTGGCCGCAGGCGATCACGCAGACCTGTGTCGTCCACCTGATGCGCGCGAGTTTTCGATACGCGGCCCGCCAGGACTGGGACAAGATCTCCCGCGCACTGAAGCCCATCTACACCGCACCGACCGCGAAGGCCGCCGAGGACCGCTTCCTGGACTTCCAGGAGCAATGGGGCGCCAAATACCCGGCGATCGTGTGGCTCTGGGAGAACTCCTGGGCCGAGTTCGTGCCGTTCCTGCAGTTCGACACCGAGATCCGCCGCGTCGTCTGCACCACGAACGCCATCGAGTCGGTCAACGCGCGCATACGCAAAGCCGTCCGGGCCCGCGGACACTTCCCCAACGAGGCCGCCGCGCTGAAGTGCATCTACATGGCCGTCATGAGCCTGGACCCCACTGGTCAGGGACGCAAACGCTGGACCATGCGATGGAAGCCCGCACTCCAGGCGTTCGACATCGCCTTCGACGGCCGACTCTCCGTCGGCCGTCGGTAACTCCAACCACACGAGTTACACCGTTGGCTGGACACACCCCCGGCTCACAGCTCACCGCAGACCCCCGACCGCACGTAAGAGACGCCCGGCGCAACGCCGATTCCGAGCCGTAGCAGCAGGCAGAAGCACTGGTCAATGAACGCCAACCGCCGTTCGCTGCGTACCGGGCCGCAGCCAGCCCAGCGACCCGCAGTTGCTGCGCCGCGGGGCCTCAGTGCCGCAGACGTCGCTGCCGTCCTATGGCTGGTGATGGGGCTTGACGAATCTCCCCACCCCGGGCTGCTGACCTGCGGTAGGGCGCCACAGCGGAAGGGCCGCCCGATAGCCAGCCAGATGGGATCTGGCGTTGTCCTCGGGCGCCGGCAACGCTCTCCGGGTGCAGCAGGCCGACGTTCGTTCCGGGGCCTGCTGCACCCGGGGCCTGCTCACCCGGAGAGCGATGGCACAGTGCTACCCGAGGGGGCTCGCTCGGCGAGGGTTCAGGATGTACTCCAGGACCCGCAGATTCTGCCGCTTCGGGGTCGTACCTCCGGTCCGGGACTGTGATGCAGGTCCTGCAGTAGTTGGCGAGTTCCATTAGCAGGCCAGGAAGGCCGCATGGTCCCGGTCGAAGGTCTTCACCATGGACGTGACGCCAGTTTCACCCGCGCCTTGGAGCATGCCAGCGCTTACATCACTGACCGGTATGGCAGCACTCTTGTCACTGAGGTTATGACTGAGCTTGATCTTTAACCCTGCTGCTGTTTCGAGCGGACGTGTTCGGTGAGGGTTGCGACTCGTTTCACGGTCTTGCCGGGCTCGTAGTGTGGTGCTGGCCTGCGGTTTTTCGATCCCGGGGGGCGTCCGGGGCCGGGTTTGGAGGGTTTGAGCACCGCTGCCGGTCGGAGCGTCTTCGCGCGGAGGTGGCGGAACCCTCGGCGGACCCGTGCGGGGGTGAGCCGCCGAGGTTCGGCAGGTCGTTCCCAGGGACGGCGGAGGTCCTCGGCGAGTGGTCGGGCGAGGCGGAGCTGGGTGTGGGCGGCGATGATCAGCCAGGTCCACAGGTCCGCGGTATGCGGATCCCGGACCTTCGGGACGGTCCAACCCAGCGTCTGCTTGAAGAGCCGGAAGGTGTGTTCCAGGTCGAAGCGCCTCAGGAACGCCTGCCAGCGAAGATCTACATCGGCTGCGGTCATCCCGGTTTTGGAGGACCAGAGCCAGACCGGCTTCGGGTCGCGGTCTCCCGGCAGGTGCTCGACCTTGAGCCGGATCAATGTGCCGTGGATCAAAGGGAGTTCGCCGCAGTGGTCGAGCCAGGGGCCGCGGGCCTGCAGGCGAGGGTGCATCCGGTCCCATGCCCGGGTTTCGGCGGTCCCGTAGCGGGTGGTGACGGTGGTGGTGGTCTGGTCGGGGATGTGCCACGTGTCGGGCTTGGCGAAGGTGAGGACGCCGCCGTGCTTGCGGGGCTGGCCACCGCGCGGGGTGGATCGAGGTAGGGCCAGCCCGGGAGGAACTGGTCGGCACTGCGGCCACGGCCGTAGACGTGGCAGAACAGCCGGTCCGGGCTGGTCGGGGCGTCGGGACGCAACCAGTTGCTGACGTCGACGGCGAGCACGATCCTCCCGTCGGCGGCACGCGGCAACGGCGTGGAAACCAGCAGCCGCCGCAGACGCAGCGGTTCCAGCCACCCGTGGTTGACCGCGTCGTATATCGCGCCGTGCCCGCGCCGGTGCTCGGCCGTGAGTGTCAGCTCGACCAGCGACGTCACCGGCCCATCCGCACACAGCACCGCGTCGGCGAGCTCGAAGAGCGCGTCCGCCCTTTTGTACAGGCAGTCGTAGAACTCGACACGAAAGTGGGACAACACGCTCAGCGCGGCGTCTACGGAACCTGCAGGAGCCAGACTCTTCACCAGCGGCCGTCCTTCACGCGACGTTGCTCGACACCTCGAAGCGTGAAGAACGGCCGTCCTGCTGTCTCAGGAAGAAGCCAAGATCAGCGGGTCAGGTGAACCGGCGAGGTTAAACAACAAGCTGAGGTCATGACTGGCTCAGTCCATCGACTGAAGGAACTCCGGGCGGTGTAACGGGCCAGTTAGAGCGAGCGTCCGTCCGTTGACGCTGATCGTCCATCCCTGGGTGCTCAGGTACTGGACGGTTGGTAGCGAACTTGGGTACGGGCCCGACGCCCTGCATGCACACGACCTACCGCCGGGCTCGTGACTGCCGTCCTCTACGAAACCACCCAGAGACTCCCAAAAATGAGATTACTCATCATGATCAATATTTTATCCTATCCCAGCCCTTAATTCACTCATTTCCCCTAAAGAGATGGCAAGCGACATTCTACGCTTAGGCTGATATCCGCACGTTGATCTGAGTGACGTTCATTGCTGGTTCATGCAGAAACATTGACCAAGTGCGTGGTTTAACCGTGCGAAGCATCCATTTCATGTGATGCCCATCACATTGGGTTTCTCCGATTAGCAGTACAGGGCATGGATCTCGCGTACATGTTTCTGAGTTACGAAAGGAGTTCACTATGGTTAAGTTCATCAAGTCCATCCTCGGCTTCAAGTCGTCTGCCGAGACGGACCGTCCTGACACGGTGTCGGCTTTCCAGTACAAGGAAGACGACTGAGTCACCACGCCCCGCATGCCGGCAATTTGGCATGCGGGGCACCAATCTTTTCGGGTATCAGATGGAAGCCCTTAGATTTTCAGGCTATGTGGTGACTGAAAGCACTACAGCGAAGCCCCCACGTCATGTCAGAAGTGCGCCGTCCGGTGAGCGCGGAGCCTTTTAGATATCTCCATTGCAACAGGAGGCTCCGTGCCCAGCCCGCTTTCGCGCGGTCTTCTAGAACATTCACGCATGAAACCACTCAGCCTGTTTGCCGCGCAAAGCGCCCAATTTTCGCTATTCCGCACCCCGGGTCCCAAGCGAATTATAGCCACGGTTGGTCTCGTAAACCAACTAGGCAATGGAATGTTCATCACGACAAGTGCGCTTTTTTTCACACGCGCACTCGGATTGCCGGTCGAAAAAGTCGCTGTAGGGTTGACCATTTCAGGCACAATTGGACTCGCATTCGGAATTCTTATTGGGTCACTCGCAGATCGGTATGGCCCGCAGCGCACGTATCTGGTGACACTGGTAGCACAAGCCGGATCGATGACTCTCTTCCTAAAAGCTACTTCCTTTACACTTTTTGTCATCATTTCCACTTTTGCATCTATCACTCAATCAGGCAGTTTGGCGGCCCGTGGTCCTCTGATTAGATCTCACGCCGGAGGAAATTCGACTGAATTTCGATCAGTTCTTCGATCCACGGGGAACGCGGCCATTATGATGGGCTCTCTCGTGGGCGGTATCGCTATCCAGGTAAATCAGCCAGTTGCCTACGAGGCGGTTGTGATCCTTAATGCTATATCTTTTCTCATAGCGGCCGGCCTTTTGAGGCGACTCCCTGCCATCCACGCCCGTCACGTAAATCGTGGTCCGCGTGAGGCCAGGTTCCCGGCAATCAGAGATGTGCGGTATCTCGGCATGAGTGTTGGTATGGGAATTCTGGCCATCCAATTGTGTGTACTTCCATTTGCGCTCCCGCTCTGGATCATAGGGTACACCGATGCACCTGGGTACCTAGCATCAGCAGCAGTATTTTTGAATACCCTGCTTTGTGTTATTTTTCAGGTAACGGCAAGCCGGCGAGTAGGTAGTTCGCGATCAGCCGTGCGAACCTGCTGGATCGCAGCTTTCACTGCCCTGACAGCATGTGCGTGCTTTGGTTTTTCGGCCAGAGCCGGCACGTTTACGGCAGTGGCACTTATCACACTTGGTGTCCTTTTCGTAACATGGGCAGAGATGTGGATTAGTGCCTCAGGATTCGAATTGAGCTTTTCCTTGGCGCCAGCGCGAAGACAAGGCCAGTACACCGGTCTGTTTGGCACAGTTCAGGGAATGTTCCTGGCATTCGCACCGACTCTGTTGAGCCTGCTTTGTATAAACATCGGCCTATTGGGCTGGCTCTGTCTGGGTGTTATTTTTCTCTTCGGAGCCGCCGTCGTTTCTACTTTTGTAGCACCTGGTTTTGTTGATGGTGATCAGAGGTGACGAAATTGGAACGAGAGAAAGTTATTCACGCTTATCTGGGCCCCTCACTGCCAGGCGCGGATGCAGCAAAAATTGTCCCTGGGCTGATACTGCATCCTCCCGTAATCCACGGGGACCTACTCATCCATGACATTGCGCCGGGAGATGTGGTCGTAATCGTTGACGGTTATTACCATCAGCAGACTGCTGTGCGGCATAAGGAAGTACTCCATCTCCTCAAGCGTGGCGTGATGGTGATAGGAGCTTCCAGTATGGGAGCACTCCGGGCTGCAGAATTGGAGCCGTTCGGGATGATTGGGTGCGGTTGGGTATTTCAACAATACCGAAGTGGTCGAATCATCGCAGACGATGCCGTAGCGCTCATGCATGGTCCAGAGCCTGATTACGTGCCCATGAGTGTGCCGCTTGTTGAGATCATGTTCTCTACGGAGAAAGCCGTGGCTCAAGGGCTTCTGGACGCGGAGATCGGCGAACGCGCCTGCTCCCTTGCCTCGAACCTTCACTACACGGAACGATCCTGGCGACGGCTTACGGACCTACTTACTCAAGAAGGACATAGGGGCCACACGGGACTATTTAGTAAGAAGATTTCTAGCCCCGGGGTTAAGGGTGACGATGCAGTCGCGGCTCTACGATTGGCTGCAGAGCTGCGTTCATCCTGCTCAGGAAAGATGGCACAGCCGATACAGGAATCGGTTAATCAATCCTCCGCACACCTAGCTGTCTGGCTCAGAGAATGGAAGGACTCCAGCGGGCAGGGCCAACGTGGTAGAGATAAACTTTTTGCTGACTGGTATCGATTGACTTCCCCAGATGCTCCTGCGCAATGGAGGTCGTGGGTGCTAAAAAAGCTGGATGAAGCTCCTGATGAGGGTGCCGGCCTCCGACAATTGGCCTACGCCGCGACCTCAAGCGAAACTTTCTTGAAGTCGCAGAAATACTTGAGTGACAGAGAGATTCGAACGATGACGTCCGATCAACTTACCGAACTTCTTCTTGTACGAGCGTTCCGGCACGACCACCCGGATAGTACCTATGTGACTTATCTAGCTGACTTGGTATCCAGGAAGTATGGACCAGTCAGCCTTGCCGAGTTGGCCAATCTTGAGGGGGGTCAAGGTATCTTCGAAAACGAAACCGGAATAAGAAGGAAGTGGAGTTTGCGCCGCCGCGGCGTTGATTATGTACTACATCGGGCGGCGCTTGACCGAGGATTCGACAGCTTGGACGACGCCTTGAGCGCACAGAAACAAATATGCCAGATGGTGGGACCTGGTGACTGTTAGCAGTACACGTTTGGAAGGACATAATGGTGATTGATGCCAGAGCGGGCCGCATCCGTCCCCCTGATCGAACCTGGCAGATCGTGCAGCCAATACTCGGAAAGCACGGGATTACTAGGATTGCAGACGTAACCGGACTAGATCGCGTCGGGATTCCCGTGTATCAAGCCGTCAGACCTGGTGCACATACTCTTAGCGTCTCCCAAGGGAAAGGGGTGAGTCACGAACTGGCCAGAATCTCAGCGGTTATGGAATGTATCGAATTCTCATTTGCCGAGATGGATGATCCAGTATCCGATGGAAGATTCGTGGCTTCCGCTCTCGACCTCGCCCTTCCCTACGATGCACTCGCTCTACCCCGATCCAGCCGGTCTGTGTTCTCTGGTAGAAGCCTCATCGAATGGATATATTCTTGTTCATTGTCTACTGGAGAGAAAGTTCCTGTTCCGCGTGAAACCGTGTATCTTCGACGGGCCTCGCAAACTGGACGACTTCCGCTTTTCTCATCTCACACAACAGGCCTCGCCTCTGGTAACTGCTATGACGAAGCCGTGCTGCATGCGCTTTATGAGATTATCGAACGCTCTAGTTTGTCGGCGAGTAAGCATGCCGTTCTCATCAATCCGAGCACTATTACGTTTGGTACGGGCTCAATGCTAGTCGATCGGATTGCCGAGGCTTCAGTCCTCATGACTATTGAGATGATTGAGAACCGATTCGACGTACCGTGCTTTCGCTGTTTTCTATGGAGCGATGACTATCCGGTTCTTGCTGTGGGCGCAGGAGCACACAGCTCTGCCGAGATTGCCCTTACCCGTGCACTGACAGAAGCTGCCCAGAGCCGACTTGCTGCTATAGCCGGCGTGCGGGATGACATGAGGCTTGGGACACTAACGATCGATCAGCCGTCTCGTCGACCAGCGCTGCCTAATGAAACTGTTCCTTGGACCGATACCTTCTGGAGCAGCTCAGCGAAGTTCGGAAGTCTGAGAGCTGAGGTTTCCCATGTTACCGGATTAATTTGTGATTCTCTCCAGTCAGATTTGCTAGTTTATGATCTTTCGCACGGGACGGAAGACATCTCGGTAGTCAAGGTTGTGGTGGTGAGAAGATGACCTTCATATTCACTGCTTTGAAATACTTGGCGACGACATTACTGGCGATCAGAATGGCGAATGCTGGATTCAGAGAGAACATAGATGGTCCCTTCTCATGGGGAATGTTCAGCGCGGGATGTTGGATCATAATTGATCTGGTTGATCCGGATGGAACACCCGTCAATCCATTCGCTGACATGTTTCCAGGTTCTTTTCAGATGAACCCCGACGACCTTCAGCGTTGGTTGGATTGGAAGACGGCTTCCGGATCCTCCGAGATTTCCGGTGAAGGGCTAGTAATATATTCCGATGGGCGCCAAAAATTGACCGTAAGGAATAGCCGTGTGGTTCTTTAATGCTCCGCTTCACGGATTTTCGCTACCGATCAATTCTGCATGTCTTTCCTTGTTTCGCATCCTGCTGGGATTTTCTCTCTTCACGCATTTTTCCCTTTCGATATGCAACGGTGGCTGGTCACGTTATGAGAATAGTCACGGCTACGAGAATTTCCGAATCTCAAATAAATATCCCGGAAAAAGAGGAGAGGCCGTCCTTATTGCATATAGGCCGGTACTTCTAGCGCGTGTCATCGCCGCACTAGGCGTAATTTTCCTTCCCGGCCCTAGATTCTGGCTTACACTTTGCGCAATGTCTCTTTTGTTTGAGATGAATTATTTTGGCAATCATGGAAAATCCAGTCGATTCTACCCTTTTATGATGTGTATCTCACTCTTGTTTGCATCCAGACTCGGCTCTGGGATAAGTATCGATCGATCTATCTCACCAGCAAACTGTTGGGCCCAGTGGCTTTGCCTTTTCATCACAATAGACATGTATTGGAGCAGTGCTTGGCTGAAGCTTTTGTCCCGACAGTTTCGCTCGGGGCGGCTAGTCCGTGATTATGTGGCGGTTGGTTCTGTGCTTCAATATGCCTCAGGGCACCGTGAGTTTTGGTTCCCACGAAGACTAAGTATCCTTCTGGACGACCCGAAGAAGGGCGTAAATTTCTCGCGCATCGCTTCTTTGAGTGCAATTTCGCTTGAATTTTTCCTCCCTCTTGCCCTCCTTATCCCTGTGTCCTTCTGGATTGCAGTATGTGCCGGCGGGTTGATGCACCTAATATTTACGACTCTTAAGCCGCGCCAAATCGCTGGATTCTCGTTGGCTACTGTCTCAGCTTATTGCCTTTTCCAACAGCATTTGCCTCCATGGCCATAAATTCCGAGCTAGATTTCAGTCCGTCATTTTCGGCATTATCGCATTGCGAATACGGAGGGTTGGCTATGCTATTCGATAAGAATTATATGAAGGATCCGCACCCAGTCTTCTCGGTTTTGCGGGAGCAGGCACGCGCTGTGCAGATTCTGACACCCAAAGGGAAGCAGGCGTGGTTCGTTGGGCGCTACTCCGACGTTCGGAAGTTGCTGCTGGACCCCCGGATGTCGATTGACCGGCGTAACGCGGGAGTCGGTCGTGGACGAAATTTTCCTCCCTCGATGAATTCCAGCCTAGTTGATCTCGATCCGCCAGAGCACACGAGATTGCGAAAATTGGTTTCGGGGACTTTCAATGCAGAGAGCGTCAATCGCATTAAAAAGCGTACGGCCGAAATATCGGCATCTCTCCTCGAGGAAATTTTCAAAAAGGGAGGAGGTGATTTGGTAAGGGAGTACGCAATGCCTCTTCCGGCACTCGTCATTTCAGAGATTCTAGGATTCTCCGCGCAAGATCGAGAGTCGTTCTTTGAATGGAGCTCTGTACTTTTCCGTGGAGTCGACGGTCCGGAGTTCCGAAATACAATAAGTGCCCTCATGGAATTTATCGATCTCCAGATCAAGAGAAAAAGAAAAGAGCCTGACGACGACCTGCTTACAAAACTCGTTTCGATAAGCAAGATGCCAGGTAGGCTTTCCGAGGAGGAACTTACCTCGATGGCATCCCTTATTCTTTTCGCCGGCTTCGAAAATGTGGCAAATTCGATTTGTCTAGGAGTGCTAGCATTGCTGAGAAATTCAGAGCAGCATTCTCTCCTTCGAGATAATCCGAGATTGATCGGCGCAGCCGTTTCTGAAGTTTTCCGATTTGATCCACCTGGACAATTTGCGGTACGGCGTTTTCCCACGGAAGTTATCGAACTCGATGGTATAGAACTGTCACCCGGCGATACGGTACTTCTGGGAATTTCGTCAGGGAACCGCGATCCCCGCCGATTTTCTCATCCAGACAGATTTTGGATAGATCGCCCTGATTCGGGCTACTTGAGCCTGGGCTACGGTCCACACGCGTGCCTGGGAGCAATGATTGCCAAGTCTGAGCTTGAAATTGCGTTGAGAGATCTTACCCAGCGCTTTTCCCGTATTGCTCTCTCCGTCCCCGAAGATTTGCTGACGTGGCGCGATTCTTACAATAGTCGGGGTGTTGTTGAGTTGCCAATTAGCTTTCATTAATGACACCGAAAATCCTAGTCTAGCAATAAGCCCAATTCCCGATCGAAGATGAGTCGGCGGATCTTTGGTGCTATGTATCGTCCGGCTTTTCGATACCTCTCCTGAAGGGTTAGGTCTATGGTGAATGGTGGGGATGGAGATCTGCAGGTTGCTGATGCTGTTGGTATTCTCATGCGACGATGTTGGCGGGCAGGGGCGAAGAGAGGTTCCGTGATTGAAGTCGTTGAGCGTGAAGATGGCTATATTGGCACGGCGGATGTAGCTAGATACTTCGCCCCATTCGAAGAATGGGATGAGGTTGAACGAAGCGCAGCAGAAATGGCTAAGGGTCGAATTCTGGATATTGGTTGCGGTCCCGGGCGTCATTCTGTTGAGTTTCTTCGACAAGGTTTCAGCGTCGTAGGAGTAGATTCCTCACCCCTGGCATGCGAAGTTGCCCGAGAGCGGGGCGTAGGGGCATTTGAGGCATCTGTTGAAGATGTATCAAATATTGGCCTTGGCTCTTTTGACACCTTCTTCCTAGGGGGCTTTAACATTGGCTTGCTTCAGTCTTCGGAGAAGGCGAAGGAAATTTTTTCCACCCTCCACGAAGCAGCCAATAATGGGGCAGTTATCGTTGGTGTGGGAGCAGATCCTTACTCTCATGCTGGCGCAGCACACGCAGAATATAGATCATTGAATGTAGCGCGAGGAAGACTGCCAGGACAGGAGCGCATTCGGATAAGGACTGGAAAGCGTGCTACGTCATGGTTTGACTACCTTTTTGTATCTCCTAGTGAGCTCGCCTTGATCTGCGAAGATACGCCTTGGTGCATAGATATGGTGAAGGAAACGAAAAAAGGTTATGCGGTACGGTTGAAGCTGCGATGAAAATTCTCCGGTGTGAGTGTCGCGCCTCTAATTCTGGCCCGCTAACCGCGTGATCGTCAGCCGTCAGTCTTCTTTTGCCGCCTCGAAATTACCGGGCGCTTGGTCTCCGCCCAGGCAAGGTATCCCTGCACCACATCTGCAGCTCCGTCTTGACACGCGGATCAGTGCCATCCCCCGGGGTGCTGGTCGCCTTGGCCTCATCCTTCATCGCGAGCGGGACGTAGAGCCGTAGCCATTCAGTTGCCATTCCTGTGATTCCTGTTGTGGTCCCCCAGATGTAGGCAAGCGGCTACGTCAACGGGAGCGCTGAAGGCTAAGCTTCCCGGGAAGGGGAGGCAACGGGTGTCTAACCCTAGGCAGGAACGGTCGGATCAGGCTGCCCAGTTGGGCCAGTCTCATCAGGGGTGTAGTTGATCGTGCCGCTGTCTCCGAAGGTGAGGGCGGTGCCGCGTACCTCACCGTTGAAGGTGTAGATGTGCTTGGGCTGAGAGGGTCGGGCCAGGATGTCGCGCAGCGCCCGGGCAGTGGGTGCAAGGTGGGGGACGACTGCGGCGATGAAGCCCGCACTTACGAACGCCGTGGCCAGTTCCCCGACAAATGCGAAGGCGGAGAACACCGGTGGGACGGTGAACAGCAGAAAGGACAGCGAGAAGAAGGCGGGCATGTGCTCGCGGTCGTCCTTCATACGGGCGGCCGACCGCTCGCGCAGGTCAACGTCCCCCAGAGGGTTGTACGGGACCACCTCCCAGCTACCGGAGTCCCGGCCGGAGGCGAGCAGCATGAAAGTCACCCGCTGTCCGCGCTCTAGGTGGCCGATGGTGAAGACCGCTTCCCGGGAGCTCTGTTCGAGGTCTGGGCGTCGCTGCACGCCCCACTCGGCCTCGTGGGCGGAGGTCGCGGCGGCGTCGAGGACCTCGCTGCCGTCGGCGAACCGGAACCGCAACTGCTGCTGCTGAACAACGCGGTTCCCAGTGTTCTCCACGGTGAACTCGACGGAGCTGAGGTCTTCAACGTACCTGCCGTCGTAGGTGAGCCCGAGCCGGGGACGCACCTGGTCGTCGGCGGAGACGATGGCCGTCCGCGTCTCGGCGTCGTAGGAAAGCCGCTTGTTCGGCTCGCGGCGGGCCTTCACGTACTCGATCGCTATCGTGCCGAGCACGCCGACGATCCCGCCCGCGAGGGCGATGATCAGGTCCCGCTGGAAATCGGTCAGCACTGCCTCTGCGGCCCAGTTCACCATCGCCCGCCCCCCGTCGATCACTGGGGAGTCACTTTAGCCGTGGAGGACGTCGGTACACAGGCGGAGCCCGGTGCAAGGGGAAGGTCCCATCTCGCACAGGCTCGGCCGCCATACATCCAGCAGGCGCAACGGACGCTACGTGTCATCCAACCGGAACCATCCGCCCGCCGGACACCGAAGAGGGCCTGCCGTCTGACTATGGGGGTGAGTCAGGCGGGGGCCGCCGTCCTGTGGGGTGGGCGGCGGCTGGCCCATGGGTGCTCCGTGGTGGGTTAGGTGAATGCGGGCAGGAGCGCGGCGAGCAGGGCGATGCCGATGCCGAGGGTGCTGGCGAAGACGAAGCTGGCGCGGGTGACGGCGGTGGGGATCTCGGCGCCGCCCCAGCGGGCGATGCCGAATCCTACGATCGCCAGGATGGCCGCGATGGCGACCAGGACTGCCATGGCGAGGAAGAGGAACAGCAGGGCGCGGGTGCTCACGCGGCGCCTCGCTGGGCTTGGCGGGGGGCTCCGGTGGTGTGGAGCTGCTGCGGGATCCAGACCTGGCCAGTGCGGGCGGCCTGGTAGAGGGCGCTGCGGAAGCGGTACCGGCGGGTTCGAACAGCACCGGGATTGGTCTTCAGGGCGTCGGCGATCTCGCTGTCCTGGTAGCCCTCGACCGTCATGCGGATCACGGCCTGCGTCTGCGCCGGGTGGCCGGCCAGCAGATCGACCAGCTTGGTGCCGAACAAGACCGCTTCCGGCTCGGCCAGGTAGTCCGGCGCCATCAGTAGACGGAAGAACGCCTCGACGTCCAGCAGCGCGGCTTCTTGGCGGGCGAGTTCCTCACGGCGGCGGGCCCACTTGAGGTAGACGCGGCGGAACTCCCAGATGCACTGGCCGATGAAGAAGCTGGTCAGACAGCTGGCCCCACGGGGACCCCGAAATGCGGGAGACCACTCGCCCTTCACCAGCGCCTTGCTGCGGAACGACTTCAGGGCGTTCAGCAGGGTGTCGACCACCAGCTCGTCCCGGTCCTGCGGACTGCTGTGCAGGAGACGCGCGTTGTCAGGCGAGACGAAGAAGGGGATCTGACGGTCCTCGAACCGCTTCCGGGTGAGCCGGGCGAGGTCGCCGTTGCGGACCATGCCGCGCAGGATCGGCATGCTCTGCCGACACAGGTCGTTCTCGAACACCTCGTACGCGGGCCCCATGAACCCGTACTGCCGCAGCTCCTCGACCCTCCGCGCGTCCTGCTGGATGCGCAGCGCCCGGTCGGTAGGCAGGGCTGCGTCGACGGCTTCTTCCACCGTCTGGCGACTGGACATAAAACTCACCTTGTTAGCGGGGTTCGTCACGCTAGCCGATTAAGTGGCACGCGCGCGACGAAGCAGTCCGGGTTGTACTGCTCGATCGCTCGTATGCGGTGTGGATTCACTAACGTCACGCCGGGAGCAAAATTTTTTCGCCCGAAAATGCTCGGGCGGTCGTTCGTGAAGGCTTACTTCGCCGTCAATTTCGCGGGTGCTGCAGGTCGCGTACGCTGCGCAGCTCCGCTGTCACTGCGTCGTCGCTGTCCGCCGACGGCCTGGTGCCGCAGGCCGGCCTCGCGGGCTGGCCGGAGGCCCGGCATCGACCGCGCCCCCTGAGCGAGCCGTGGACCACCTGTGCATCCAGCCGGCGGCGCCACCGAGGCATGTGATGTAGATCACCGACAGGTCTCGGTTTGGAACGCCTGGGCCATCTGGAACCCGGAGGGGCTGTAGTTCCTGCTGATCAGAACACATGTCGGGAACAAGCGGACGACGGTCGAACTTACGCTCTGTCGATCATTGATGATCTCTCGGTGATTTTTTACGGGGGTGGTTGAGTGCGAGGGCCGGGAAATCGACAGGGTGGGTGCTGAGGGCCCAACCGGGTCCTCACGGGAGCGAGTTGCTTCCGTTAAGGACCTGTCCTCGATGGCGAGGACGGGGTAGCCCACCCGGAGGAGCGTGTGAGAAACGGCGACGTCGACCTCGACGTATCGCCCGAGGACGCTGGTCGTCCTCAGCCCGTACCGGAACCGCCTGAGCTGCCGTTGGACTTCGAGGGCTTCTACCTGGGCCACCAGGAGTTCTTCCACGACTTCGCGGAGATCCACCTGGGCAGCCGCCGCACCGGCGAGCAGGTCGTCCACCAGGTGTTCCTGGAGATCCTCAGCGCCTGGAACGAGCTGCTGGCCGAGGGCAACCTCGAGCAGCGCGCGCTGGGCGTGCTCCACCGCTGCGTCATCGACCGACTTCAGGAAGACGGGCGGCCGCCGGCCTTCGTCATCAACGCCCCCATAGCCCGCAACCTGCAGGCGGTGCGGAACCAGCTCGAGCTCACCCCCGGTACCACTGGCCTGTACGAGGCGCTCTGCAATCTGCCCACCCGCCAGTTCACCGTGATCGCGCTCCGATACCTCCTGGGCTACCCCACCAAACGCATCGCCCGCTACATGGGCTTGGACGTCCGCACCGTCGACTACCACGGCCGCAAGGGCAAGGAACGCCTGCGCTCCCAGCTGGGCCTGCCGCTCGCCGTTGGCAAGAACAAGAAAGGACCGCGGCAGTGACCACCATCGACGACCTCCTGGCCGACGCTCGCATCCCGACCTCCCCGGCAGAAAACTTCGACGTCGGAGCCGCCCTGCGCCGCCTGGCCGCCGACTCCGTCAAGACCACCCCGACCCCCGACATCCTCAAAACCCGGCAGGCCGCGCAGCGGCTGTCGGTGATCTGCCGCTGGATCCTCAACCGGCCCGACGCCGCCGACCACGTCGACCGCCTCGCCGAAGACCCCACCATCGACACCACATCCGCATCCTTCGAAGACCACCTGGACGTCGACGGAGCCCTGGTCTTCGCCTGCCTTCTCTACCTGACCGGACACCGCGAAAGCGCCCAGTTCTGGTGGCAACTGGCCGCCGGCGCCGGCCTGCGCACCGCCGCGTACTGCCTGCACCTGCACCACCTCGCACTCGGCGAACGCCGCGAAGCACAGCACTGGCTCCACCAGGTCACCGACAACCTTCTCGACTCCGAAGCCCCCGACCAGGCCCTCCTGGACTGCCTGGAAGCCATGGCCTCGTACGTCCGCAACCACGGCTACATGGCAGACCCGCCCACCGGCGGCCTCGAAATGGAAGTCGACCGCCTCGCCGACCACGCCCCCGGAGCCTGCATCATCGTCCACCGCCCCGACCGCCGCCTGGCCGACCGACTCCACGACTTCGCCCGCCGCTGACCAGACCACGCAAAAGGAGCCCCAACCCCGGCACAGGTTCCAAGGCCACCGCCGGCAGGGCTCCCCAAGCTGAC
Source organism: Streptomyces sp. NPDC088354 (assembly GCF_044753585.1). NCBI lineage: Bacteria > Bacillati > Actinomycetota > Actinomycetes > Kitasatosporales > Streptomycetaceae > Streptomyces > Streptomyces sp. NPDC088354. The sequence goes on along the minus strand of NZ_JBIVNJ010000075.1, from coordinate 846 downwards.
ATCCCCGCTGAAAGGAACATCCACCATGCACGATAGACCCCACCCCAGCCCAGTGCAGGCGATTCGTGCCCACCTTCACCGCTTCGTGCACTGGACCCGCCGCCGCCGGCGCGCCGCCCTCGGCCTGGTCCTTCGCGGGATCTGCTACGGACTCGGCACCGCACTGGTCAGCACCGCAGCTGTATGGGTACAGCACCTCTTCTAGGGCGTGTATCGAAAGTGCTGGTCACAGCCATTCGTTGATGGCGGCGACGAGGACAGTCGCCTCGTAGCGAACCGCGAGCTTGTCGTACCGGGTCGCCACCGCGCGGTGCCTCTTGAGGCGGTTGATGCCGCATTCGACTGCGTGCCGCGCCTTGTAGTCCTCCGGGTCGAACTTCGGTGGCCGGCCGCCTTGCGAGCCACGTTTCTTGCGATTGCGGGCTTGGTCGATCTTGTCCGGGATGGTGCAGCGGATACCGCGTCGTCGCAGGTAGGCCCGGTTCTTGCGGGAGGCGTACGCCTTGTCGGCCCGCACGCGCCGGGGTCGGGTGCGGGGCCTGCCGACCCCAAGCTGGGGCACTCGGACCCGACCGAGGACGACCTCGAACTGCGGCGAATCCCCGCGCTGGCCTGCGGTGATCACGATCGACATGGGCTTTTGGCCCTGCTCGACGGCAAGGTGCAGCTTGGTGGTCAACCCGCCGCGGGAGCGTCCGAGCCCGTGGTCGTCCGGCTCGGTGATGATTCCGCCGGGTGTTTCCTTTTGGAGGTCCCCATTACCTTGTTGATCAGCCCCGCAATGGGGTGCCCGGCCTCTGGGACGGCATGACTGTTCCCCCCTGTAGTCCGCATGATCTGGGGGGT
>NZ_JBIVNJ010000074.1:0-16801 GCF_044753585.1 Streptomyces sp. NPDC088354 | reverse complement strand
AACCAACAGCAACGGCTCCAACTTCGGACCCCGCCGAGGCACCGACACACCACCAGAAGTACTCATCAAAAATCTAACGACGGACTACCGGCGCAGGTCACTAGCAGAGCCTCACGCACCAGGCTCGGCCCGAGCGCTCCGCCTTCCCCCGGCCATGCCTCCATCGCTGCCCGCCCAGAACCTGGATCCACTCGAGGGGCGTTCCTGTGCGGGCTGTCTTTGAGGCCTGGTATTGCGGGGGACGAGATGTTCGGAACGACTCCCTCAATGGGCCCGCCTATTGACCTGCACGGTTTGTCCTGTCCGGTCGCGACCGGACGGGCCTTGGCCCGAATCGTTGTGCTCACCGCGGTCACCTCCAGCACATTGCGGTTGGGTAGCTTAGGTGCTGGCGTGCTGCGGGCACGGGATGGGAGACGGGTATGGGCGCGGGTGCGCCGCAGGCGCCTCAGGGGCAACTTGCCGTGGTTGAGGGAGTGCTGGAGCGCATCACCTACGCGAACGAGGAGACCGGCTACACGGTGGCTCGGGTCGATACCGGGCGTGGAGTGAACGACCTGCTGACGGTGGTAGGGGCGCTGCTGGGTGCGCAGCCGGGTGAGTCGCTGCGGCTGCATGGGCGGTGGGGGTCGCACCCGCAGTACGGCAAGCAGTTCACGGTAGAGAACTACACGACTGTGTTGCCTGCCACGATCCAGGGTATCCGGCGGTACTTGGGGTCGGGGCTGATCAAGGGAATCGGTCCTCGGTTCGCTGAGCGGATTGTCGAGCATTTCGGCGTCTGCAGCCTCGAAGTCATCGAGCAGGAGCCTGAGCGGCTCATTGAGGTGCCGGGTCTCGGCCCGAAGCGCACCGCGCTGATCACGGCTGCCTGGGAGGAGCAGAAGTCCATCAAGGAGGTGATGGTCTTCTTGCAGGGCGTGGGCGTTTCCACCTCGCTGGCGGTGCGGATTTTCAAGAAGTACGGGGACAGCTCGATCGGTGTGGTCAAGAATGAGCCCTACCGGCTTGCTGCCGATGTCTGGGGTATTGGCTTTCTGACTGCCGACAAGATTGCCCAGGCCGTCGGGATCCCGCACGACAGCCCAGAGCGGGTCAAGGCGGGACTGCAGTACGCGCTCTCGCAGAGCAGCGATCAGGGGAATTGCTTCCTTCCTGAGGAGCGCCTGATCTCCGACGGGGTGAAACTCCTGCAGGTCGATGCCGGTCTGGTCATCGATTGCCTGGCCGAACTCGTCACCGATGAGGGCGTGGTTCGTGAACGTGTGCCCGGACCGGATGGGGAGCCGATCACGGCCGTGTATCTGGTGCCCTTCCACCGCGCCGAGACCTCCTTGGCGAACCAGTTGCTCAGACTCCTGCGGACCGACTGCGACAAGATGCCCGCCTTCGGCAGCCGCAGTGACACACCAGTCGACTGGACGAAGGCGCTGAACTGGCTGGCGCGGCAGACTGGTGCGGAACTGGCACCGGAGCAGCAGGAGGCAGTGAAGCTGGCGTTGACCGAGAAAGTCGCGGTCCTGACTGGCGGTCCGGGCTGCGGCAAGTCGTTCACGGTGAAGTCGATCGTGGCACTCGCCTTGGCGAAGAAGGCTAAGGTGGTCCTTGCTGCGCCGACTGGCCGTGCGGCCAAGCGTCTGTCGGAACTCACCGGGGCCGAGGCCTCGACGGTCCACCGGCTGCTGGAGTTGCGGCCCGGCGGTGACGCGGCCTACGACCGGGACCGGCCGTTGGAAGCAGACCTGGTGGTCGTGGACGAAGCTTCGATGTTGGACCTGATCCTGGCGAACAAGTTGGCCAAGGCGGTCGCGCTCGGTGCTCACCTGCTATTGGTCGGCGATGTTGACCAACTTCCCTCGGTTGGTGCGGGCGAGGTGCTGCGCGACATGCTCGCCACCCCTGGACCGATCCCCTCGGTGCGGCTGACGAAGGTCTTCCGGCAGGCCCAGCAGTCAGGGGTGGTGACCAACGCCCACCGGATCAACCAGGGGCTGTCCCCATTGACAGACGGCCTGTCTGACTTCTTTCTCTTCGTGGAGGATGACACCGACAATGCGGCCGGTCTTACCGTTGACGTGGCAGCGAGGCGGATCCCTCGGAAATTCGGCCTCGATCCGCGCCGCGATGTTCAGGTGCTGGTTCCCATGCACCGGGGCCTGGCTGGAGCGGGCAACCTCAACAGCCTTCTGCAGGCTGCCGTTACCCCTGCCCGGGAGGGAGTGCCGGAGCGCCGTTTCGGCGGCCGGACGTTCCGAGTGGGTGACAAAGTAACGCAGATCCGCAATAACTATGAGAAGGGGAAGAACGGGGTCTTCAATGGCACCGTTGGCGTGGTCACCGCCCTCAGCACCGAAGAGCAGAAGCTCATCGTGCTGACGGACGAGGACGAGGAGATCGGCTACGACTTCGACGAATTGGATGAGCTTGCGCACGCTTACGCCGTCACCATCCACCGGTCGCAGGGAAGCGAGTACCCGGCCGTGGTCATCCCCCTTACGACCTCGGCGTGGACCATGCTCCAGCGCAACCTCCTCTACACCGCCGTGACCAGGGCGAAGAAACTCGTGGTCCTGGTCGGCTCACGCAAGGCCTTGGGCCAGGCGGTCCGTAGCGTCAGCGCCGGCCGACGACACACCGCACTCGATCACCGACTGGTTACTGGGTGACCGGACAACCGCAAGCACAGTAGTGGGCCGCCGGTGGCGTGGATCGGGCTGCGGTCAGACGTGCGAGGCCGATTATCGACGGTATGAACCGCACGGCTGGCTACCCAGGGAGGAAGTTCGGTCTTCTCTGTTCCAGACGGCGTCCCGGTGCTCTGCGGGGACCCCGGGGGGGTTGGGACGGTGTCCCAGAACGAGTCCGAGTGTCGGAGTCAGGGGTGCTGCGCTGCTACCGTGCTGGGCATGTCACAGGCCGATACCCCGAGTCGCGCAGATGGCTTGCTCACCCTCGCTGCGGCCGATGCCTTGTGGCCCGAATTGCTGTCCAACAGTGCCGTTCCGGCCGCTCTGGAGGCGTTTACCAGCCTTCCTGCCGACGCACGGTCGGGGCACGTGCTTCTCGGCAGTCACCTGGTGCCCACGGTGCAGGATGCCGACGACCGCTGGCACGTTCAGGAAGTCGACGTTCGCCGGGCAGCGGCGGATCTGAGGTCGGTCAAGGTAAACAGGAATGCGCTGGTCCACATTGCGCCTTGCATTGTGCCCAGTACAGGACAAGAGGATGCTCAGGCACTGCGGTGGCGTCAGCGCCTGGACCGTGAATGGAGCCGAGTCCGCGACCACGATCTGCATGACTTGTCGTGGCAGCAGGCCGGCAACGGCGATCTGCGGCAGTTGGCGGGGATCGACTGGCGCCGTGCCCTGGTGGTACGGCCAAAGGCAGAGGCGGCACACACATGGTGGCTGCCGCGCACGCTGACCCAGGTGCTGGACGCCGCCGAGCGCACCGAGACACAGTGGTTGCTGGCCGCACGAGTCTGTAGCAGGTGCGGAGCGTACCCGGATGACCGGCCCGAGGCGCAGCGTATGCAGACAGGCAGAGGCCAGCAGACCATCTGCTCCGCCTGCAGCAACGCAACGTTGCGCCCGTACACCAGGGAGCTGGAAGGCCTTCTCTATTCGGCGCTCAGCAAGAAGCGCAGTTCACTTGAAGTCTCCGGGTGGAGGTGCGCCGTCTGCCAGGAGGCCGCCGCCAGCGTGATCGATCACTGCCACGAGCACGGTTACGTTCGCGCGCCCGTCTGCCAGGCCTGCAACACCCGTGAACGGCCGAACTACCTCTACCGCAACGACATCTATGTCACCGACCGCTACGTGTCCCTCTTTCACTCTCACGCCCAGGACTGGCTGCGGCACTGGCACCGTTGCCCCGGCTGCCGCGCTCGCACCACGCTCCCGCTCCCGCACCTGGCCGCACTCACTGCAGTGCTGGTTGGCGCTCCGATGCGCCCTACCCATCGTGTCCCTCACAGCTCACGCGGGCGCATCCCGTGCGGTGAATTGCGGGCTTCCTGGACGGGTAGTCACAACCAGCCCCGCTCCTGCATGATTACCCTGAGTGTGGACTACTGTCCCGGCGGGGAGCACCGCATCTTGGCGAAAGTTCCTTACCGGACAGCTGTGGACAGGTTCCGTACCTGGTTGGCCGAGATGGCTCCCGAGGTGGCTGCGGCTGCCGGGCCAAGCCGTTACGACACCGTCCCCGCCCAGTTCCGGCCGGTCATCCCGGATACCAGCAGCCCGCCCCCGTCTCTTTTCTGAGCGAAGGCGCTGCGTTCCGTCTTCCAGTCGGCGGCCCGTTCGGACTGGTGTCGAGCACGACGTTGTCGGTGCAGCGGAACCGTGGTTCAGGGACGGAAAGCGGCTCTGTCGCTACTTTGGGGTAGCGGCTTCTTGATCACGGTGAGGCAGGATGCGGCGTCGTGGAAGATCGAATTTGGCGCGGCCGTGGATCTGTGTCTTCGGCAGCTTGATGCTGGTGACGTTACCTTCGACTGCTCCGGACGTGTAGGTCGTGGTGAAGGCGGCTGCTTGGATGGCGGTGCGGTCGCGTCGCATGCAGTTGGCTGGAGTTCGGAGTTGGGTGTGCCGCACGATCGGGTGACAGGTTGACCTGCCACCCGAAACTGCATCAGACCCGTTCGCGTTGGCCGTCGAGGTGGACATCGGCGATCCAGACATCGAGGGCGAGGTGTTCGCTGTGGCGTTCGCGGACTATGGGTGCCAGATGGCGGGCGTACGCGGCTGCCCGTGGCCCCGCCAGTCAGCGCACCCTCGCCTACGACGGCCACGATGTAGTCCGGATCGCCAGCCGGATGGCGGGCCTTGGCCCGGCCGTCGGCACAGGACCCCGGAACTTGCGCGAATTATCTGCTTGTTCTGCGTGGACGGCTGTTGCTCTCGTTACTTGGGCAAGTCTCAGTCGGCACCTCGATTAATCAACCACGTCAACGTTAGCCGATCAGAGGAAGCTTCAATGAAGTATAGATGGGCTGTCAGCCACCGCGGGACCGCTCTGTATGCAGGGCCCGCGATGGCCGGATTTCCGGTAATGGCAGCCCTTGAGCTGACCGGATGCTCTGGCGAGAAGCCGGGCAATCCTGAGGTGGCCTCCATCGAATCCAAAGCGACTGCTGGCCAGCAGGAAGTCAAACCCACCAAGTCCTCGGCACCTGACGGCAGTGGCTGTCCACACATGCGGTTGGACGACTCTGTGGAGCAAAGAATGCAATACAGAAAGGCCCTCGTGGATTGCCTTTCAAAGCGCGGCATGGGTCCGGGTGCAAATGAAAAAGTGAGCAGTAAGGTAGAGGAAGCGGCGCTTGAGGCGTGCGAAAAATACAATGCACTTCCCCCACCGGAGCTCGACCCCTCCAAGAACCCGGACTACGCCGAGAATGTCGGCGCCATGATAAAGTGCCTCAATAGTCATGGCGCTAAGACTAACCGTAACTCTCGCTACGAATGATGAGCCAATCGGCTGGATTGCGAATCCTGCAAATTTGCCGAACGACTATGAGGACGTTAACAGCAACTGCCTGATTAGCTCTTTCGGAAATAAAAAGAAGTAGTGCTGCGCACGACGATTTCCCCTCCCCGGGGCTGCCAACGGGCGCCAGATGCAGGATCACGCCCTGGACGACCACTCCCCTCGGGCCTACACCGAGTACTGCAGTAGCAGGTCTTGAGTGTGTGATCCTTCCTCGGTCAAATTGTCTCCAGGGGCAGAGCCGTGTGGGGAGTGGGCCGTCGCGGCGGCGATAGTAGGCGACGGTGTGGCTGGCCAGCCTACGTCGGAGGCAGCGACCTCGGCAGCCGCATCATCCGGTCCGCCTCCAGCGCCTCGCGGGTGGTCTCCCATGAATTTGGACGGCGAGGAGCATCTGGGTTTCGCTGGCCGGGCGGCCGGCCCGCAGGAACCGGGCGCCAGGGGCTGGTCCGGCAAGGGCCGTGATGTGCGGCTGCCTAGGTCGCTGCCGTGATGCCCTCGGCGGGAGAACTCCTCGACGAGCGGCGGCGTCTCCAGGCGGTGGGCTGAGCGGGCGGGTGGCGAGGCGGCCGGTGCTCCTTTGCCCGGGTCCGCGCGCTGGGGCGGTCGCCCGGCTTGATCGTCTCCACGGACGCAGCAACGTCAGTCCGCGCGGGCTGGGGCAGTCGCACCGCAAGACCGGCCGCTGTCGCGCGGAACCGTTCGGTCCGGGCGGCGGCGGAACAACCGGGGGCCGACCGGGAGGAACGCAGCGGTGCGAGCAGACGGCCGCAGTCCTGGAGGCGGCCGTCCATGCCAGACGGCTCGACCGTCGTGGGCAGCCCGGGAAACACCGTGCTCGCAAGGGAATTGACGTCCACCGCATGGCCGTGATCTCCGAAGGGCCCACCGGCTCCACCATCGACTATGGGCCGGAGCCCTCGTTTGACACACCCCCCGTCGGCCGCGTCGGGTGTGGCCGTGGGCCGGCCCCCACCCACGCACCCCCCGCCGCCGAGCGGCGGCGGCCTGGTCCTCGCACATCCCAGTCCGGGGCGTCTCATCCGGCCAGCGTGACGGGCAGCGACTGCACCAGAGTGCCGATCTCCCGCTCGGCCAGCGGGACCTCGGTCTCCGGTACGGCGAGGCGCAGCCCGGGAAAGCGATCGGCCAGGGTGAGCAGGGCAACAGTGAGCACGGTCTTCGCCATACTTACGCCGGGGCAGTAGTGGCGGCCACCGCCGAACCCGATGTTGCGCGGAGCCGGGCGGCCGGGCCGGAACTGCTGGGGCGCCTCGTAGACCTCAGGGTCGTGCAGGGCGGATATCCAGGCCAGGAGTACGGGCTGGCCGGCGGGTACGGTGCCGGAGGGCAGTTCAATGTCCGCCAAGGCGGTCCGCAGCGCTGCGGCGTTCCCCGCGTAGACCAGGCGCAGCAGTTCCTCGACCACGGCTCCCATCCCGTCCTCATCGTTGGGCAGTCGGGCCCAGCGCTCCGCTCCAGCGGTCAGCAGATACAGCACGGACCGGCCGAGTACGGCGGCCGGGGCCTCCGATCCGGCCGACAGCAGGAGTTTCACGATGCTCATCAAGTCCGCGTCGGACAACCGCGCCCCCTCCACCGTAGAGTCGGCGAGGTCCCGGAGCAGCGGTGCGCCGGGCCGCGTCCGCGAGGGATCGGCTGTGAGGTCGCGGACGAAGGCATCGAACTCGTCGTTCAGCACGGCACGCTCGTCCGCTTCAACGTGCTGCGACATGGTGTAGGCCCCCGACCAGCGCCGGATGTCGCCGTACGCGTCCGGCGGTACGCCCAGCAGCGCACCGATGGTGCGCAGGGGGAACCAGTCCGTGAACGACTCGACCAGGTCCACGACCGGGCCCCGGTCACCCATCCGATCGGCCAGTTCCGTCGCGACGCGTTCGATCAGCGGCCGGTATGTGGCTACCCGCGGGGCGCTCAGTGTCTGCGTCGTGATCCGATGGATGAGGGAGTGTGTTGCCGTCTCCTGATTGATCATCAGGTCTGGGTCGTAGAGGAAGTTCGGCTCGGCGCTGTTGCGCGGGGCCTGTGGCAGGACGTGGTTACGCGAGAGGCGGGGGTCGAGCACCGCGGCGGCGACGTCGGCGTGCCGGACCAGCAGAATGGCGCTGTCACCGCTCGGCAGCCGCACCTTGCCGAAGGGGCATTCTGCGCGTCGACTCGCGTACTGCGGCGGTGGCGCTGGGAAGTCCCCCCCCGGGGAACGGGAAGGGCGGCAGGGGGTCTGCTGCATTCATCTGAAGCTCCTGACAGACGCAGGGGTGGGCCGAAAAGGAGCGGGCGGCGGCGTCTCCCGCTGAGCGGGACTGCCGGCGGACCGCGGTGCTCCTAGTGGCATCGGTCGGTCGAGACGGCTGCGTCGTCGTGGCGGACGGCGCAGCGGCTTGGGTCACAGCCGCCCGGCGTGCTCCGCGGGCGTCCCGTCCGGGAGGGCCGGGGTGGCGGGTTGCGGGGCGGCACCGGGAGCGGATTGGGGAAGGGGGACGTGCGCGAGCACTGCGGCGGCCTCGGAGACCTCCGCGCACACGGCCAGCATGTCGCTGGTGCCGGCGTGGACGATGGTCTCCGTCCCGGCCAGCACCATCGATCCGAGGTAGGAGCCGAGCGCGCACAGCACACTCAGTTTGGGAACCCGTCCTGTGGCACCGGGATACTGCTCATCCCAGGCCGGATCACAAGCGTCGATGGCCTCCTGCACGATCCAGCTCTGGTGGTTCGCCGACCGGTCCCATGCCTTTTCCAGCAGGTCCAGGTCGTGACACGAGGGATCGTCCAGTAGGCAGATCCCAGATCCGCCGCTGCCGCTGTAGACGTCGGAGCCGGCGTACTTCAGAACGTACGGACGCGTGCGCACCACATCGGCGAACGCGCGGCGGGAGACCATGTCGCCGCCGGGCAGTTGGACACCATCGGCTTCCAGGACAGCTGTGTACGGAAACAGGTCGCGATCCTGGTCGGTGAAGAGGTCGCGGGTAAAACGCCAGAAAGGCAGAGCGGTGGTGATCTTGCTGAAGAACATCGCGTTCAGCGACGGGTCATACAGGTACGGTTCGCGGGCGGCACGGGCGAGGTGCCGGTCAGGGTGTTGCTCGTGGAAGAGGCCCGGTAGGGAATGGGAGCGGATGTGCCGGACGTCGTCGGGCCCGACACCGGCGTCGGTGCCGTAGTAGCGCACTCCAGCGGCCCGTGTGCGCTCGATGAAGTAGCGGACCCCGGTCTGGCTGGTCGCGGTGTCGACCAGGTAGAGCAGTGCTGGGTCCGGTGTGCCGAGCGTGCGCCGCAGGGCCTCCGCGTACACCCCGGCCACCGCGGCGGCATCCGGTCCGGCGCCGGGGTGGAAGGCGGCCTGATGGTCAGCCTGCAGCAGGTACTCGCCCCAGCCCGAACCGGGGACCTGGATTTCGTAAAGCTTGCCGCTCAGGGACTCGTCGGTCCGAAAGCTGTGCGGCACGGTCATTGCCGCCGTTCCCAGCGAGCGGTGAAAGCCGAGACCGTGGTGGTCGGGCAGGTCACCGTAGAGCGCGGATCCGACGACCGGCGGCAGGTCGCTGTCGAGAACGGCACGGTAGACGCGCAGACAGTTGCGGAAGAAGTCGTCAACTGCGCGGGGACGCGCCCGCGACAGAGCCGCGCGTTGGGCGGAGGGGCGGAAGGGGTGAGGCGCCGGAGGAAGACAGAGGGACGCGCCCGCCCCGAGCCAGTGACCGAGGTGGTCCTGATACCACGTCCTCTCTTCGGTGGATAGCCGCGAAGAGGCCGGCTGCGCGGCCGCTGTCAGCGGGCTCACCAGATCCCGTCCAGGACCCGCATCACGTTGCCGCCGACCACTGCGGCGATCGAGGCGTCGTCCCACCCCTCACGTACCAGGCAACGCACGATGTTCGGGAAGCACTCCCCGGGGTTCTCCAAGCCCCTCACGTACTCGGTCGGCTCGAACGCCGGTCCGGCAGCGTGGAAGGCGGCCATGTCCAGCGTCTCGGCGAGCGCGCCGTGCAGGGCCACGTGGTCACCGAAAAAGGTGTCAGGTCCGAAGGCCACGTGGTCCATGCCCACCAACTCCACGCAGTACCGCAGGTGGTCCAGCACCGACTCGATGTCATGGCGCGGATGGGCGGCGCTCAGCGTGGTGTGAGGCGCGGCCTCCAGGCCGATGAGTCCACCGCGGGCGGCACACGCGCGGATCACCTCGTCCGGTTTCATCCGGCGGGTGTTCCACACCGCCCGCGCCCCGGCGTGGGTGATGAGCACCGGGTTTTCGCTCGCCTCGATGACGTCCATGGCCGTGCGGTCTCCGGCGTGTGACAGGTCGATCGCCATGCCGAGACGGTTCATCCGTTGTACTGCCAGGCGTCCGAACGCGGTCAGCCCGTGGTCGACAGGCGCCTGCAGCCCGTATCCCAGCGCGTTGCGCTCCTGGTAGGCGATTCCGAGTTGCCGGACGCCGAGGCCGTAGAGGACGTCGATGCGGTCGAGATCCTCGCCGATCAGCTCTGCGCCCTCCAGCCCTATGACCAAGGCCAGCCGGCCGGTAGCATGCGCGCGGCGGATCTCGGCCGCGGTGCGGGCGTGAACGACGAAGTCCTGGTGGGCGACGTCACCTAAGCGCATGCCCAGGTCGGTAACGGTGGCGTCCCACGACCACCCCGGTCCGCCCACGTTGTCGAACACGGCGTCGAGTTGGGAATGGCTCAGCCCTTCGTAGCCGAGGGCGACGCGGCCGGACCTCTGGTAGGCGCCCAGCTGTGACATCTCGGCAGGCAGCCGAAAGGGGTGGTCGTGCAGCGAGATCACGATGTGCTCACCCAACAGGCCCCGCGCCCGTTCCTCCTGATCGAAGCTCAAGCCGCAGTCGTACGCGGGGAGGCGGCCAACGTCGGGCGCGAGAGCGAAGACCGGGTGGTCGGCGTGGGGCTCTAAATAGGAGAAAGCCTCATAACCGTCGTGACGCCGGAGCGAGGTATTGCCGGTGTGGCGTCCGTTCGCCTCCTGGAGCACCCGGTCGCTCGCCGAGGCTGCTGGGGTGCGCCGCGATAATGTGGAATCGTGGTCCATCGAACGTTCCTTGCGTGTGACATATAGAGGAACTGACGTTATTCGGTGGATCGTCCTCATCGATAGAACTTAAGTGCCGATAAGCACCTACGGTCATCGTGCCGAGCAGGGACAGCCACGTGTGCGATGGGAGCGTCTATCCAGCACGTTCTGTAGCCTCGTCTGAGCCGGGTTGGCGTTGGGAGGGTTACGGTATGGCGCGCACGTGGTTGTCGATCCGGGTCGAACGGATCTCCGGGCAGGGCGGATGGCCTCGGCCGGTTCGCGTTTTCGCCGCGTCACCGGCGCATTCCTTCGCGCAGCTCGGGGAGGCGATCGATCAGGATTTCGCCCGGTGGGACCTGTCCCACCTGCATCTGTTCACGCTGTCCGATGGAACGGGCGTCAGCCTGCTGGAGTGGTGGGATGGCTGGGCCCCGGACGGCACCATCGACGGCCGCGCGACCAAGCTCGGCAGGTTGCAGGGCGGTGCGCAGTTCGCCTATGCCTTCGATATGAGAGAGCAGTGGGCTCACTTGTGCACCGTGGGCGCCCAGCGCGTCGACCCAAAGACGGAGCTCGGCGTTGTGCCCGACCGCCCGCTGCCGTACTGGGGCTGGGGAAGCCTGCCGGACCAGTACGGGCGCCGCTGGGACGGTGACGACGGCGAGTCAGCCGTGCCCAAGAGGCCCCGGGGGCTGAGTGATCTGCCGCCGATCCTGCCATGGTGGGGTGAGCGACAACTACGCTGAGCTTCACCTTGCGTGGTCGAGACAGGCGGCAGCAGGGGCTCGATTCTCTTGGTCGCCTGCCCCATGCAGTCCTGCCTCATGCGCCTGACGCGGTGATCGGTGGCATTAGGTCTGACCTGTGGCTTTTCCACTGGTGGGGGTCTGGTGCACGATCGGGTGACATCTTAGTCTGCCCTGTGGGGCGGGTGGGAAGGATGTCGCTGTGCCCAAGCCTTATCCGGAAGAGTTCCGCCAAGTCGTCGTGCGAGTCGCGAGGAACCGTGGCCCCGGGGTGACGGTCGAGCAGGTGGCCACCGACTTCGGAGTCCATCCGATGACGTTGTGGAAGTGGATGCGCCGTGCGGACATCGACGTCGGGGCCAGGCCCGGGGTGATCAGGCACGAGAGCGCGGAACTGCGGGAAGCGCGTCGGCGGATCAAGCTGCTGGAGCAGGAGAACGAGGTCCTGCGCCGGGCCGCGGCCTATCCGTCGGAGGCGCATCTGCCGGGAAAAGGATCTACCCGCTCGTGAGGGAGCTGGCCGCAGACGGGATGCTCGTCACGGTGAAGTGCCGGGGACTGAGGCTCGCCAGACAGCCCTACTACCGCTGGCTCGACAAGCCGGTGGCCGACGCCGTGTTGGAGGAGGCTCATCGAGCGAACGCGCTGGTTGACGTCCATTGCGAGGATCCCGAATTCGGGTCTGCGGATCGCGAAACATGTCGCTTCGCCAGGCGACGGCGTTCCGCACAACCACTCCGTGGATACCCGGCTTCCAGATCCAGAGGACTTTGTACCCGAAGCCGTATTTGTGACGGGCCGAGCATAGGCAGACATAGTTACCGCTGGGCTCGCTGAGACAACGCCGCGTCGCGGCATTTTTTGATGTCCCTTCGAGTGGCGGATCGAACGGGGATCACAGGTCGGAGATCCACCACGCGCTTGTGGAGCCGGGCAGTTCACCGACTTCACAGGGGCCACTGGCAAGCAGCGGCGCTTTGGGGACAGGCGTGGCGGTGGGCGTGGTGCCAAAGTTGATCGCGCAGACAAGACCGTCGCCGCGCGTGAAGGCGAGGACGCCCGGTGGGGTGTTCAACCACTGCAAGGTGCCTTCGCCCATTTGGGGCAGCGTGGCACGCAGTTGCAAGCCGTCGCGGTACAGGTGCCAGAAGGAACGGGTGTCGGTGAGGGCGCGGTCGGTGGCGTACTGGGCGAACCAGTCGGGCTGTGGCAGCCAGGGCTTTGCGGCCTGGATCCCGGTGGTGAACCCGAACGGGGATGCCTGCCCCGACCACGGCAAGGGCACCCGGCAGCCGTCGCGGATACGGGCCCGGCTGCCTGTGCGGTAGAAGATCGGGTCGGTGAGTACGTCATCGGGGAGGTCGACGACTTCGGGCAGGCCCAGTTCCTCGCCCTGGTAGATGTAGGCGGCGCCGGGCAGGGCCAGCATCAGCAGGGCAGCGGCACGTGCGCGGGCGGCACCCAGGCCGCTGCCCTCGGTGGCGGGTTCGCCGTAACGGGTGACGCTACGGACCTGGTCGTGGTTGTTGAGGACCCAGGTGACGGTCGAGCCGGTGCCGGCTATGTCTTGTACGGCCTCAGAGATGACCTTGCGGAATGCGTCGGCGTCCCAGGGGGCACCTAGGAGGTCGAAGAAGAAAGCCTGGTGCAGTTCGTCCGGGCGCACGTACTGCGCATGCTCACGGGCGGTCGGCACGGACACTTCGCCGACCAGTAGCCGCTCACGGCCGTCCTGGGCCGTGTACTCCTCGCACACCGCGCGCCAGTGCCGCCACACGTCGTGCACCTCAGGCTGGTTCCATGCCAGTGGGTTGACGGAGTCGCGGGTACGGGCATCTGCCTCTGGGTCCGGTGAGTCGGGCAGTTCGGGGTGTTTGAAGAGGCCCGCTGCAACATCGATACGGAAGCCGTCGACGCCTCGATCGAGCCAGAAGCGCAGCACTCGCTCGAACTCGGCCTTCACGTCGGGTGTGCGCCAGTTCCAGTCGGGCTGCTCGGGAGTGAACATATGCAGATACCACTGCCCGGGTCGTCCGTCTACCTCGGTGATACGGGTCCAGGCGGGTCCGCCGAACATGGCATGCCAGTTGTTGGGGGGCTGGCTGCCGTCGGGGCCTCGGCCATCGGCGAAGTGGAACCGGGCGCGAGCCGCGCTTGCGGGAGCAGAGGCGAGTGCGTCCTGGAACCAGGGGTGTTCGCTTGAACAGTGGTTGGGAACAATGTCCAGCAAAACCTTCACACCGAGCCGGCGAGCCGCGCCCACCAGTTGGTCGAACTCCCTGAGATTGCCGAAGAGGGGGTCCACGTCGCAGTAGTCGGCCACGTCATAGCCGTGATCACGCTGGGGCGACGGGTAGAACGGGCTCAGCCAGATCCCGTCGACGCCCAGCCTCTTCAGATACGGCAACCCGGCCCTCACCCCGGCTAGATCGCCGATCCCGTCACCCGTACTGTCCAGGAAACTGCGGACATACACCTGGTAGATCACCGCATCACGCCACCAATGGTGGGCGCGGATGTGCTTGGGACTCACCCCGTAGACCTGTCTATGCGTGCCAAGGCGGGCCCTGCAGGGCGTCACCGCGATACATACATGTTAAGTATACGTGCCAGAGAAGTGTCAACGGATGGATAGAAGATAGCCCGTACCTGCAGGGAAACGTCCCACTTTAGGTAGAGATAGAAAGGGCCATGAAACCCGTCGGTGCTACTTAACGGGTAACTAGGAGCGAAAAAGGGACAACCTCAGCGTTTCCCGCTTGGGCCGGCTCGTAGCCACCAGCAAATACCGGGACTTACCCCGACCCGGCCGTATCCTCGGACCCCTGCGCGAGGATGCCGATGCCGCCACGCCGTTGGCCCAACGACTGACCACGGAGGAGAGCTCAGTCTTCTGCCAACAGCACGCCGCCAGGTTGCGTCGATGGAAGTGGTGTAGCGGGTTGGACCTGATCCGGGGGTTTGCTCCGGCGCCCGGGTTGGTGCCCGCATAGCAAGACGGCCACTGGCTGATCTTCGAAGGGCCGAAGCCTCGAAGGAGGTCAGCACGTGACCGCTAGTGACCTGCGCCGGTAGTCCGTCGTTAGATTTTTGATGAGTACTTCTGGTGGTGTGTCGGTGTGAACCGTTCCGGGTTCGGTAGAGATCTCAGACGTTGTGTGTGACCTGGGGTTTCGTGGTGTTGAGGTAGTGGTTCGCTTCGTACTCGACGGGCGGGATGTGGCCTATCTCTCCGTGGAGTCGGCTGTGGTTGTACCAGTCGATCCACTCGGCGGTGGCCAGTTCGACCTGGGACAGCGTCCTCCAGGGCCGCTGCGGCTTGATCAGCTCAGTCTTGTAGAGCCCGATGGTCGACTCCATCAGGGCGTTGTCCAGGGCGTCCCCGACGGAGCCGATGCTCGCCGCGATGCCGGCGACGTCGAGATGTTCGGCCAGCTTGAACGAGGTGTATTGGGACCCGGCATCCGAATGATGTATCAACTCGCCGCGCACGTAGAAATGTTGATCGCGATCGCGTTGCCATAGGGCCATTTCCAGCGCGTCCAGGACGAGCCGGGTCTCCTTCGTGGTGGCCGCCGACCAGCCGACGATGCGGCGCGAGAAGGTGTCCACGACGAAGGCGACGTAGACGACGCCGGTCCAGGTCGCCACGTGCGTGAAGTCCGCGACCCAGCAGCGGTTCGGTGCGTCGGCGACAAAGTCGCGGTCGACCAGGTCCGGAGCCCGGGGTGCGGCCGGATCCGGGATCGTGGTGATCACCCTCTTACCGCGGACGGCGCCGGTGATGCCGAGTTCACGCATGAGGCGTTCGACGGTGCAGCGGGCCACGGGATGTCCCTGCCGGTTCAGGTGCTGCCAGATCTTTCTGGCGCCGTAGACGCGGTAGTTGGTGTCGTACGCCTCGTTGATCAGCGCCTTCAGTTCGGTGTCGCGGACGGTGCGGGCCGCAGGCGTGGCCTGGCGTTTGTGGTGGGCGTAGTAGGTGGAGGGGGCGATCTTGCAGGAGTGCTCGGTGAGGACCCGGCAGATCGGCTCGACGCCGCCGAAGCGGCCCTTGTGCTCGTCGATGAACGCTACGAGCGCGTGTGTGGCCGGTCGAGCTCGGCCGTGAAGAAAGACGCCGCAGCCTTGAGGATCTCGTTGGCCCGCTTCAGCTCGGCGTTCTCCTTCTTCAGCCGCTTCAGCTCGGCCGACTCCTCCGTTGTCGTCCCCGGTCGGGTGCCGGCATCGATCTCGTCCTGGCGGACCCATTTGCGCAGCGTCTCGGTCGTTCCGATACCCAGCTTCTGGGCGACCGCTTTCATCGCGGCCCACTCGGTGTCGTAATCGGGCCGCACCTCGGCGACCATCCGCACCGCACGACGGCGCAGCTCAAGCGGGTACTGGGAAGGACGTGCCATGACTCGATCCTCTCAAACGATCGAGTCCCTACCGAACCCGGAGCGGTTCATTGAACGGTGTGACTCGGTTGGTGTGGGTTATCGGCGGCCGGTTGTGAGTCGACCGCCGAAGGTGGTGTCGAAAGCCTGGATTGCGGGTTTCCAGCGCATAGTCCAGCGTTGAGGCTTTGGGCGGTGGGGATCGGGCTCATGACGCCAGGTAGAAGCATTTCAGCGTGGCGGCCTTGTTCGGGAAGTGTCCGCGGGCTCGGACGGCTTTGCGTATATGGGCGTTGAGCGACTCGATGGCGTTGGTGGTGCTGACGACGCGTCGGATTTCGGTGTCGAAGTGGAGGAAGGATACCAACTCGGGCCGGGAGCTTTCCCAGAGCCGAATGATCGCCGGATACTCGGCGCCCCATTGCCCTGGTCCAGGAAGCGGTCCTCGGCGGCTTTCGCGGTCGGGGCCATGTGGATGGGCTTGAGCGCGCGGGACATCTGGTCCTAGTCCTGTCGGCCCGCGAAGCGGAACGAACCCCGGATCAGGTGGACAACGCAGGTCTGGATGACAGTCTGTAGCGGCGGTGCCGATCGTGTCGGGCAGCCCTTTGAGTCCGTCGCAGACGACCATGCACACCTCCTCGCCGCCGCGGCTTTTCGGTGAGGACCTGGAGCCAGTAATCGGCGCTTTTACCGCCGTCGCCGGCCCACAGGCCGAGGATGTCGCCGGTCCCGTCGACGTGACCGCGAGCGCGACGCAGAACGGGCGGTTGGCAACCCGACCGTCGCCGACCTTCACATGCCCATGCACGCAGTCGATGAAAAGCATCGGATGAACCGGGCCCAGCGGACGGCTCCGCCCTTCGGCCATGCCATCCATTACCTTGTCGGTGACCATGGAAATGGTCTGCCTGGAAACGTTTGCGCCGTAAGCCTCGGCCGGTGCGCGGAGATATCGCCGTGCGTCAGACCATCGTGTCAGCGCTGGTGGACCGCTGGTCCCCAGCAAGGTGAGGCAGGAAGCTCCGCCCTCCCGGGCCCCGCGGGGCCCGGCCCGTGCGTCCTACCAGTTGTAGTACGGGTTGACCTTCATGCACGCCGACTTGTCGGAGGCGTTGAGCGCGTTCG
>NZ_JBIVNJ010000073.1:0-16929 GCF_044753585.1 Streptomyces sp. NPDC088354 | reverse complement strand
CCCCGGCGAGCACCAGGCCGCCACCCTGTCGACCCTCATCGACGAGGTCGTCGCCTGGAGCCGCGCCCTGGCCCCCCTGCGCGGCTGACCACCGCAGCGTCCCTGCGCCGGGCCCGCAGCTCGGCCGTCCGTTGACCGGGCGGGACACACGGTCACCGTGGCCGGGCGGAGCGACCCTCCGCCCGGCCTCGGCGTGCCGCCCCTCCCGGGTCGCCCGCAGGTCAGGCGCCGGAACGGGGGCCTCTGCCGCGGGGCGAGGTCACCGTCACCGGTCTAGAATTCTGCCTGTTGGCACCCTTGAGCCCGCGGGCCTTGCGGCGAGGATCCGCCACCGCGTGACGCCGATGCGCAGCGTCGCACGCGGTTTCTTCCTGACGCGCGCCGCGCCCTCACTGCACTCGCCGTGTCACTTCGCATTCAAGGGATCCGTGGCCCGGGGCCGAGCCGCGTCCGCGAGGCGTGCAGCCGACGGCCGGCTCATCAGGCGCGAAGTCCGCCCCCCCGGGGGGTCATCCCGTATCACCGGCGACGAGGCAGGAGTGAGGAACGATGGGCACCCAGGCGAACGCTTATCCCCCGCACGAGACAGCCCTGCTGATCATCGACCCGTACAACGACTTCCTGTCCGAGGGCGGGAAGCTGTGGCCCGCCGTCAAAGAGGTGGCGGAGGGCATCGAGCAGCTCGACCACATGCGCGCGATGCTCGCTGCGGCACGCGACATGGGCTTCCGCGTCTTCATCGTGCCTCACCACCAGACGAAGCCCGGCGACTACCGTACGTGGGACCACCTCTCCCCCACCCAGCAGCGGGTCGTCGAAGGACAGACCTTCGCCGCCGGCAGCTGGGGAGCCGAGTGGCACCCGGACTTCGTGCCACGCGAGGACGAGCTGGTGATGCACCAGCACTGGGCGTCGAGCGGCTTCGCCAACACCGACCTGGACATGCTGCTCAAACAGCACCGCATCCAGAAGCTCGTCTTCATCGGCATGAAGGCCAACACCTGTGTCGACACCACCGCCCGCTTCGGCCAGGAACTCGGCTACCACGTCACGCTCATCCGTGACGCCATCGGCGCCTTCAACTGGGACGAGATGAAGGCCACGTTCGACATCAACGGTCCCGCGTATGCGCACGCCATCCTCACGACCGACGAATTCCTCACGCTCGTGGGCAAGCAGCCGCAGGCCATGGCCTTTTGAACCGAACGGCTCGAACCGAGCGGGACACCGCGACGGAGTCGGGGGCTCAGACGCGAGGCCCTTCTGACGGGACGGGACTGCGAGATCGCGGGCCCAGGGACGGGTCGCGCATACGGCGAACAGGATCAGTACGCCGCGTCGCCCTCCGCGTCGCCCTCCGCGTCGTCCAGCAGACCCGCCAGGTGCGCGCCGAAGCGGTTCTCCACGTCTCCCTCCAGCCGCATCCCGCGCTCGAAGAGCATCCGCACACGGCGGCGCGCCTCCGGCCGGGCCATCGCCGCCAGGAAGGCGCTGCGGCTGCCGAGAAGGCTGTCGGCGCTCGGCAGCGAGCTCCGGTCGACCGGATCCGGGCGGCGTCCATCCGCGCCGGCAGGTCCTGCAGGGTCTCGAACACGGTGTGGTCCACCGCGTTGAGCGGCGGACTGTCGAACGCGACTTGCCGGTAGGCGGAACTCTCCTCGACAACGCGCACAGATCCCGGCGCTTCGGTCATGACAAGACGCCAGGAGCCCGGGCTTCCGTTGCCGAAACAACTCGCCCCTTCGTCGCCGGAATGGCGGATGTGGTCCGCCCGGCCCGCGAAGGCGGCGAACACAAGCGTGAGGTTCCGCATGCCCCCGGGTGGCAGGCATGGGACCAATTCGGTGCGAAGACCCAAATGTGTATGATGGCAATCATCCAGATTTGGCTGGTGCGCTCTGCGCCCGAGGAAGGCCCGCTCACACCGAGCCACTGGACCCCGTCAGAGCACCCGCGACAAAGGAGGCAGGACATGAAGGCGATCGTGTACCGGAGCACCGGCGGACCGGAAGTGATGGAGCTCGTCGAGCGCCCGATACCCGAGCCGGGGCCCGGGGAGGTCCGCGTCCGGGTGCGCATGTCCGGCGTCAACCCCACCGACTGGAAGGCGCGCCGCGGTTCGCGGGGGCACAGCGACGGGGTGGAGCAGGTACCCAACCAGGACGGTGCCGGGGTCGTCGACGCCGTGGGCGAGGACGTCGACCCGGCCTGGACCGGGCGGCGGGTCTGGATCTGGGAGGCCGCCTGGCAGCGCGCCGACGGCACCGCGCAGGAGTACGTGGTCCTGCCGCTGAGGCAAGCGGTGCCCCTGCCCGACGACGCCTGCTTCGAGCTGGGCGCCAGCCTCGGCATCCCCGCGCTGACCGCGCACCGTTGCCTCACCGTGGCCGAGGGAGGGCCCGACCGTCTCGGCCCCGGCGCCCTGGCGGGTCGCACCGTGCTGGTGGCCGGCGGTGCCGGAGCGGTGGGGAACGCGGCCATCCAGCTGGCCCGCTGGGCCGGGGCCACGGTCATCACCACCGTCAGCAGTCCCGAAAAGGCCGCCCTGGCCCGGGCCGCCGGCGCCCAGCACGTGGTGAACTACCGCGACGACGACGCCGCGGCGGCCATCCGGGCGGTGGCACCGGACGGCGTCGACACGGTCGTCGAAGTCGCCCCCGCCCCCAATGCGGAGCTCGACGTCGCCGTACTCGCCCCCAACGGCACGGTGGCCCTGTACGCCAACGACGGCGGGAACGAGCTCGCGCTCCCGGTCCTGCCGATGATGTTCGGCAATCTCCGCTGGCAGGCCGTGATGATCTACACCGTCACAGCGGCCGCCAAGAACCATGCGGTGGCCGCCGTCTCCGCCGCGGTGGCCGACGGCGCGCTGCGCGTCGGCGAGCAGTCGGGGCTGCCGCTGCACCGCTTCCCCGTCGAGCGCGTCGCCGACGCCCATGCGGCGGTGGAGCAAGGCGCCGTGGGCAAGGTCCTCATCGAGCTGCCCTGACCGGGTACCGGGGTCAGGTCAGCGAGTGCGGCGGATACGGATGGGGCCGCGGGCCTCGGCCGACTCGATGGGACGGCCGGCCTGGGTGATCTCCACCTCGCCTGCCGCGGCCAGGCGCCGGGCCGCGCGCCGGGCCGGCTCCATGAGCGCGCGCCAGCCGTCGTCATCCCCTTCGTATGCCGCCCGCGCGGCGTCGGAAGGGCAGATCGTGGCGGAGGCGGCACGACGGTCCAGCAACTCGAGGATGGCTCGCTCCAGGCGCTGGTCCGTCCGCCGTTCGTTGTCCGGCACTCCACCAGTGTCGCAAAGACGATGAGTGGTCTCTCCGTCCGACGGGACGGCCGGCGGCGCCGGTGCCGCCTGGTGAGAGGCGCCGTTCAGGCCTGCGCCCACTGGCGGAGCTGCAGGGCGACCTGCCGCACGGGCACGTCGCCGGCGATGACGCCACGGACAAGGATCGCGGCGTCCTTCGGCTCATAGGCCAGGCTCCGCCCGTTCACCTGGAGGAAGGCGACCGCGGCCGACCATCCGAACTGGCCGTTGGAGTGCTCCAGCGCCGGGAGCCTGACCAAGGTGTGCACCAGCGCTGCCGCCTTGAGCCAGATCGAGCCGTAGATCTCCTGGCCCATGGCCTCCGCGCGGTGGCGGGCGACCGCGGCATCGAGGACTCCGAGGTCGTCGGCCTGCGGGTCGCCGGTGATGTGCTCCGCGACCTGCAGCAGCATCGGGACCGTCGCGTAGGTCACCCCGTCGGGGCGGGCTCGGCTCACGCGGCGGTTCCGCGCGCCTGGTCGCCGGCGTCGAGCTCGGCCAGGCTGCGGCCGGCCTCGGCGTCCGCGGCCCGGTACGCCTCGTTCGGACGGCCGTCCTCGGGCAGGATCTCGGCGAAGGCGTCCTTCACGTACGTGTGGGCTTCCAGGGCGGCTTCCAGGAACGCGGTGGGTACGGCGTTGGCCTGGGCAAGAGCGGCCTGGCGGATGTACTCCCGGGTGGACATGCCCGCGGCCGCGGCCGCACGCCGCACCATGTCGAGCTCGTCGTCGTCCGCGAAGGGGACGTTCATGCCCTTGGTCGTCGTCATGTACTGACGGTACCGCGAGTACCACCCCTCAGCGCCACACCCGGATCCCGGACCTGGGATCCTTCCACCAGGCCGGGTCGCCCGAGCTTGTGCCCGGTCGACCCGCCTGCTGCGGCACGGAGTCCATGACGGCGCGCCCCTGCCCGGGCATGCGGTCGACCACCAGGGCATTCACGTCTCTGCCGCCGAACCCGCCCCGGCGGCCGATCACTTGGTGGCGTAGACGGCCGTGTAGCCGCCGATGAGGGGACGGGCCTCCGTTATGGAGAAACCTGCCGCCCCCAGCCAACGGGTGGCATCGGCGACGGTGTACTCGGAGCCGCCTTCCGTGTCGATGAGCATGTTCAGCGACACCATGAAGCCGTAGGTGTTCTGCCGTCGGTCGTCGTCGATCATGGCGTCGTAGACGATGAGCGTGCCGCCCGCGGGCAGGGCGTCATACGCCTTGCGGAGCAGGAACTGCCGCTGCTCGGGGTTCCAGTCGTGGAGGATCTGCCCCATGACGTAGACGTCGGCGGGGGGAAGGGGGTCGGAGAAGAAGTCGCCGCCGTGGAAGGTGAGGCGGTCGGCCAGGCCGTGCGCTGCGGCGAATTCCTCGAACACCGGGCGCACCGGGGGAAGTTCGAAGACGCATCCGGTCATCTCGGGACGCGATCGCAGCACTGCCGCGGGTACGGCGCCCAGAGCGCCGCCGAGATCGACCACGTGCCGGCGGCCGGTCCAGTCGAAGTCGGCGGCGAGTGCGCCGGCGAGGGGGGTGCTGACCCCGTTCATGCCGTTCAGGAAGTTGCGCCATGCGGCGGGGTCTTGGCTCAGGGTGGCGAAGAAGGGGGCCCCGGTGTGGGTGACCTCGTTCTGCTGGGTGCCGGTTCGCAGGGCATCGGTGAGGTTGTCCCAGAAACCGAAGAGACGGGCATTGGCCATCTCCAGGATCCCGCCGATGTAGGAGGGCTTGGCCTGGTCCAGGAAGAGCTCGGACGCGGGGCTGTTGCGATAGACGTCGTCCTCGTCGCGGTCCAGCAGGCCCAGCGAAACGAGCGCGTCGAGGAAGTCCGCCGAGGACCTGGGGTGCAGACCCACTTCCCGGGCCAGGGACGCACGGTCCCGACCGCCCCGCGCCAGGATGGTGAATATGCCCAGTTCCACCGCACTCAGCAGCGTCTTCGAGGCCATGAATCCCAGGCCGAGCTGAAGGATCGGCTCGGGGGTGATCGATGCGCCGACGGCCGGGCCGATGCCCTCGCCGGCTTCGGTTCCGGTTCCGGTTCCGGTTCCGGTTCCGACGGCGGCTTTGCCCTTGGGGTGCAGTTCCATGAGGATCCTTTATGGAGTGATCAATACAGAATTACGGCAGGCGGAAACCCGGCCCACACGCCGGGGTCGGTCCGGGGCCGTCTCGCCGACACGCCGGCGCCGGGGCAGCCCGACCGGCGACCGGAAGCCCGGCCGGGCTCGACCGCCAGAGGTCGGCCGACACACCCGGCGGCGACACCAACGACGAGGCCCCCCGCGACGGATCAGTCACGTCCGCCTCGATCGGGATTCGACCGCTCGGTCGACGCAGAACTCCCCGATCCGCGCCACGAACGAAGGCTAGCACGATTCTGGATTGACCAATAAAGTTAAGGAAGGCCCCGCCGACAGGGTTCGCACTGGCCACCCTTCCAGGCTTGCCAACCTGCCTGCATGAGCCGCCTCCAGTGGACCCACGTGCGTCCCATACTCCAAGAACGCGCATCGCCGACCGGCGCTACAGCGCAGCACGGCGGGCCGGACCCACCGAGGGGGTGCCGGGTCGCCGCTACGTGCGGGACGGCGATCACCCGGTCGGCTACCGAATGTGCACCACTCGCCACGCAGGGCGATTCTTGCTGTGGGCTCGCTGTGTCTCCGACAGTTTTTCTCTCCTGGTAGGCGGCATCGGCCGCGTGTCGCGGGCCCCCAGCTGGAGGTGACGTGTTGTCCCGAATAGCCATGCCTCAGGCGTCCATGTGGCGGCGAAACGGTATCCGGATGTGGACGACGGCCACGAGTGTGGCCCTGGCGTCCAGTGCCCTGACGGGTGCGGCGTACGCGGGGAGCGCCAGCGGTGGCGAAGTTGATGCCGTAAAGCCCCGAGCTCAGGCTGGTCTCACCGACCCGTGTTTTCTCTTCTCGGATTTCCCCGGATATTGCCCAAGCCGCCCTGATCGCCACTGGCGTCCGGGCCGCCCCGGCATTCCTGGTCCTCCCGGTCCTCCCGGTCAGCAGGGTCCCGCTGGGCCTGCCGGGCCACAAGGACCGCCCGGACAGACGGGGCCCAAGGGCGACCCCGGAACCCAGGGACCTCCCGGACAGACCGGGCCCAAGGGCGACCCCGGCGACCCCGGAACCCAGGGACCTCCCGGACAACAGGGACCGGCCGGGCCGCCGGGACCTCAAGGCGACCCCGGCAATCAGGGAGTTCAGGGGCCTCCCGGCCAACAGGGTCCCACTGGCCCTGCCGGGCCGCCGGGAACAAACGCCGTCCCGCACGACTTGGCGGACTTCACCGACAACGGCACGTTCGTCCCACCCACCGGACTCACTCAGGTCTTTGTCCAGGTGTGGGGCGCCGGCGGAGGCGGCGGTGCAGTCGCATTGGGGCTCCCGCTCGGCGGCGGCGGCGGTGCCGGTGGCTTCGCCTGGTGTTCCGTGCCGGTGCAGCCTGGGACGGCCTACACGGTGACCGTCGGCCAGGGCGGGGCCGGCGCTCCGCTCATCGGTCAAGACGGCACGACCGGGGCAAGCAGCACCCTCGTGGGGCCGGGCGGTGCACTCGCGTCTGCCACCGGCGGCGCCGGCGGCCATGCTGGGCTTCTCACCAGCCCCCCGAGCCCCGGCGGAACGGGAACCTGTTCGCTCCCTGCCAGGGGCACGACCCGTGACGGCGCTCCGGGCCTGGCTCCCGTCAGCCTCACCGGGCCGCCCGGCCAAGGAGGCAAACCCGCGGTCAGCGGCATCGTCGAACCGGCCCCAACCGGCGCGGCCGTAGGCGGCAACGGCGGCACTACGGGCGCCATAGCGGCTCCCAATGGCGGCAACGGATACGTTGTCATCTGGTGGTAGCGGGCTGCCGCCTCACCTGACCCGCGGCCCTGCACGACACAGCGGCCCGGAACCCCGCCACGGGATTCCGGGCCGCCGGCCTGTCCGGCTGTCGCCCCCGGGCCGTCGCTTCTCGTGCACCTCACGGAGATCGTGCGGTCGCACGCCGCAGATCGCCTATGCGCCCAGGCGGTTGATGTCCCGGCTGTCGAGGATCCGCTGGGCAGCGGTGTCGGGGCGGGTGACCGCGAGCATGGCACGGCCGAGGTGATCGGTGGTCGTGGTGTGCTTCGGCGCGATGCGGTGCAGCAGGGGATAGAGCCAGGAGGTGAGAGTGTAAGTCAGGCGGTAGGCACGGGTCTTGGAGACGGCTCCGTGGCGGGGCTGAATGTAGCCGGGGCGGAACATGTAGGCGTCGATCGGCATGGCCAGCAGTTCGTTCTCGGTGCGCCCCTTGACCCGGGCCCACATGGTGCGGCCGCGTTCGCTGCTGTCGGTGCCTTCGCCGGAGACGTAAGTGAAGGTGAGGCCGGGGTTGGCGGCTGACAGCGTTTTCGCCGCGGCCACGGTGAAGTCGTAGGTGATGCGGGTGTAATCGGCCTCACTGCGGCCTGCGGAGGAGACTCCGAGGCAGTAGAAGCAGGCGTCCACGTCGGTCAGTTGCTCGGCCGGCCCGGACAGGTCGGTGAAGTCCTGGTGGATGATCTCGTGCAGCTTGGGATGGGTCATGCCGATCGGGCTGCGGCCCACGACAAGGACGCGGGTGACGGCCGGATCCAGCAGGCACGCCCGCAGCACGCCATGTCCGACCATGCCGGACGCACCGAAGATGACGACGTTCACGAAGGGGTTCTCCTGCTCATGCGCGGATGATGGCCTTGGCGGTGGCGAGGATGGTGGCGCGACGGCGGTCGCGGTCGGCCTCCGATGTGATGGTCGGCATCAGCGGGGTCTTGCTGACGGACAGCAGGACCATGAGGTCGCGCTGTTCCTCGGCCGGCAGCGTGGCGGGGATGATGCCGTCCCTCTGCGTCCGGGCGATCCGCTCCGCCTTCTCCCGCTGGGAATCGTGGACGACCTGCGGCACGGCGTGCTCGGGTCGCTCGAGCAGCTGCCAGGCGGCGAGTCGCACCACCTGGGGGGCCTGGTAGTAGTCGAACAGGCGGGCCGCGTAGCCGGGCAGGTCCTCCGCGTCCAGGGGGACGCGTCGACGATCTCGGTGACCAGGTCGCTGTAAGGCCGTACAGCAAGGCGTTGTTGACCCCGGCGTTCTTGGTGATGCGCTCCACCCTGGCGCCGGCGATGCCGCACTGGGCGAACTCCTCGGTGGCGGCTTCAAGGATCTTTCGCCGGGTCTCGTCTGCGCTGCGTGCCATGGGCACAGCCTAAGTAAGTCGGCAATGGCGGACGCGCCCCTACCACCTGACCGCCGCGTACGGGCACTCCAAGCCGGCCAACCCGCTCTTCACCTACGAACTCCAGAGCAGGCCGCCCGCGGGCGGACCGCTGGCCGTCGCGGCGCATCCCGGCGGCGCCGACACCACGGGCTCCAAGGACGCGATGACACATGCGTCCGCTCCGACCCGTACGGCGTTCGCGGCCGTCCGGCCGCTCCTCCTCCAGTCCCCGGCGATGGGGGCACTGTCCGTCCTCCGCGCCGCGACGGACCCGGGCGTCCGGGGTGGGGAGTTCTACGGCCCGCGCGGATTCCAGCAGAGCAGGGGCTACCCGAAGGCCGTCCGGTCGAGCGGTCCGTCCTACGATGCGTCGCTCCAGCGCCGGTTGTGGACGGTGTCCGAGGAACTGACCGGGGTCTCGCTCCGCGCACGGTAGGACGGAACCGTGCGCCCCCCGGAACCGAGCCGAACTCCGCCCAGGGGGTGCGCCGTCACCGTCAAGGGACCCGGCCGGAGGTCAGAAGCCGGTAAGAGTGATCTTTCCGATGGCGGAGCCGGACTCGAGGATGCCGTGTGCCTCGCGGAGGTTGGCCGCGTTGACCGGCCCCAGATCCTTGGTGGCCGTGGTCCGCAGGATGCCGGCGTCCACGAGGCGGGCGACCTGGGTCAGGATGTGGTGCTGCGTGTCCTGGTCGGGAGCCTGGAAGAGGGACCGGGTGAACATGAACTCCCAGTGGAACGCGATGGACTTCGGCTTGAGCACACCGAGCGGCAGGCTCTCGTGGTCGTCGATGGCGACGATCCGGCCGAACGGACGCAGAGCCTCGGCGTAGGCGGACAGGTTGCGGTCGGTGTTGGTGGTGCTGAACACATGGGTCACCCCTTCGGGCGCCGCCTCGGCGAGCTGGGGCACCAGCGGTTTGTGATGGTTCACGATGTGCTGGACACCCATGCGGGTGGCGAAGTCGATCGTCTCCTGGCGCGAGGCCGTGCCGATCACCGTCAGACTGGTCAGCGCGCGGGCGAGCTGGGCGACCATCGCCCCGACGCCACCGGCCGCCGCGGTGATCAGCAGGGCACCCTGCTGGTTCATGCCGCCGTTCTCCAGACCCAGCCGTTCGAACAGGCCTTCCCAGGCGGTCAGCGAGGTCAGCGGCAGCGCGGCGGACTCGGTGAAGGACAGGGTGCTCGGCTTGAGCGCCGCGATGCGCTCGTCGACCGTGTGGTACTCGGAGTTGGCCCCGGGCCGGTCGATGGCACCCGCGTAGTAGACGTCGTCGCCGACCTCGAACCGCCGCACCTTCTCGCCGACGGCGACGACGCTGCCCGCCGCGTCCCACCCGAGGATCTTCGGCTCTCCGGCCGGATCGCTGTTCTGGCGGACCTTGTAGTCGACGGGGTTGAGGGCGACGGCCTCCACCTTGACCAGCAGGTCGTGCGGTCCGGGCTCGGGAACGGGCAGTTCCAGGTCGATCAGGCTCTCCTGGTCGCTGACCGGCAGGCTCCTGCGGTAGCCGACGGCGCGCATGGACGTTGCGTTCATAGGGTGATTCCTTTTCGGTGCGGTCGGTGGGGGTGATGGGCGACGGGCTCGCGCTGGAGTGGCGTGGCCCGGTTCACGGAAGGAGTCCGGAGTGGTGGTCGGCGAGATAGCGGTCGGCGGCCTGCAGCGGGCTCAGCCCGCCGACGTTGATGAGCGTGTCGATCTCCTCGACACCGTCGTTGCCCAGACGGAGAGCGTCCAGTCGGGAGACCGCCTCGGGGCGGATGCGGTCCAGTGCCTCCAGGCCGATGACCGGGCAGGCGTCGTCCACGGTGCCCAGCAGCCCCTTGGGCTCTTCGAGTCGGCGCAGACGGTGGTGCCGGTTGAGGTACTGCGGTCGCCACAACGGGATGACGAACCACTCGCGGGCGGCGATGCCGCGGTCCACACGGGCGGTGAAGCCCTCCTCGTCCCCGGGCGCGAAGGTGTATCCGGCCCGGTCGAGGCCGTAGGCGCCCACCATCGTGGCGGAGAAACGGCTGATCCCCGCGCCCGGATTGATGCCGTCGATGGCCCTCGTCATGTGTTCGGCGATACCGGGCCGGGCGAGATCGGACACCTCCCCCACCTCGTCGACGGGAACGTACGGCGGCACCGCCCACACGCAGTACGGCTGATAGTGAGGCCTCAGCACCCGGACCCGGTCCCGGTACCCGGACAGATACTCGCCGTGGCTCGACGGGAGCCAGGCCGAGACCAGCACATCGACATCGCCGTTCCTGAGCAGATCGAAGAGCTCCTCGTGCTTGGCCTCGACGCTCTCGACCCGGTGACCGTGGGATTCGAGAACCCGGCGAGCGACACCGGCGGCGGCGCGGTGAAAGGACAGAGCGATATTCCCTACGATGATCGGATCGGAAGCAGCGGCGGACACGACGCCTCCCTGAAAATAGCAGTTCCTATTTCACTTCAGCGGCTGCGGCCGCGACGCGACCGCACACCCGATCCCGTCGGATCGTCGTACGGGAACCACCCTCTCCCCGCGCCCACCATAAGTCCAAGAAGTATTTGGCATGGTTTCTATATGCTGAGTTCATGGCAACGCTGAGACAGCTGGAATATTTGGTG
Source organism: Streptomyces sp. NPDC088354 (assembly GCF_044753585.1). Classification (NCBI taxonomy): domain Bacteria; kingdom Bacillati; phylum Actinomycetota; class Actinomycetes; order Kitasatosporales; family Streptomycetaceae; genus Streptomyces; species Streptomyces sp. NPDC088354. The sequence continues at coordinate 5,785 of NZ_JBIVNJ010000073.1, read as the reverse complement.
ACCATCGTGGACGAGGGGTCGTTCACGCGGGCCGCCGAAAGCCTCAACGTCACCCAGCCCGGGCTCTCCCATCAGCTCCAGGCGCTGGAACGCGAGGTCGGCGGTCCCCTGCTGGAACGGCTGCCCCGCGGCGTCCGGCTCACTCCGGCCGGACGGTCGATGCTGCCGCACGCGCGCGCCGCTCTGGCGGAAGCGACACGCGCGACGACCTCCGCCCGGCGCGCCACCGGGGTGTCCACCGGCGAGCTGCATCTGGCGGCGCTCTACTCGATCAGCTCCGGCGTGCTGCCCAGGGTCCTGGGCCTGTGGCGGCGGCAGCACCCGGAGGTGCGCATCCGGTTGTTCGAGCACCGCAGGTGGGACGAACTGGCCCAGGCCATGGCCGCCGGCCAAGCGGACGTCGCCGTGGGGCCGCTGCCTCGGGACTGGGAGGGCACCGCCCGCGCCATCGGGGCCGAGGAGTTCCTGGTCGTGACGCATGTCGACGACCCCGTGGCCGCAGTCGCCGAGGGGCCGGCCGTCCGACTCGCCGACCTCGCGGAACGGGACTGGGTCCACTTCACCCCCGACAGCGGGCTCTCGGAGATCCTCGACGACGCCTGCGCCGCCGCCGGGTTCCAGCCCCGCATCGCGGTGCGCACCGAACAGGCCCCCTCCGCGGTCGAGTACGCCGGCGCAGGTCTCGGGCCCACGCTCGTACCCGCCAACACCATCCCACCGCACTTCGCCGGCACGGTCCTGCGTCCCGATCCGCCCGTGCGCCGGCACCTGACCGGATACACCCGCACCAGCCCGGACCCGGTCACCACGTCCTTCCTCGACATCCTCAGCAGCCAGGCCCCCCTGATGCCCGCGCACGTGGCGGAGCGCCTGCGCGACGCGGACCGCACCACGCGCGCGGCGCCGCGAAAGCACGAATGAAGCTTTTGCCCCGGATACGAATGCGCGTTACCATCCGATTCAGCGAATTCCGGAGAGTGCCGGAACAGATGCCGAGCGTGTGTGCGGGTCCCGTCCCCACCTGCCGGCCCGGGGATATTCCCGGTTGCGATCCTCGTTCAACGGCCATAGGTTCGTAGGGGTTCCCATAACCGTTCTCATAACCGTTCTCATGGCCGTTCTCGTGACCGTCCTCACCGCGAATGCAGACGGATCAATTGTCCGGAAATTCTCGTTCCTCGAATTTCGGAACAGGAGCAGGACGTGACTGGGAGAAAGATACCGAGCCGCGGCGTCGTCGCACTGCTGGTGGCCCTCTGCATCGGGGGCGGCAGCGCCACCCAGACCTCCCTGGCGAACTCGCAGGCCGATTCCGGGGAACCACCCGGCGCGCCCGCGCAGAACAAGCAGCGCCTGCAGCCTGTCGCGGATTTCAACGGGGCGATGCCCACGGGTGTGAGCGTCTCACGCACCGGCCGGGTGTTCGTGAACTTCCCGCACTGGGGCGACAAGGTGCAGTACTCGGTCGCCGAAGTGCGCGACGGAAAGACCTTCCCCTACCCGAACCGCGAGATCAACACCGCCGACACACGCGACCCCGCGCATCACTTCCTGGGGGTGCAGAGCGTCGTCGTCGACGCCGCCGACCGGCTGTGGGTCGTGGACACCGGGCGCATCCAGTTCGGCAACGCACCAGTGGGCGGGCCGAAACTCGTCGCCATTGACCTGCGCACCAACAAGGTCATCCGGACCATCCTGCTGCCCCGTCAGGTCGCCGGCCCCCGTAGTTTCGTGAACGATGTGCGACTCGACCTCACCCGCGGCAAGGCGGGCACGGCCTACCTCACGGACGCCTCCTCGGACGGCCCCAACGGGCTGATCGTCGTGGATCTGGCGTCCGGGACGTCCTGGCGCCGACTGAACGACGTGCCCTCGGTACGCCCGGTGCCCGACTTCGTTCCCGTCATCGACGGGAAGCGAATGCTCAACCGCCCGGCACACGGTCCCACCAGCCCCATCAACATCGGCTCGGACGGTATCGCCCTCAGCCCGGACGGCAAGACCCTCTACTACTGCCCCCTGTCCAGCCGCACCTTGTACTCGGTGCCGACGAGCGGTCTGACCGACCGCCGGGTGGCGGATTCCAAGATCGCGAAAACCGTTCGCGATCTCGGCACGAAAGGGATGTCCGACGGGCTGGAGACGGACAACGCCGGCCGCGTGTACGGAGGCGACATCGAGCACAACGCGCTCGTCTTCCGCGACACCGACGGGCGATTCCGCACCCTGGTCCACGACAACCGGCTGATCTGGCCGGACACCCTGTCGATCGGCTACGACCGGAACCTGTACGTGATGGCCAATCAGCTGAACCGTCAGGCCGCCTACAACGCCGGCGTCGATCTTCGGCGCAAGCCCTACGTGCTGTACCGCATCCCGGTCGACGGTGGCCCGGCCCGGCGGTAGGGCCTCAGGAGAAGCCGTAGCGGGCCGCCCAGTGCCCGACGAGGCGCCGGACGAGGTCCGCCCATGCGTCGAGCAGCCGGTCGGACAAGCCGTCGACGTACTGGAAGTTCAGGACGGTGGAGCCGACCTCGATCCGCCGGTGGACGAACATGTCGTCGTGGAGGAGGCCGTGGAAGCGGACGTACCGGAAGCCGGCGGCGCCGGCCACGGTGCGCAGGTGCTCCTGCCACGAGGCCCGGAGCCCCTCGGCGGCACGGCCGGCGCCGACGCAGGTGCTCCAGAAGTGTCGGACCAGACGATGACGGTGATCAGGCTGGCCAGTGCCCAGCCCGGCATGGACAGGAACGGCAGTCCGGAGTGGCCGGGAGTCTCCAGCACGGTGTTGACGGCGCCGTTGGTCGACAGCAGCGCGGACCACAGGAAACCGATGACCAGGGCGCTGACGACGTACGGATAGAAGAACACGGTCCGCAGCAGCGTGTTGACGCGGCCGGGGGCCGAAAGGGCCAGCGCGGCTCCGAGGCCGGCGAGGTTGATGGCCACGGTGCCGACCACGGCGATCACCGCCGTGGTCAGCGCGGCCTGCCGGACCTCGGGATCGTGCAGCATCACACGGTAGTTGTGCAGGCCGATCACCGCGGGGCGAGTCGGCAACAAAATCAAAGCGATCATCGATAGAATCGAGGGATCGACCCAGGGAGGCATACTCCGTGTCCCGCCACCGCACCGTGCCGGGGCCGTGGTGTCCCGTCCCCCGCTTGGGGTCCTCGTCGTGGGTTCGGGGGTGGGTTCGCGTCGGGCTGCCTCTACATCATCGATAGGCGATCGAATCGCCCCCCCGAGTTCTGGAGCCGATGCCGGTGAGGTCGACCTGAAGGCATGGCGACGGGTGACGTGGCCGCCTGGCCGACCTCGCTGGGGGACGGACCTCGGTCAGCACGAAGCGGCCTTGCCCGTGAGCATGTGCGCCGCCGCATGGGGCGGATGATCGGCGTCTCGGGCCGGTCGCCGTCGCGAGGCCGCGGTGCGGGAAGGCGCGACGACACCCCAAGTGGGCGCGCGCAGTGTCGCCGTGGCATCGGCGGCGGAGACTGCGCAGAAAACGTTGGCGGACGGGAGCGGCCACTGCTACGTTTCGGAGGCCGTGCGAGAGATCAAGGAGGTGGTACCCGTGAACGCAGTTTCCACATGGGTGCTCCCCTCCGGAGCCACGGTCGGGCGATAGGTCGTCCGGGAGCGCCGTTCCAGTGCACTCCCGAAAGGCACGACCATGCGTTTCACCTCCGAGCAACGCCTCGATGACGGCGTCCTCGAACGCGAATTCACCCTTGGTGACATCCCCGGCCTCCTGTGGACACCGGCATCGGCATCCGCCGCCGCACCGGCGCCGCTGATCCTGCTCGGGCACCCTCCCCTCGGGCTGAACACGATGTACCCCCGACTGGTGGCCCGGGCCCGGCACGCGGCGGCGGACGGCTTCGCCACGGCCACCATCGAACTGCCCGGAAGCGGCGACCGGCCCCGTTGGCCGGCCGTCGAGCAGGCCCGCGCCGACCTGCGCCGGGCGATGAAGGCCGGCGAACCGGTGAGCGACGAGATCATCGACGCCCTCGTCCTCCCGCTGGTCGACAAGGCGGTCCCTGAATGGCAGGCCGCCCTGGACGCCCTCCTTTCACTGCCCGAGATCGGCGGCCCGATCGGCTACTCGGGAGGCGTGATCTCCATCGGCGTCCGGCTGGCGGCGGTCGAACCTCGCCTCTCGGCCGCCGTTCTGTTCGCCGGGAGCTTCGTGCCTCGCGCCCTGTTCGACGAGGCCCGGCAGGTCACCGTTCCGCTGTACGTCCTGCTGCAGTGGGACGACGAGGGGAACGACCGGCAGACGGCCCTGGACCTGTTCGACGCCTTCGGTTCCAAGGAGAAGTCCCTGCACGCCCACATGGGCGGGCACACCGGCGTCCCGCAGTTCGCGGGGGACGCCGCCGCCCAGTTCTTCACCCGGCACCTGAAGTGAGGCGGGGCCGTCAGGCCGGCCGCAGACGGTAGCTGATGCGGGCCGGCATGTCGCTCATCGAGGACGCGTCCGGCCCTCCGCAGCTCCTGCACCGCGGGCCCCTGCCGAACTCTCGGCAGGGGCCCGTGCTGCTCGACCAGCTGTCCCGAGATCGCAGTGGCAAGATCCGAAGCCCGGGACGCCAGGAGCTCGACCGCCTCGGCGACATACCGGTTGACCGTGGCGATCCCGACATCAAAGCCCGCGGCTAGCTGGGCATAGGTGTGTCCGCTAGTGTGATGCGCCGGCACCAGGAGGGCCTGACGGTCCGGTGTGAGCCGACGCCACCGAGTGCCGCGTTCGCGGCGCCGGGCGCTCAGCAGTGCCGACAGGAATCGAAGGGTCGAGCTCGACAGATCGAGTCCCGATGGGTAAACAAGCACACGAAGCTCCGGGCGGACAGGTTGCTCTTCGTCGACAACCCATCCACCAGGGGCTTCACCTCTTCCCGTACCTGGCCTGCCGAAACTCAGCTGCCAATCAACCAGGTTGGAAACTGTAAGCGCTGGAGGCGTCTCCGGAGGTGACGGTCAAAGCGGGCAGTCCAGCGAGTTCGACGATTTCGAAGTATCCGGGTATCCGGCTGTCGCCGCCGCGAAGGTACTGGATCGTGAGGGTCTGGATCGCAATGGCAGCCATATCCTCAACGACACCGCAGCAGCTGTTGAGGGCGACACAGGTGCCGAGAGCCGTGTGGTCTCTTACTGCGATGACTCAGGCTTCGAGACGCTAGTCGGTTGAGGCTGTGCTGCTGTAGCCCGGCCGTCGCCAGAATCCTACGGGCAGCCCTAGCCTCGCCAGCAGGGCTGTTACAGGTTTCAAGGCACCCGGCCCCGCTCACGCTCCGCCGGGCGCGCGGCGCGCGTCCGGCCGCGCCCACGCTCCAGTCTTCGCCCCGCTCGGCACGGCCGTCCGCCGCCGCGCGAACGCCGAGGACAAGACGTTCAAGATGGTGCGGCATCTGGCTCTCAGGTTCTATCTGTGCACCTCGCACCAAACTAGGATTCTCTCGCTTGGGCGAGAAACCAGATCAATTGCCGTCCGATGGTCGGCCCGTCGCTCGCTCTGTCGTAGCAGTACATGAAGGTAATTCCGCGAGATGGCGGCCTCGTTCGTGCGGACAGTCGGATCTGAGAGCTCGACAAGTGGGCATTCGTTCTTCGAACGGCCGCCATCTTTATAGATTGAGATTGTCGTAGTGTCACAGAACCAAACCGGAACTCCGGTCCGGCCACCGGTGGTCACCCCCACCCGTGTGATCGCCGGCGTCTGCCTCGTCATCCCGTTCGTCGCGATGCTCTGGGTCGGCTCGTACGCGAAGCTGACCCC
>NZ_JBIVNJ010000072.1:0-17812 GCF_044753585.1 Streptomyces sp. NPDC088354 | reverse complement strand
ACATCTCACTCAACCGCCGAGGAGCCTCGTCCGTTCTGCACGAGTCGCCGACCGGCCGACCGTCACCCGATCGGTGGCCTCGCTGAAAAGGCTCATTGCCTCATGGCTGATGCGCATGCGCTCATCATCCGGGAATCAAGCTTGATCCGATTCGTGCTCTGGCTCGACACCACCACCACAGCCTTCGACCTCGTCACCCGGGCCCGCCCGGCGGGCCGTTGCCCGTGACCCTGTCCTGACCGGGCGGGCCCCGCGGGCCCGGGCCCCGCGAAGCTACCCGCCACGAGGACGACACGGCCAGCCACGCTGGACCCGGGCGGAGCTCGATCAGGGTCGTAACCGGACCGTCGTCCACGCACGCGATCACGTCGATGAGCACGAAGAGCGCATCACACCGGATGTAAAGGCGGTCGTAGAAGCCGACCCGAAAGCGGAGTGGCAGCGCGCCCGTTCGCTCGCCCGGCACACCCCCTCACTGTCCACGCACGTTCCCACCACCAACTGCACCTGGCGCACTGACCCCGCACCACGGCGGCACCCAGATCGGCCCTCTCGGGGCCGACTCCGCTCTGTTCACGCGTGGTAGCCGGTCTGCGGAGCAGACGCACGCTCAGGAGGTTGACGATATGGTTCCTTCGCTGCTTGTCCTGCTACTCGCCCTGGTCCTTTTCGGTGCGGGGTTCGCCCTCAAAGCGCTGTGGTGGATCGCCATCATCGTGCTGGTGTGGGCGTTCGGTTTCGTCTTCCGGGCCGCCGAAGGCGGCGGACGCCGCCGCTGGTACCGATGGTGAACTCACACAACCCACATCCAAGGGTGGGCCCGTGCCGCCGATCAGGCCGCGAACCCCACCCTTCGCACTTCCCCCACCCCGTTCCGGGGTAGACGCCACCACAGGCGGCTCGCCAGCAACGTGCCCCGGAACCAGCGCAAACATCCCCGGCGAGCCGCCCCACCTGTGTGCACCCGGTGGCGGGCCGCCGGGCAGGCGAGCCCGTGTTTATGGCCCTCCGGCCGGTATACACAGGCCGGGCCGTAAGGTGTGCGGTGTCCGCCCGGCCGGGATGCGGTGGCAACGGCCGCCGCTGGGCCCCCGGCCGGGCGGACGATCCGGCGTAAGGGCTACGGAAGGGCCAGAGCCTGCGTGCGCAGGCGGGTGAGGATCCTGGTCAGGAGACGGGAGACCTGCATCTGGGAGATGCCCAGCTCGGCGCCGATCTGCGCCTGGGTCATGTCGTGGCCGAAGCGGAGGGAAAGGATCAGTCGGTCTCGCTCCGGCAGCTGCCGGATCAGCGGCTTGACCGTCTCGATCTCCTCCACCTTGCCGAAAGCGTTGTCGTCGTAGCCCAGCCGTTCCTCCCACGCGCTCCCGTGGTCGCCCTCCTCGGTGGGCGGCGCGTCCAGGGAGGCGGCGGAGTAGGCGTTGGCGGCCGTCATCGCCTCCACGACCTCGTCCTCGCCGATCTCCAGACGGGCCGCGAGTTCGGCCACCGTGGGCGCCCGGTCCAGCTCGACCGCCAGGAGGTCGGTGGCCTTGGCCAGGTCGAGGCGCAGCTCCTGCAGCCGCCTCGGTACGTGGACCGACCAGCTGGTGTCGCGGAAGAACCGCTTCATCTCGCCCAAGATGGTCGGGAGGGCGAAGGTCACGAACTCCACCCCGTAGTCGGGGTCGAAGCGGTCGACCGCCTTGATCAGACCGATCGTGCCGACCTGCAGGATGTCCTCCATCTGGTCCGCGCGCCGGGAGAAGCGACAGGCCGCGAAGTGCACCAAAGCGGTGTTCATCTCGATCAGCGTGTTACGGACGTACTGGTAGTCCGCGGTGCCCTCTTCCAGCGTCTGCAGGCGGGCGAACATCACCTTGGAAACCTGCCGCGCTTCCGGCGCCGTCATCGTGCCGGACACCTCCGGAAGCCCCTCCGCCGTGCCGCAATCCTGTGCCTCCTGGACAACGCCATCGGCCACTATCTGCATGTCAGCGCCCCCCTCCTTACCTGTTCCATGTTCCTGTTCACGCCCCCAGGACGTTGCCCGCCCACCCCGATTAACGCCGCGCATTCGGCTCTCCGGTGGCAGGGCAGCACCATCGGGTTGCTACTGGCGGGGAAGTTTGGTGGCGGTATCGAGATAGAAGGCGTCGATGCTCTGCACGGCGCGTTCGAAGTCGTCGAGGTTGACGGGCTTGGTGACGTAGGCGTTCGCGTGCTGGCGGTAGGCGGCGGTGACGTCGTCGGGCGCCGAGGACGTGGTCAGGACCACCACCGGAATCGTCCGCAGGTCCTCATCGCTCTTGATGACGGCCAGCAGCTCGCGGCCGTTCATGCGGGGCATGTTGAGATCCAAAACGATCAGGTCGGGCCGGGCCTGCCCGGGGCGGCGCAGGTAGTCCAAGGCGGCAATGCCGTCCTGGACCTGGGTGAGGTTGCGGGTACCGCGCGCGGTGAGGGCGTCCTCGATGAGCATCGCGTCGGCGACGTCGTCCTCGACCAGCAGCACGTCGTAGGGGCGAGCGGGGGCGATCATCATCGAGAGCTCCGGGGATCGGCGTGGGGGGAGGGTTCGTGCGTGATCAGTCCCGGCCAGCGGCGGCGGGCGCCCTGCCGGGTCATATTCGACGCCCGGCCGATCTGCGGGTAGCCGGCACCGGCATCGGCCGCCTCGTGCGCGGCATTCTCCTCCAAGCGCTCGATCGCCTGCTTGAGGTGGACCAGCATGTGCAGATGCGCCAGGGTCTCGGCCTGGGCGGGCGGGTTCTCGCCCCCGGGCAGGCGCTGAAACGCGCGACCGACCAGTTCACCGACGAGGTCGTCGACCGCGCCGGCAGTGAGCGCGGCAATCTCGTCCTCGCTCATCCGCAATGAGAAGTGAATGCCAGGCATGCGCCCACTGTAGGCGCACACCCTTGAGGTGACAACAAGAGTTGTCGTAACCGGGTACAGTGTTTCCGCCGCACACATGCGCGAGGGCCGGCTGGAAACCCCAGGAGCATCGTGATGATGGCAGAGCAGGGCGCTACCCGGCGTGCAGACGCAGGCTGGACGACGCGGCGCTGGCTGCTGGTGGCGTGAGCGCGGCACTTGTCGTGCTCGTGCTGCTCGGCGGGGTGGGGCTGTGGGCGATGAACCGTGCCACGTCGATCACCCGGGATCTGGTCGACACCCGCTCTCCGTCCCTGACCAACTCCATACATCTGGAAGCCGCCCTGGTCAACCAGGAGACCGGCATCCGCGGCTACGGCCTGACCGGGCAGAAGGAGTTCCTCCAACCGTACCGGCAGGGCCTGGCGGATCAGAAGACGGCCGTCGACCGCCTGCGCGAGCTGCTGGTGCATAATCCGCAAGGCCGCTCGGACCTGCAAAAAGTTCTGGCCCGCTCGCAGGATTGGCAGCGGCGCTTCGCGGGCCCGAGCGCGGCTGCCCCGGCCGGCGCACCGGTGCCGGTGGCGAGCGAGCGCGCCACAGAGGGCAAAGCGGCATTCGACCAGCTGCGCGCAGCGATGATCACAGAGCAGGACCATCTGCGCGATGACCGCACCTCGGCAGTCCGCGACCTCACCGGTGCCCAGCACCTGCAGGACCAGGTACTCATCGCGATCGTGGTGGTGATCGTGCTCCTGGCCGTGCTGATTTTCGAAGGGCTGCGCCGCGGCATCACGGGCCCGCTCTCGCGGCTCGGCGCCGATGCCCACACCGTCACCCGCGGCGACTTCGCCCGCCCCATCACTACCACCGGCCCGGCCGACCTGCGCCACCTGGGTGCCGACCTGGAATCCATGCGCCGACGACTGGCCGACGAGATCGCGCTCAGCGAACAGGCCCGACAGCAACTGGACGCACAGGCCGCTGACCTCAAGCGCTCCAACACCGAACTGGAGCAATTCGCCTACGTGGCCTCCCACGACCTGCAAGAACCGCTGCGAAAGGTCGCCAGTTTCACCCAGCTCCTCCAGCGCCGCTACGCCGGCCAGATCGACGACCGCGCCGACCAGTACATCGCCTTCGCCGCCGACGGCGCCACCCGCATGCAGTTCCTCATCAACGACGTGCTGGCCTTCTCCCGCGTCGGCCGGCTACCCAGCGAACACCAGCCCACCGATCTCAACACGTCGTCGACCAGTCCCTGGATAACCTCAGCGTGGCCATCGATGAATCCGGCGCCACGATCACCCGCGATCATCTGCCCGAACTGACCGGAGACCTTACGCAGCTGGGCATGCTCTGGCAGAACCTGATCTCCAACGCCGTGAAATTCCGCCACCCCGACCGCACCCCCGCAATCCACCTCGGAGCCACACCCGAGGGCGACCAGTGGCGCTTCACCGTCACCGACAACGGCATCGGCATCGACTCGGAGTTCGCCGACCACATCTTCGTGATCTTCCACCGCCTCCACACCAAGGACAACTACCCCGGCAGCGGCAGCGGCCTCGCCTTGTGCAAGAAGATCGTCGAATTCCACGGCGGCACCATCACCCTCGACCCCGCCCACACCCCCGGCACCCGCATCACCTTCACCCTCCCCACCACTCCACCCAACGACAACCCCGACCACGCCTGAGCCCACCCACACACAGGGCCCCAGGCGCGCCCACAGCCCACTCCGGTTCGCCGCCCCGGCCCATCGGCACCGGCCGCGGGCCATGCCGAGCGGACGAGCCTCAGGCGTGCTGCACGAGCAAGACACCACCGGCGAAGCCAGAAGGGTGCCATCAGCCTCGACCCAGGCAACCAAGGGGACGCGAACCAGCGCTCGATGCGGACAGGGCGAAGGTTCTGTCGAGGCGACTGCCAAACGACGAGCCTGAGCTGCTGAGACTATTGAGCGACGTGCTGGTCCTGGGCGACGGCGATCCGGCGACCTGGGCGGTCGACCTGAACGCCGGCGGGGCCGCGCCATGGATCGTGCTGCTGACCGGACACTGGCAGCGACTCCTCTACATCCCGGGCAGGACGGTGCAGCACGCCTCCAGCTCCTACCCCGGTGACGGGAAGACCGACGCGAAGGAGGCCTACGTCGTCGCGGACCAGGCCCGTATGCGGCGTGACCTGCAGTCTTTGCAGGAATGGGACGAGATCGCGATAGACCTGCGGATCCTCACTGCCCAGCGTTATGACCTCACCGCCGACCGGACCCGCGCGCAGGTCCTGGAGTACTTCGCGGCCCTGGAGCGTGCCTTCGACTACAGCACATCCCCGGCCTCACTCGCCCTGCTGAGCTGTTACCCGACCCCGGCCGCCTGCACCGTATCGGGCAGGCCCGGTTTGGGAGTTGACTTTCGGACCGCAAGGTCAGAAGTGCTCGGGCAGTGGCGGCGGTCGCCGTCCAGGCGGCACAGGCTCAGCAAACCACGGTTCCTGACAAAGAGGACTGCCGCCACCATGCGCACACCCTCGCACGGGCGGTGATGACCTTGGACGAGGAAATCGCCCGCACCGACGCGACGATCGAGGCCCGGTTCCGTCAGCACGAGCACGCCGAGGTCATTACCAGCATGCCCGACATCGGCATATGCACGACGCCGAGTTCACGCTTGCACCGGCGGCGGTATGGACGCCTTCGGCAGCCCCAGTCGGCTCGCCGGCGTCGCCGGACTGGCAACTGCGCCCAAGGATTCGGGCCGGATCAGCGGCAACATGCGCAGGCCTCACCGCTACCACCGCCGCTGTTGCATGTGTTCTACCTCTCCGCCCAAGTCGCCGCCCGCTGCTGCCCTACATCACAGGCCTTCTATCAGCGCAAACAAAGCGAGGGGAAAACCCACAAACAGGCGAGTCTCGCCCTCGCTCGACGCCGCCTTGATGTGCTCTGGGCGGCCCTCATCCGAGACCAGCGCACCTTCACCACCGAGCCGCCCCAACGCGGGCTCACACCGGCGGGACCTGATCGCCAAGCGCCACCGAAGCCCCTGACAAACACCATTAGAAATCAGTAATCCGGGTCCTGTTCAAACCCGCCAGCGTGCTGTGGCCCAGCGCCCTCCGCGACCGGCGGCACGGTGGCGGATATGCGCACGGCGTCATAGTGGTCGAAGCCGTTGTAGTACACGCTGACTGAACCACTGGATGCCTGCGGTCCAAGCGTGGACCATAGTTCTGTGCGCCCACCGGCTTCGTAGAACGCGTGCAGCCGCACACCGAGGGTGTGGGCCACCAGTGCCGGGAACATCTCGCCCTCATCGGTGGCCCAGGCCCATGCGCGCACAGCCGCATTCAGCGCCCGGTATTCCTGATCAGACAGCGGCTCGCGTGCTGTGGCGTCCACGGCAGCGCCGATCAGAAGGTCACGACTGTCGATGAGCTCCAGCGGAAGACCGCCCACGGCGTGCTCGGTCACGTACGCAAACTGGGCCTCAACTCCCAGTGCGGTATCGTCCAGCTTCCAGCTACCCGGCGTGACCGTGGTCACCGGGACCTCGCTCGCTGCCAGCATCGCCGCCGCCTGCGGTGAAGAAGGAAACGGGCCCGACGCCTCCACGAGCTTGCGGGCCCGCGTCCTCACGTAGAGGTCACGCAGGGCCTGCGGGCTCAACCATCCCGACGACGTGATGCTCTGCACGCCCGTGCTGCGCATCCGCTGACGCAACTCGTCGTCGGAGAGGCTGGTGAGCAACTCCCACCGCCTACGGGTCTCAGTCTCAGTCCTGCGGAACGGCACGATCGCCTCCAACGGAATGCCCGACCGCCCCCTATTCTGCACGTACTGCTGGACCATCTGACGCAAGGCGTCCGTGGCAGCGCTCAGAGCAACGTCGTCGAGGCCGCCCCCTTCGACGCCACGCACAACCGCTTGATGCCGAGCATGCGCGCCTCCGGGATAGCCGTCGTGCAATCCCAGGGGCCAGAGTTGGGGTGGCATGCCCGCCAGCACGGAGTGCAGCAGGCACAACCCTCTCGACAACACTCTCAAACGTTCCCCTGGCGGCAAGGCGACGTCCTCAGCCCTCGCCGAACCGGCGCCGCGCCTATCCTCCGCCCCAGGAACCAAGTCACCGGACGGCAGGTGGCCGCCGCCCGATGCGGCATCCTGCGAGGGCGACCGGTCAGTGGGACCGGCCGAATACGCCGACACTTGCGCACGCTGCTCCGAACTCAGCTCCACCTCGGGCGCTGGCCCTCCCAAAAGCAATGCTTCGGCCTTCTGGCCAAGCGTCGGAGTGACGTTGAACTTCGCGAGCGTGTCGAGGTCCATCCGGGCCGGTGTGGTCCTCGCCATGGCTCCCGGCACTTCACTAGAGCCCATCGTCGCGTCGAGTCCTGCTGGCTGCGGCTCATCGGGGTACTTCACGGGGCCAGCGATCCCCGAACGGGGGATCGTACTTCCGGGGGGAGCCGGTGAGGTGATTTCACCCCCGGATCCCCTCAGTTCGGGCTCGCTTGGCAACGGTCCAGCCGACACATCAGGACCCAATTCGGCTCTGGATTCGGTAAGGGGACGGGGCCCGCTCTCTTCCTCCTCGGATATCGAGGGCAGTGAGCCCTTCACGTCCAGATGCGTCTCCTTCGGCGTCGCTGGGCCGTCATCGAACCGGACTTCGACAACGGTGCGGCGTCGTCTTTTGCCTTTAGCCAACTGCTGCTGCTCCGCTGTCGTCGCGTCGCTCAGGTTCCGGCCGCGGTTGACCAGGCTGTCGAATCTGACGTTCGCAGCATCTGTGCCTAGTGCACGGCGGAGGTACTCCAGGACGGCCTCTCCTCGCGCCCTGCCCGTTTCCTCGGCCCGGCGGCTCCGACTGCCGCCGCCGAGTAGCCAGGATCCGTTGCCGCCGGCCGAAATAGTGATAGCGGGCTTGGAAAGGCCTCGTTGGCTCCGGTGCCGGATCGCCTCCCTGATCCGGGTAGCCAGCTCATCAATCTGGTTGAACCCAGGGTTGCGGAGCCTCAGGGAATGTCGGGCGAAATCGAAGGTGAGCAACTGCAACGGGATGTCCGGTGCCGCGGGATCCCCTGGAAGCGGGAGCAGGTTGCCGTAGCGGTCTTTGTCAGCGCGTGCGTGGGACACGCCGGCCTTCCCCTCGGGTGGGAGATACCGCCCGTCCGCCGACGGCAACGGGGATGGAAGGGCTTCGTCATGTGCCGTGCCGTCGGATGCGACGACGAACTGCTCGCCCGCGCGGGATCTGGTTTGGCGAAACCGCTCCACGTCGTCGCCGCTCAGCTCGCGGTTTCCTCGCGCGGCGTCCCGCAGGGCTTGGACGGCCTCAGCGGTGGACCGTTGAAGTTGCTGATCGCCGTCTGTCAGGATCTGGCTGGTACTCAGTGCCTGGTGGATGAGGTGGGTTGTCTCCAGGATCTCGCAGAGATCCTGGTCGATAGTATCGAGCCGTTCGTGCCACTCGTCGACCTTCTCTTGTACCGCCTGTCCTAGGGTCAGGTCACGGCTGTACGAGGTCCTCTCCAACTGTCCAATGTCCTTGGGCTCCAAGCCCCAGATCTGGGCCTCCCTGGCAAGCTCGCGTGTCAGGATCCGCCTGTTGACCGCATCGTCGAGGAACAGCGGCGCGTCGTCGGTCCTGCCCTCTGGGTCAAAGGCAAAGATCCGGCCCTTTGGGTGGAACCACCATCGATCAAGCTTACCGTTCCGCACAATCTTCAGTTCCACGTAGGCGTTGAGGGTCATCGCCACCCGGCTGGTGAGGTGGATGACGTTCGAGCTCAGGACCGGTTGATCGGGCCCGAGAACACCCGGGCCGGGCTCCTCGAACACAAGGACCGGGGCCGCACCCGGCATTTGTGCAACGCGGTCGGCGTCGAATTCCAGGACTAGTCTGCGGCTGTCGGTGATCCTGGGACGGTTCCGGTTCGCGCGCTTTTGCAACTTCCTCGGCCCGGTGAGCCGCTGGTTCCCGTGGAACATGCGGTCGTCGATGGCGCGTGCCACGAGTGCCGGCGCCACACCGGCATGGGCCCTGCTGTCTCGCGCGATCTCAACGAGGATGCCTGCGAGGTCGAAATGCTGGACGGACTTCGGATCGCGGTCCCAGCTCTGGACGGTGTCCGCGTTCAATTTGCGGTGCTCGCGGAGGCTTTCGGCCATCCCACGGTAGTCGTCCTCGTTGACGAGGAGGTGCATTTCGCCCGTGAACCTCTGGCTGCTGAAGGTGCCGCGCGGGGTAGGTCTACGGCCGAACATGAGATGGCCCTGCGTCAACTTGGCGTGGAGACGGAAGCTGCCAGTCACCGCGATGTAGAAGATACGTTTCGACTCTTTCGCGAAGGCTTCCGTACGGGGCTGATCCTGATGCGCTGCTTTTACGTCGCCTGCAGCGGAGTACTGGAGGGACGTGCCCTCACCGTGGGAATCGTGTGTCTTGGGAAAGTCGCCCTGGTTGGACAAGTCAGCTTTGAACGCCGCGCCATGGCTGGTCTGCCGGGCGGTCGTGACCGCGGTGATGTACTTGAAGTAGGTGCCGAATCCGGCCCCATCGAACTCGTCGAGCACCCTCAAGTCGGTGAACTGGGTGTCCATAGTGATCCGAGCACGCTTGAGGGGAGAGGCGGGCGGGGCGTAGCCTGCCGAGAGCTGGTAGTCCCTCGTCTGCCTGCGCACCGCCTGCGCGGTCAGCATCGACTGCGAAGTCATCGCGGGCAGAAACGTGTCGCCATGGCCCCCCTTCACCATGACGCGATCCCCATACATGGCCTTGAGGAAACTTCCTATCTGCCGGTGCCGGCCGCCGGTGAGCAGGAATCCCACCGGGTGCTTGTTCACCGGCAGATCGACCGGAATCGAGGACGGCAGCTTGTACATATACTCCTTCTTCGGGCCCATCGTGGTCATGGAACCCGGAACAGAGATCTTCATGGTGCCGCTCAGGAAGCGGACGACCGGTGAGCGATCGGCCAGCAACCTGTCAGCTCTCATGAGGGCGTTATTGAAATCGCTGCGCGGAACGTCGCGTAGCCCGACCTCGACACGTGTGCGCATTCGCGCCTCAAATTCCACCTGCCAGCCGTCGTCGCCGAAGATGCTCTCCCAGTACTGCGTCTCGTTGAGGGCCACCTCCGAACTCCCGCCGAGGAAGCTCTCCACGGCCGTCGCCCCACTGAAGGCGGGGCCTCCGGGGGCGAAGTTGGCCGATGTCTTCACAGTACGGGAGCCGTTCTGCGAGACCGTCTTGGCATTCTGCCCGTGAAGAAAGAACTCCAGACTGGCGTCGTTGCGCTCCTGGTGAGCTTCGGCAGCCCCGGTGAGCAACGTCGACACCCTGATCACAACGTCCTCGTAAAGGGGCCCCTTGGGGTGAGGCAGGGAGATCTCCACTCCGTTCTCGTCAAGGAGGTCCAGGTACAAGATCGCCGACCGCGTGGAGAAGATGGTCTGCAGAGTCATCAGGCCACCGTGCACCTTCCCCTGCCGCCTGCCGTGCACACTCTTGACCAGGGGTGAGGTGCTGAGCAGGCCGGGGGCTACCTGCTCCACCAGCTCACGGACGGTGTCCCACAGCGTGCGGCCGTCCTCGTAGCGGATCCCCGATATAGCCGCGGGACCGATGAGCCGATGGGGCTCGTACGAGGCCGCAAGATAGGATGGCGGGCGCAGCTCGACGGGCTCGACGCTCTGGTCAGGGAACGCCTCGTTGAACCGCTGCAGCACTTTGCGGTCCAGTATCCGGTTGCGGACCTGCGGCCGTGTTGCATTATGGCGTCCCCGTACCACCTCGGCAAGCCTTTCCAAGTCGGTTCCCTCGGGCAGCCCAGTACGGTCGTCGAGCCAGCGCAGCAGCAGTCGCGCCATAAGCGTGCTGCTGCTCGGTGGCTTGGGGCTGTGCCATTGCGTCACGACCTCGGCGAGGCGTTCGTCAGAGACCGGAAGCTCGTTGTCAGCATAGAAGGACAATGCGTCATGTTCCGAGACGATGAAGATCGTCTGTCGGAGCCGGGGAGCTGTGGTGCCATTACCCTTGTCGGTTCGGACGAAGGTGCCGTTTTTGAACCAGCCGACGCTGAAAGTCATCTCAGAGTTGGCGGCGTACAGATACCCGGTGCCGATGGCTAGCGCGATCTGCTCGAACCCGCCGGTCAGCGTCTGCGACCAGGACATGCCACGCGCGATGGACAACCCGGCGCCGAAGGAGCCGCTGGCTGTCGCATCGCCAGCCGGTCCGCCAACCGAGACGCCTGCCGGACCCACGCCGATCTGCAGGCTCTGTGATTGACCGCTGTTGGCCTGAGCTTGCAGCAGGGCTATCTGGGCGAGAACGACAGGCTCGGCGGTGGCACCGAGGAATGTCGCTTCCATCACCTTGGCCTTCCCGGAGAGAACAGAGTAGGCGTTCTTCAGGAGCCCGTATTCGGAACCACTGTCGAGGTCGAAGTGGCCTGCACCCTGCAACATGTGCGGGAACTGCGCGACAAGGGTCTCGTGCAGCGTCAGCTGCCGGAACGCGTCCGCCGTGGCGGACCCGGGCCCTTGAAGGTCCGCCGGCAGCAGGGACTGCACGCTTCCGGTCACGCCGTTGGTGTCCAGGTGGACGATCACGGCCTGCTCAAAGACTTCAGGCAGCGTTTCCCCTGTGCTCGGGAGCCGCTCCGGGACATCTACCGGCAGGTCGGAAACGAGCAGATCGGCACTTTGATCGGGCCAACTGTGCGTGTGAATACCGTCTGTTACGCCGCCGATCCTGTGGCCGAGAACCCCATTGACACCTTCGGCGATCTCCAACGTAAAGATTAGCTTATTGATCCGGAATTTGAGGAGATCTCCCGTAGCCTCAAAAAGCACAGGGTGGTTGAAGACTTGGACCTCACCGAGGCTGGACGTCTTCGACCACGACGCTCCGAAATCGACCCCGAAGTTCTTCAGCGCCTTGTAGATGATGCCAGCAGTGATGCCTCCTGATATCCGCTCAGCCCCTGCGCTCGACTGGGACGCGATGCGCAATGCCATGAGAAGAAGCGCGAGACGCTCCTCTGCGGTGGCGCCCTGGTAACGGACGTCCTTGACGTCGAACCTGGCCTTCAGGGTGACGTTGACGTACTCCTCTGTCCCGACACCTATCCGCTTCAGCCGGATAGTATTCCCGTCATCGGTCATCATGGCATTCATGTAGTCGCCCATGCCGAGCAGCCAATTGTCGAGTGTCTTTTCTGCCTGGATCTTGGCATCCGTCTGTTTCGGGAACCAGGAAACACCCGCAAATACGTTTTCCGGGTCGGGCAGGTAGCCCTTCTCCCGCAATACCGTGCGGATGTGATCGCCGATCTCTGTGACGGTCTCGGGGGCTACGTGGACGCGGCTCAACCCGACCCCTGTACGCAGATAGGCGGGAGCCTGACGGGGCGGGACCGCGTCAGACACCGGGGCGGACCCACGCAGTGCGCCCCCTTCGATCATCTCGCTGTCCACCGGGAATCCGTGAGTGAAGGCGTCGGACTGCGGCATTGTCAGCGACACTTCCGCCGATACGTCGGGAATCGGCTGCACATCTCGCAGTGTGCTGTCCGGTTCGCGGACCTGCACGTGGATGGTGTGCTCCACAGGCACCGCGTAGAACGGGTTCGGCCCGATGTTGCGGTACACAGTGACCTTCAACCCGTCATAGCTGCCGGAAGTCCCCCGTGATCTCTCCTTACTGACGCCCGCCGAAGCTTTGATACCAACACCGAGTTTCCCTCCCTTGCCGAGCGAAGGTGCCAGGTCCGCTTTCGCCCAGACGCTGGCGGACTGTTCCTGGCTCACCTTGTGAGAGGCGCCCGTGGCATGCAGAATGGTGTGAACTGTCTCGATGTTGGCGTTGTTCTTGGGAGTGGCACCGAACATATTCACCGGCGCGAGACCGCGGGCCCTCGCCTTCTCAGGCGTCAGTATCTCGCTCGTGAGTCGGATCGCGGCAATGGTACGGCCACCACGCGAGGCATGAAGGTAAAATTTGAACCCGCCGCCCGTCGCGTGCTCGAAATTGGTGTGATAGTTGTAGAGTCCCTGCAGCAGTTCGTCCGATACCCAGCTGCCCACCCGAAGATATCGGCTACCTAGCTTCGCCGACCACTTCTGCCGCAGTCCCAAGAGGACCGCGTCGTACAACTCGGGCATGCGCGTCAAGGCGAGTGCCATGTGCATATCGGGAATCTGGATGTTGTCGACTCCAGAATTGACCGTGGTACTCCTCGGAGGTGAGCCGAGGAATCTATCGGCCAGCCAGAGGAAAACCTTCTCGTCCCCGTTCGACAGTTTATTAGCGACGATCTTTTTCCAAGGGATGCCAGTGTCTACCCGTATGCGGTACGAGAGGTTGAGGTCATAGGCCACCAGCGAGTTGCCGGTCCGATGGTTGGAGACATGACCGCTCTCGACAAAATGCGCCGTATTCGTCCCATCGTGTTTCGCGTTCCTCGTCAACCCGACGGAGGCGCCCAAGCTGAGCGCATCTGCCACCCCCGTACCGAGGTCGATTCCCCCAGAGAGCGACAGGGCCCCCGAATAGGCTGTACGGTTCACGGTCGCATTGTGCGAGAACGAGCCCGTGTTGAAGGTGGAAGTGCTCGTCGCGGTCCCTTTGGGTGCCTTCGGATCATCCTTCGCGGCCAGCTCACTATGGACGAGGACCGGGTTTTGCGGATCGATGGTAAAGAGGACCTCGGCGCCGCCGATCCTCGTGACGAAGCCGCTGATCTCTTCTGGCCGGGCCGTTATCAGGTAGCGGAAATTTTGCTCCAGTTTCACATGCAGCATCGCGAGGGTGTGCTCGTCCTCCGCAGAGAGGGGTGCCAAGCCAGCTGCCGAAAATTGGGCTTTCAGATCCGCTCTCAGCTTCTCGACCAGATCAGCCATACCAGGCAGTGGCAGTCCTTTTCGCGGGACAGCCGAGAATCGCGCCATCGGATGGACACTGACCGCTGCACCGATGCGCAGCTCAGTTTCCGGTGCCGGTGGTGACTTAGCCAGCTCCCTTTCGGGACTTTCGGGTCCGACGGCGCCCGCAGAGGTGACCACAGGCCTAACGACGGGGGCCGTCTCGGCTTCTGCGACGGTGGTCGCCAACACCGGGATATCAGTTTCAGGAACAGCCGGGGGCGGAGCAGGAGTGGGCTGCAGATGCTGCCCGGTAAGCGTGGCGTCACCTCCACCCCGGGTCGCAGAACCTTCCGGTGCCCCTTCGGCAGTAGCGACCATCGGGGCCGGGTTCGGCTCGAGCCGCAGAGGGCGATCGGCGACCGATGAACTGTCGTGCGAGGTAGACGAGGTACCTGAAGCCAAAGCAGGCCTGGGCGGTTGAGTACGCGGCCCCTGGCGCCACCCGGGTTGCACAGGAATATCGGAAAGAGAATCGATGTCATCCTCATAAGGGGCGCCAAAGTACTCGCCAGTTTTGATTTGCCCTGTCCAGGAAGAGGTTCCTGAATAACCTTCGACGAGCGGCGATATCGTGAGGAATTCGGCGGTCGGAACTCCTCCAGTCATGGTTGCCTCGGAGGGACTTCTCGTGTACGGAGTTGCTTTGCTTTCCGTGTCTGTGTTGTGTCTGGCGTTCGTTGTGGTGGGAGTGTTGTTCGCTATGGGCCGGTGTGCGAGGTGGACGAGCAGCGCATCCGTGGCTGTCTGATCCAGGCGTAGTTCTCCCACGGTGAAGGCAACATCGGGGTTAAGGGCCCAGGCACTGGCGGCGGGGCTGTTGGGTGGCAGCGCAATGCCGGTCAGGTCCTTGGCGGTCACGGTCAAGGACGTGGCTGGATCGTCTGTCACCGCGGCGGTTGTGTCATCACCGCGGTCGGCAATCGGTGTGGCGTCGTCGGCAGTGGGGGTACTTGGCCTGGGGGTGTTTTTCTTGGTTGTGTGAGGGGCGTTTCCGGTCGGATCGTTGGGGGCTGGTTTGGTTGTGGGGCCTGCAGTGTCGTGGTGGGTGTCACCTGGCGGGACCTCGGTGTGGTCTTCCTCTCTCGTTGCGGGCAATGTCGTTGCCTGCTGGGCCAGGTTGCCGGGGTCGCCAGCGTTATGGGTCCTCAGAGCCCTGTCCACACGGTCGTACTCCGCAGAGCCCGGAACCAGTTGACTCAGCCGGTCACGAAGGATGCCCTGGTCCAGTGCATCGGCGCTTTCGTTGCGCGTAGCGGCCATCCAGACATACGGGCGGTGGTTCCAGCCGGTTGTGGTGGGCAGGCCGGTGTCCAGCAGGCCCCGCCAGTCATGTGGTGGCCGGCCCGAGGGCACGAAGGATTGCTGCCCCCAGGCGGGGTGACGCGAGGGCAGGTCTTCCGGCGTGTGTTTCCCGCGCGCGCGGTCCTCGTCGGCGATGTACTGCCCAACGGCCCGCACCACGCCCGGGCCTTCCGCAGTGAGCTCGTGACCCCGCTCGCCGGCGAACGGGACCGGCGTCACACTGCCTGTCGTGTTGGTGGGGGTGGGTGGTGTGACGGCGTCGTAGTGGGTGCGGCCGTTGTAGTGGACGTCGACGCTGCGGGTGGCATGCTGAGGGCCGGCCTGAGCGATGAGGGTGGTCCCGGTGAAGGTACGCAGTCGGATACCCAGAGCATGAGCCACCAGACCCGGGAACATCTCGCCTTCGTCACTGCTCCAGGTGCTCGTGTTGGGCTGCCACCGCCGCAACGACGCCTCCAGACCGGCGAACTCATGCCGGTCCAGCGGCAGGTCCAACGCCCCATCAACCGCGGCATCGACCATACGGGGCACAATGTCGGACCCGCCATCGCCCGAGAAATACTCGACCAGGTCACCGAACTGATCAAGCGACCCCACAGCCGGCTGCCCGGAACCTGCCACACCCCGCTCACGCATCGTCTTGTCGTGCAGAGCGCGCAGAGCACGCAGCGCAAGCCGGTCCCCCGGCGTCGCAGCCCGGGGAACCCCACCCTGGGCGATCCGCGTGAACAGCCTCTCGGTCGACTCCCTCAGCCGACCGAGTTGCTCCTCACCCGTGCGGTACTGCCGCACCACCTCCGCCGGAACACCACCCGGCCCCGCGTCCCGGACATACCCCACCACCAGGCCGTGCAGGTCCTGCGCGGCACGCCCCAACGGCGTGGCCTCCCCGACCCTCCCGACCAGACGATCACCCTCACGCTCGAACGTTTCGAGCTGACGCACCACAGCCGCATGCCGACCCCCCGGATCCCCCCCCAGACCCACAGGCCAGACATCAGGCTCCATACCCACCAGCACCGAGTACAGCAGACACCTGCCATCCCCCGGCACCAGCTCACGCCGCCCCGCCATCCGGACAGGACCATCCCCACCCCCCGCCCCCACAACAAGCACATCAGCAGGCGCGTCAGCAGGCGCGTGAGGTGCCGGCCCTGAGGACAACCCTGCCGGAACCTGTGACGCGCGATCCGCGCGCACGCCCCCGACACCCCCAGCCCGAGTCCCCGTCGAGACCTCCCCATCCCGGTCCCCATGGCTGACCGTGGCCGTTGCCGGCCCCGCGCCAGGGACTTCGTCGCCCGCGGGCACGAACGCGGGCGAGACCGCGTCGGCGCTGCCCTCGGTACGAACCCGAGCCGGGCCGGCGCCGGATTCCCCGACCCCGCCCGGCCGGGTGGCGTCCGATTCGCTCGAGGACAGGGTTCGGACCGCCTGCGGAGCCCGCTCCGGAGCGGGAGTGCCGTGATCGGCCGGCCGAAGCCCGAGGTGACGGCCGATCTGCTCGGCATACTCGCCAGGAGTACGGCGTTCGGAACGTGCAGAACCCACTTCGATGATCAAGTCCGGCCGGACACCCGGCTGGGCGGGCGCCACCGTGACATGCAGACGCTCACCACTGGGCAGCGGATACCGGGACGTGTTGAAGGCCTGCTCGACACCGGCCGCCAAACGCTCCCACTCCGCCTGGACCTCGGTGTCCGTGACAGCACCAATGTGGGAGAAGCCGACCTCCACCGTCACATCGACCACCGGCTCACCAGCATGGACGAAACGACGCACATCGAAACCAGAACCCACCGCCCCCAAAGCGGGACCGGCCTGGACGGGTGCGCCCGGAACCGGTGCCGCCTGACCGGTGTCCTGCGCCGGGACCACACCGGTCCACGCATCCGACCGCGACACCACCGCACCCGCCCGCGCCGCCTGCCAACCCGGCGACACCGACAACGACCCCGGCACCCCCGAGCCAGAAACACCGGCCATCGGCCCCGACGACCCGACGCCATGAGCACCACCCCCATCCACCGCACCCACCGTCTCCGGGGAATGCGTGGTGGGCGGTGCACCGTCGGGTTCGACGGTATGCGTCGCGTCCGTGCTGCCCACCACACCTGCCGCATCCGACATGCCGGCCGTGCCAGCACTGCCAGCACTGTCGCCCGAGTCGGCCGTGTCGGTGGTGTCGTCCGTGGCCGGACGGGTGTGCGTGTGCTGTTCCGCGGCCGGGTGCTGTGTGCCGCCCGCGCTGCCGGCCGACTGACCACCACGCGAACCACCCTCGACCCCCGCCCCCGTGCCGGTGCCGGTGTGGGACGCCAAACCGGGCGACGACGACGTCGACACCGATGGCCTGACCGAACCCGAACCCGTACCCGCCGTGCCATGTGGCACGGCCCCGGACTCGGTAGGAACCTCCGCCCCCGGGAAGTCCGCCCCGGCCGGAATGTCACCCGTCCCCGTCGTCCCCGAAAACACCCCGCTACCGCCGACCGTAGCCGGCAACGGCTCAACGCCCGTACCAGTGCCGCCGCGGATTGCCCGGCCCTGTCCCCCACCAACAGCCCCGGCCTTACTACCCCCCGGGACAACATTAATAAAATTACCGAAATTGAACTGCGAACCGAACTTGTGGCCCAGATCGCCCGCCGCAATGAACAACCCGCCCATGGCTATGGAACTGACCACAGCACCATGAAACGTGCTAAAGCTGAAAGC
>NZ_JBIVNJ010000071.1:0-18132 GCF_044753585.1 Streptomyces sp. NPDC088354 | reverse complement strand
GGGCGCGGGCGGCTGCGCGCAGCGCTGGACGTGACCGCGCCCGAGCCGCTGCCCAGCGGTCACCCGCTGTGGCACCAGCCCGGCATCCTGATCACCCCGCACGTCGGGGCCTTCACCGACGCCTTCATCCCTGCGTCCCTCGCCTTCATCACGCAGCAGCTGCACCGCTACGCGCACGGCGAGACCTTGGTGAACGTCCTGCCCCTGATGGCCGCCGCACACTGATTCCCAATGGTGTTTCAAGCGGTGCGATGACCGGTGCGGTCGGCATGTTGCCGCTGATGCGTCCCGAGAAGCAGCCCTGCCAGGTGCGCACGGTGTCTAGGTGCGCTCCCGTTCCGCGGGCGATCGCTGCGTTGCCCAGCCCCCCGGGCAGCCTGCAGCACGATCTGCGCCCGCGGGCGGTCCTGGTGCGGGGTCCCGTGGCCGTAGGCCGCTTTCTGCAGCTGGTGCCGTTCAGTAGCGGTCAGGACGATCGGGCGCGCGGTGGCTACGGGCAAGGCAGGCAGGCCGTTCAGCAGAATCGGATCAGGGCCCCCGGATCCTCCCGCGTGTAGCCCGACTGTTGGCCACCCCGTTCCATCAGATAATGAACAAGCTATCCGGCCCGCCGATCCGGCGGATCGCCTCCAGGGGATACGGGGTCTGCCTTATCTTAAAACGGAACTCGCGGTAGTAGTCCGTCATCACTGCGGCGACCGGGGCGTGGCGGATGAGGATCGCCGCGACCTGCGGCGGAATTCCCGTCGGAGGTTCCCCTCGAGCGCAGGCGTGCACGAACGCGCTGCGCTCGTCCCGCTCGTACCCGTACAAGGCGGTGACGAGCCACTGCACCAGGTGGGTGACGGTGTAGCAGCGGTCATAGGTCTGGTGATCGGCGAAGCGGTCGGCCTCTTCCTTCGACAGGTCGAACCTGGAGGAGATCGCGAGGCCGTAGTCCGTGAAGAACAGACGTTGCCGTCGGTAAGGATGTTCTGGAAGTGGCCATCGACGTGCAGGAGCCCGAGAGCGTTCATGAAAGAGGTCCCGGCCTCAAGTTCTCTCGCCACCATGGTGCTTGCCTGCTCAGCCGTCTCATCGTCGGCTTTGACCTGAACGTCCGGCCACTCGTGCAGGTTCTGCGGGATGTACTCCAGGAACAGCGCGACGCTCGCCGACGAATCCCGCAGCGCATCGCGCACCTGCTGGACTTTATCGACGAGGAAATCAGACTTCGCCACCCGCATTCCCTCGCCCGTCAAGGAGAGCATCCGCGCTTACTCGGTTCCGCCAGCATGATGTCCGCGTACACCACTGTGTAGACCTCTCGAAGTACAGAGGCGAGAAGGTGCCGGGGCATTCTTCGGCAGGGCGATGTCAGTGCATGGCCGCATACTGACGCCCGTGCAGATCACGGAGGACGTACTCAAACGGGCCTGGCATCAGATAGCCGCAGGCTCTGACCTGCTCAATGACGCCATGTTCCCGCCGACCGGCACATCACCCGACCAGTACTCGCAGCGCGCAGGCGATCCCGGCGGTCTCTTTCTCGTTCTGGACGAAGACGGCACTGTGCACGGCCACCACGGCCCCTATGCGTCGGTTTTCACCACCCGGGACCTCGACCAGGTGCTGTACTTCGCCGCCGAGGAAGCCGTCGGTCGGCTCGTGGAGCGTACCCGCTCCTCCAGTCTGGGCCTGGCGACCAATCTCGTCACCGAGCAGGCGGAGATGCTGGACCGGATCGCCCCCGCGTGGGGAAGCAGGTTCCGCAGCGGCGGCGTCGACGGTATGCATGCGTCACAGCCGTGCGGACGTGACCCGTTGGAACGCCTCGCCTGGATCTCCGACTCCTGGCGCGACCAGGACCCCTACACCCACCTTGCCTTCTTCCGCGGCAAGGACGTCAGCGCCGAACAGATCGCCCTGCTCCACGGAGCCGACCCGGAACAGATCGCTACCGGGATGCGCCTGGCAGACTTGCGCGGCATGGAAGGCTCCAGCCGCGACTACGGGGACCTTGCCTGGGAGTCCTGCTGCCTCGGACAGGCAGGCGACTGGGCGTTTCTGATGTACCACGAGACGCCACCCGGCATCCGGGCCGACCATGCGACTCTTGCTCGGCCCGGAGTCACGGAGACCGTGGAGTTGAGCGCCACCATGGCGAAGGCCATCTACAGCTTTCACTACACACGCGACGGCCGCAGCATCGACGACGGCTGGGGGATGCTGGAACTGATCTGGTACAAGGAAGGCCGCGCGCCCTACTACCGGGGCGGCCAGCTCGACTTCCTGAACCAGGCCATACGCCGCGCCGAACTGGACCACCCAGAACTGGGGCGCTGACGCAGGTGGTCGCGGTAGGGATCGACGATGGTGCGGTCCGACAACCCAGCCGTCCCCGTCACCCACCTCCTCCACGAGATCAGGGAACTCGGCTACACCGGCAGCGCCAACCTGCTGGTCCGCTACCTCAACCAGGGCCGCGCCGAAGGCGACCGCCCCGTGACAACCCCGCGCCACCTCGCCCGGCTCCTGCTCACCCACCCCGAACGCCTACGAACCAAGGACACTGACCTGCTCGGCCTCCTCACCGCGGCCTGCCCCGAGATGACCCAGCTCACCACCCTCATCCGCGAATTCGCCGCCCTCCTGACGCCCGCCGGCGGCAACGACTCCAAGCTCACCGGGTGAATCGCCCAAGCCCGCAGTGCCGACCTGCCCCACCTGCACAGCTTCTGCAACGGCCTCGAACTCGACCGCGCCGCCGTCAATGCCGGACTGACCCTCCCTTGGAGCAACGGCCGCACCGAAGGCGTCAACACCCGAACCAAGAGGATCATGCGGCAGATGCACGGCCGAGCAGGATTCGACCTCCTCCGCCACCGCATCCTGCTGCAATAACGACCACCGACCGTCACCACCGACTACGGAACAGAGCCGTTGCCTGGACAGACCCGATTGCAGTATTAATCCCCAGGTCGGCGGCCGCCTGCCGAATCGTCGCGTCGGACCGCGACTGGTACAGCGCGACCGCGTCCGCCTTGAACTGCGGCGGATAGTTCTTCATGACCACGGGGTGTCCAGTTTCAGATCCTCAGCACCTCCGCCCTATCTCCTTGCCCACGCCCGCTCATACCACGGAGCCACCCGGGCGAAGCCCGTCGCGAAGTCCTCGCCCGGGGGCAGGCGCAGGTCCTGCCACAGGGGTTCAGCGTCGAAGAAGTGGTCGGTGAGGAGCATCGCGAGGGCCGGCGGCAGACCGTCCGCTGCCGCCGGCAAGGGACGCACCTGCTCGGCGCCGGCCACGCCGCCCGGCCAGTCCAGGCCCGCGCAGACTGCGACGGCGCGCATGAGTGTCCCCGCGGCCACCGGTGTGGGGTGCGCGGCGTGGTAGATGGAGGCTGTCAGGTTTCCTCTGGGTGCCAACGCTGCGCCCACCAGCAGCCGGGCCAGGTCGGAGACGGCGATCAGGGACAGGCGGGATGCCCAGGCGTCCGCCGTGGCGGGCACCGCGCGCATGATTCTCACCAGGCCGGGCGCCACCCACCTGTCCCCGGCGCCGTAGACCAGGTGGGGCCGGAGCACGATCCCGCCCGAGGCGAGGACCGCGTCCTCTGCGCGCGCCCGGCTCGCCGAGGTCGGCGAGCCGGGGTTCCGCGGGAGGTCCTGCGGGCGGGCGCCCCGGAAGGTTCCGCGGCCGTACACGGAGGCCGTGCTCAGATAGACCACGCGGGTCACGCCCGCTCGGCACGCCTCACGCACCAGCGCCTCGGTCCCGCGGGCGTTGACGGTCTCGTTGTCCTCGACGGAGTCCCCGATGTGGGAGGCACAGTGGATGAGGATGTCAGCTCCCGCGCAACTGCCGCGCAGGCTGTCGGGATCGGCAAGGTCCGCCTGGACCGCGATGTGTCCGGTCGACTCCGGAGGCGGCCGACGGCACATGAGCCTCAAGGCGACCCCGCGGGACGCCGCCTCCGTCACCGTGTGCGCCCCGATGAAGCCGGTGGCGCCGCTGATGAGCACGACTGGCACGCCGGCCCGCCTCCTTCCGACGTCGACGGTTCAGGCGGTGTGGGCCTGCAGGGCCAGGTCTGCGGTGAAGACCCTCTCGCCGCCCTGCACACCGCACACTCGCACCAGGGCCTGGCCCTGGTCGCGGCGCTCCACCGAGGTCACCTCGATCCAGCACGGCGCGTCGAGTTCCACGTAGCGCAGGAACCGGCTGTCCAGGGTCAGCAGGAGCAGGTCGGGTGCGCCCGCCGAGGCGCGCGCCGCCTGGCGGGCGGCCTCCAGCAGCACCATCCCGGGGACGTGGTCCACCGGGTGGTCGAAGAAGGTGGGGTGTGCGGTATCGACCCGCAACTCCCAGCGCAGGCAGCCCATCTCCTGCGGCTGGGCAAGGAGCACGTCCAGGTCGCACAGGCGGCCCACCGAGGCCCGCGCGGCGGCGGGCGGAAGGGGCCGGGTCGTCGTGGTCGGCCTTTCCCCCCGCAGCCTGCGGTGGACGACCGGTGTGAGGCACTGGAAGGCCGCGTGGGCCGTGCCCAGCTCCCTGCCCTCGCGCACGATGACGACGTCGTAACGCATCCCGGTCAGCTTCCCGCCGGGGCGGGTCTGAGGGCGGCAGACGGTGCGCAACTCGACCTCGGTGGGGGTGGCCTGTGCGGCCAGGAGGGCCGGCTCCGCGGCGAAGGCGATCTCATCCATCATGAAGTGGTGCCCGAACGGGACGCCGAATTCGGCGTGGGCGAGGAGGGCGCCGATCTGGCGGACGGACTCGACGATCATCATCGGGTCCTGCTGGCCCCGCACGCACGAGAACAGAGTGTGTGCGCGCGGCCACTGGGCTCTCACCGTGAAGCGCGGCGTGGCGGCGTCCCCCGCCGCCGGTCTCCAGCCGGTCAGGAGCACTTCCGAGACGGCACTGCGGTGGACGTACTCACGGGGGACGGTCGTGGTGAGCGTTCTGGCGTGGGCGAGGGAGGCGTGACGGGGGGCGGCGTGTCCGGACACGGCGTGGCCGGGAGCGGTGTGACGTGCGCCGTGCGGCGCGAGGACGTCGACGAGGTTCGCGTGGGGCGGGTCGGTGAGAGCAGACACAAGGGACTCCTGTCAGTCGCGATGAAGGCAGGGGAAGTCGCTTGATCTCAGCCACCCCCCGTGGGCCGATCCCGGCTGGCGACAACATACAGACAAGCCTGTACGTACGAACAGTAAAAGTTTCCCCATGCACGATTGAGGGGCTTCGCACGGTCTTGAGCGCGTCGGTAACGGTTCGCCCGACTCCCCTTCACCGGCTCTCAACTGCCCCTGGCGAGTACGCCAATCGATCGGTGACGTGCCGGCCGTCGTTTACGCGGAAGCGCGGCCGCTCATCGAGCCCGCATCCCGCTTCCACCAACAAACAGATAAGTCTGTATGTTAAGTTGCCCTCATGCGCCTCGCACCGATGGCGCCCCTCCGGGAGGACCAGATGACTCGGCACGCCGCAGATCTCCTCGTTCCCCTCCCGGGGCGCCGCTCGGGGGCCCGGGAGCCGTTCGCGCCGCCGACCGCCGCGGTCGGCCACCCCGTTCCGGCCGCCGAGGCACTGCGCGTACTCGTGGCCGAGAGTGAGCCCGCCGACGCCGACTCCCTGGCACGGGAGTTGACCCGGCAGGGCTTCGTCACCCGCAGTACGGGAACGGGGATCAGAACACTGCAAGTCTTCACGGAGGTCGACTTGGTCCTCCTCGACCTCGACCTGCCCGACATGGACGGGTTGCAGGTGTGCCGGGCCATCCGGTCGGTCAGTGACACGCCGGTCATCGCCACCTCGACGCGCGGGGCGGAACTGGACAGGGTGCTGGGCCTGCAGGCCGGTGCCGACGACTACCTCGTCAAGCCCTACGGAATGCGCGAGTTGCTGGCGCGGATGGACGCCCTGATGCGCCGGGTCCGCCGCCCGTCACCCGACGCCCGGACCGTCGTACGGGGGCCGCTGCGACTCGATCCGGGTTCCCGGGAGGTCACACTCGAGGGGCGACCGGTGGCGCTGACCCGCAAGGAGTTCGAACTGCTACACCTGCTGGTCTCCCATCCGGATCGCGTGGTGACCAGGCGTCACCTCATGTCGCAGGTCTGGGGCGACAGTACGTCGCGGCAGTTCCGCACCGTCGACACACACGTCAGCAGCCTGCGCGGCAAGCTCGGGTCGAGCGAGTGGATCATCACGGTCCGAGGGGTCGGCTTCCGCATAGGGCATCCCTGAGCATGCCGTCCGCGTCGCCGGCCCAGGCCGCGCCGACCACCCACGACCCCGTACGAAGGCCCACACCACCGGGCCGATACAGTGTAAACAAATCAGACTATTTACCCCGGAATGGGGGCACAGCATGGCCAAACAGGAGCGAGGGGCACGCTCGCGGCAGCAGATCCTGGAAGCGGCTGCCAGCGTCTTCGAGCAGCGAGGCTACGACGCCGCCAGCACCACGGAGATCCTCTCCCGCACCGACCTGACCCGTGGTTCGCTGTACCACCACTTCCCCTCCAAAGAGGCCATCGCCACTGCCCTCATGTCGGTGCACGAAGATGCCCTGGTGATGCCCGAGCATCCGGTGGCCGTCCAGGCCGTCATCGACCTCACCATCGGCTTCGCCGAACGCCTGCAGGAGGACCAGGTGTTGCGTGCTGCCGTGCGGTTGGCCACCGAGCACACGTCCTTGTCCCATGGACGGGCGGCCCCCTACGAACAGTCCCGGACGGCCGTGTACCAGCTGCTGCGTCGCGCCGAACGGCAGGGCGAGCTGCTGCCCGGAGTCGACCTCGAGGCCGCCGCGTGGACCATCGTGGGCTCCTTCACCGGCCTCCAGATCATGTCGCAGGTCTACAGCGGGCGTCGTGACCTGCTCCAAGGGGTAAGCGCCTTCTGGCAGTTCATACTGCCCGGTCTGGCCGTACCGGGGCTCCTGCTGAGGCTGCGCACCAACCCGGCGCCGTGCGAGCCGGACGCGGACAGCTGAGGCCGGGGCGCCGGCGGTGTGCCGCAACGGGCGTCCCGCCCGGCACACCGTCACTCACGTCGCCGGGCTACGGCCGGGCGCGGCCCGTGCCGCGGCGAACAGGGGTTTCAGCAGCTGCCACTGGGACTCGAACGCCATCGCGTCGAACCTGACCGTGGTGACCCCCGCCGTCACCAGCTCCGCCACCTCGACCAGCGGTGCCGACGCCGGTTCGTCCTCGCCGTGCTGGCCGAGCATGTAGGTACGGACGAGTGCCAGCACCTCGTCGCGCAGGGCCGGTGGCCCCGTGGTGCCGTCCGCGGCCAGTTGCATGCCGGCACGGACCACCTCGTCGTCGGTCATCTCCCGCCCGAGCTCGGCGAGGAAGCATCCCAGGCCCTCGGAGGCGGGACCGACCAGCCGTGCCCGCGCCATCGCGAGCACCCTGCACCGCGCCTGGCGGTACACCGTCGCGATCAGCTCGGTGGTGGACGGGAAGTGGTGGTACAGGGCGCCTCTGCTCACTCCGGCCCGGTTGACGATGGTCACCAGACCGGCGTCGGCGGGGCGCCCTTGGGCGATCACTTGCGCCGTGGCGCGCACCAGCAAGTCCCGCGTCCGCTCCGACCGGCCCGCATCACGCATGTCCCGTCCCCTCGACACATTCGCGGGGCGCACCGGAGAGTTCGGCGGCCGCGTACGGCACGGTGGCCTCGACCGGGTCGGCAGCCCGCGCGGAGGGAGCCGCGCCGTGCTCGTCTGCGGGGGCCGCCTGCTCCCCGTCCACCTGAAGGAGGGGGGCCGCCGCGCTGCGCTGGGCCCAGCGGGTGACGGGCGGGACGGCGAGGCCGGTGAGAGCGAAGCCGGCCCCGACGATCCACCAGCCCAGCTTGCCCTGCCCGATGCACAGGGCGATCAGGACGGACGGCCCGAGGGTGGTCCCGAGGCCGAGGCCCATGCCGAACAGGCCCTGGTACTGGCCCACGGACTCTTTGGGAGCCAGGGCGAAGGAGAGCTCGAAGCCTCCTGCCGCCTGCCAGATCTCCCCCACGGTGTGTGCGGTGACCGCCGCCAGCAGGACCACCACGACGGCCCAGGACGGCAGCCCTGGCAGCAACGACATCGCGCCGCAGGCCACGAGGAAGGCGAGGCCGGCCCGCCGGAAAGCCGCGGCCCCCGCCGGGACGGAGTCGATCCCCTTGCTGCCGCGGACCTGGAACAACACGACCAGGGCCGTGTTGAGCAGCATGACGGCGGACACCGCCCACGGCGGCGCCGAGGTGCGGCCGAGCAGCCACAGCGGCAACGCGACGGAGAGCACGCGGTACTGCACGGCCATCAGCCCGTCCAGGATCGTGATCGCCACGTACGGCCTGTCCCGCAGGGCCACCCATCGTGGCCCCGGCCGGCTGCGCAACGGCGCCAGGCTCGGCAGCATGGTCGCCGTCAGCGCGCCAACCGCGTAGGAGACCGCGCTCGCGCCGATGATCAGTACGTACGCCGTCCGCGTGTCCCGCTCGATCGCCCAGGCCGCCACCACCGACCCCCCTGCAATACCCAGGTTGGTCACCGCCCGCAGGTAGCTGCGGAACTCAGCCGGGCGGTCGCCTCCGTACTTCTGCACCAGCGGGGCCCGCGCCGCGGGTCCCGCGGCCTGAGCCACCGCGTTGAGCGTCGCGAAGACCACAAACGCCCAAAGGTCGCGGGTCAGGCACAAGCCGACCATGGACAGGCAGCCCACGGCCAGCGTCACCGGGTACACCATTCGCGCGCCGACGCGGTCGGCGAGGTGTCCGATGGGAACGCCCAGTGCGAGGGAGACGGCCCCAGCGACGCTCATGCCGAGGCCGACCTGCGCGGCGGGCAGATGAAGACCGCGCGTCAGGTACAGCACGCCGGCCGTCAGATAGATGCCGTAGCCCAACATAGTGGTCGTCGTCGCGGCGGCGAGCAGCCGCTGCGGTCTGCCGTCCGGGAGCAGCGCGGTCATGAGGTGTGTCCGTTTCCTTCGGTGAGGGTGGGTAGGAAAGGCGTGGCCGGCACCGGTCAGCGCTCGAGCAGCGCGAGTGCGCTGTTCATGCCGCCGCCGAAGGCGGCCAGGAGGACGGTGTCGCCCTCTGCGAGACGTCCCGCGCGTTCGGCTTCGTCCAGGGCGATGGGCACGGAGGCCGCCCCGGTGTTGGCGACCCGGTCCACGTTGATGTGGGCGGTCATCCGCGGCAGGGCCAGTTCGTCGCACAGCTCGGCGAGCATGACGCCGTTGGCCTGGTGCGGCACCATGTGCCGCACCTCGTCGCAGGGGACGTCGTGCTCGACGAGGAGTTGGTCGACCAGCTTGGGAACGTGAGCCGAGACGAACTCGCGCACGGCGCGGCCCTTCATGCGGAAGTGGTGCCCGCCCTCCCGGACGGTGCGTTCCGAGGCGGGCAGCCGGGCCCCGCCGGCGGCGACGCCGATCAGGTCGTGGTCCCTGCCGTAGCCGCGCAGTTGGCTGGCGTACAGACCACGGCCGCGCGGGACGGGCCCGAGGACGACCGCGCCCGCCCCGTCCCCGAACAGGATGGCCGTGCCCCGATCGGACGGGTCCAGGATGCGCGAGTAGACGTCGGCGCCGATCACCAGGGCCAGGCCGCCGCGGCGTTGCGCGGCCAGCTGACCGTGTGCCATGGCCAGGGCGTAGACGAAACCGCTGCAGACGGCGTTGACGTCGACGGCTGCTGCCAGGTCCGCGCCCAGGAGGTTCTGCACCAGGCTCGCGGTGGCCGGCTGGGGATGGTCGGGGGTGGAGGTGGCGACGACGATGAGGGAGACCTCGCAGGCGTCCACGTCCGCGGCGGCCAGGGCCTGTGCTGCCGCGGCGGCCGCCAGGTCCGAGGTGGCCTCGTGCGCGGCGGCCCGGTGCCGTGAACGGATTCCGGTCTTGCGCTCGATCCAGGCGGCGTCGACTCCGGCGGGGCCCGCCACCTCCTCGTTGGACACGATCCGGGAGGGCAGGTAGGAGCCGGTGCCGAGCACGCCTATGGCGTCAGTCATCAGAGGTCCTTCGGGAAAGGTGGGAGCGGCCGGGCCGGGTGAGGTCAGCAGGGCGTGCCGTCCTCCTCCACGGTGAAGACGACCGAGTCGATCAGCTCCCGCGCCGTGGCTTCGGCCTCCCGGGCGCTGTCGGCGCCGACGACGACCAGCCCCACGCGGTCAGTGGACCGGCGCACGGTGGGAATGCGGTCGCCGACGGCGGCGGTCAGCTCGCAGTAGAGCACCGCCTGATGGCGGCGCACCTCCTCCCAGCCCTGGACGCGGACCAGCCGGCCGGGCGGCGGGGTGAAGTACCGCACGGCCGCGCCCCGCGAGGGAGCCGGCTCGGGGTGCGGGCGCTCCACGCCGAGCATGTCGTCGTAGATCAGCCCGTGGATGTCGAGTCCGGGGATGGCGTGGGCCAGCATGCGGTGGATCCAGTCGCCGCCCCAGCGGCCGTGCACCTCGCCGAGTACCACCTCGTCGGGGGTGAGCCACACTTCCACGTGGAACGCGCCGACCCGCATGCCCAGGGTCGCCAGCGCCGCGGTGACGCAGTCCCGTACGCGCGTGTCCTCCTTGGGGTGGAGCGGCGCGGGAAGGGTGTGCCCCAGCTCGACGAAGTAGGGCGGGGCCGTCTTGTCCTTCGCGGTGACGGCCAGGATCTGGGGCCGCCCCTGTCGGAACACGCCCTCCACACTGAACTCCGGTCCGGGCACGAACTCCTCGATCAGGAAGCGGTCGCGCTCCGGGAGGGCGGCCATCGCCGCGGGCAGGTCCTCGCGGTGTTCGACGAGGCTGACGCCCGTACTGCCCATGGCGTCACGGGGCTTGACCACCCACGGGCCCGGGATCTGCGTCATGAACTCCTCCGCCTGCTCGGCACGTTCGCACAGCCGTACCCGGGGCTGCCGGAACCCGGCCTCGGCCAGCGCCTGGCGGCACAGGTCCTTGGTGCGGACGCGACGCACGGCGTCGGGGGCGTTGCCGGGGACGCCCAGGGCCGCGGCGGTCTCCGCGACGGCTACCTGGGCCATCTCCTGGAGCGCGTAGACGGCTTTGAACGGCTGCTCCGGCGTGGACTGGTGTAGCGCCCAGCGGGCGAGCGTCTCCGGATCGGTGCACTCGACGGCGGAGACGGCGTCGGCTGCTTCGGTGACCGCAGGAGTGGCCGCCAGGGCCGCGGCCGGGGCGACGACGTGGGTCCGGATACCCCGCGCCCGGGCCTGCCGCAAGGCATCGAGCACGTTGTCGACGCTGACGGTTACGGGGCGGGCGCCGCCCACCAGCACGAGGGTGGGGGCGGCGGTCTGCTCAGCGGTCATGTCCGGTCCGTTTCGTTGTGTGGGACGGAGGCGCCGGCCGCATCCTCGGCTCCGGCGGGGGTTTCCTCGGGCAGCAGCTCGGCGAGGACTTGTCCCGCGCTCACCTGGTCGCCCTCGGCGCAG
This sequence comes from Streptomyces sp. NPDC088354, assembly GCF_044753585.1. Taxonomy (NCBI): domain Bacteria; kingdom Bacillati; phylum Actinomycetota; class Actinomycetes; order Kitasatosporales; family Streptomycetaceae; genus Streptomyces; species Streptomyces sp. NPDC088354. The sequence goes on along the minus strand of NZ_JBIVNJ010000071.1, from coordinate 6,710 downwards.
CCGAGCGAGACGATCCGGCCGGGCACGGGGGCGGGGAGCCGGTGCTCCATCTTCATGGCTTCGATCACCAGGACGGTGTCGCCGGCTTCGACCCGGTCGCCCTGGGCACGCGGGAGGGCGACCACGACGCCGGGGAGCGTGGCGCGGACCTGATGGTCCAAGGGCCCACCGCTCCGGCCCTCGCGTACATGGTCGGTGAAAGCGAACCGCTCACCGCCGACGCACAGTTCGTGTCTGTCCCCGTCACGCAGGCCCGACCAGGTGGTGTCGGCCACCCGTCCCGTCCATCTCCCCTGCTCGGGGACGGCCGTGACGAGGTGCCGGCGGCCGTCGACCTGGACGGTCACGGCGGTGCCGCTGCGCGCGAGCACGGTCGCACGGCGCGGCACACCGGCGTGCTGTGTGGTGACGCGTCCCAGCGGGGCGTCGGGGTCCAGCGCCGTCCGGTCCACCGGGCCCAGGCCGCCGAGCCAGGGCGAGCCGCCGCCACGGGCGGGAACGGCGGCCATCGCGGCCACGCACGCAAGCGCGCGGTCGAGGTGAGTGTCCCGTTCGGCCAGGACGAGGCCGTCCACGAGATGGGTGTCGGTGTGCCCGGTGAGCACCTTCGGCTCGTCGAGAAGCCGGGTGAGGAACCCGATGTTGGTGGTCAGACCGAGCACGCTGGTGGCCTTGAGCCCCGCCGACAGCATGCGCAGTGCGGTGGCACGGTCGGGGGCGTGGGCGACGAGCTTGGCCACCATCGGGTCGTAGTGCTCGGAGGCGGTGCCGGCGGTGTCGAAGGCGGCCTCGACCCGGAGTGTCGCCGGCCAGTGGACGAGCAGCGCGTGTCCGGGCGAAGGCTGGAAACCGGCGGCGGGGTCCTCCGCATAGACGCGGCACTCGACTGCATGGCCGGAGCAGGTGATGGCGTCCTGCGCCAGCGGCAGCGGTTCACCCGCGGCAACGCGCAGCTGCCACTCCACCAGGTCGAGGCCGGTGACCTCCTCGGTGACCGGGTGCTCGACCTGCAGCCGTGTGTTGACCTCCAGGAAGAAGAACTCGCCGTTCTCGCCCACGATGAACTCGAAGGTGCCTGCGTTGACGTAGTCCAGGGCGCTCGCCCCTCGCACGGCGGCCTCCTGCATGGCCTGGCGTGCCCGGGGGTCAAGGCCGGTGGCCGGCGCCTCCTCGACAATCTTTTGGTGCCGGCGCTGCAGTGAGCAGTCGCGCTCGTACAGGTGCACGACGTTCCCGTGGGTGTCGCCGAAGACCTGCACCTCGATGTGGCGGGGAGCGGGCACGTACCGCTCCACCAGGACACGCCCGTCGCCGAAGGCGGCGCGGCCCAGGCGGACGGCCTCGGCAGCGGCTTCGGGGAGGTCGGCCTCACGGTGGACGACGCGCATGCCCTTGCCGCCACCGCCGGCCGTCGGCTTGAGGATGACCGGATAGCCGACCTCGCGGGCGTCGGCCACGAGGGTGCCGAGGGACTCGGTGGCCTTGGCGGACCCGGGAAGCACCGGGACGCCGGCCGCGGCCATGAGGGCGCGGGCCGTGGCCTTGTCGCCCATCGACCGGATGGTCTGCGGCGCCGGGCCGATGAACACCAGCCCCGCCTCCCGTGCCCGCTCGGCGAACACGGCGTTCTCCGAAAGGAAGCCGTAGCCGGGGTGGACGGCGTCGCAGCCCTCGCGCACGGCGGCGTCGACCAGCTTGTCGATGTCGAGGTAGCTCTCGACAGCTGAGGCGCCGCCGAGGTGGACGGTCGCGAAGGCCCCGGCGAGGTGGTCCGCGCGGGCGTCGGCCGTCGAATACACGCAGACGTACTCGATGTCAAGACGGGCGCAGGTACGGGCGATCCGCCGGGCGATCTCCCCGCGATTGGCGATCAGAACGCGCTTCAGCATCGGCCTCTCACATCCTGAAGACGCCGAAACGCGTCTCCTGCTGGGGTGCGGCCGCAGCCATGGCCAGGCTCAGCGTCATCCACTCCCGCGTGTCCACCGGGTCGATCACCGCGTCCACCCACAGCCGGGCCGCGAAATACACCGGTCGCGACTGCTCCTCGTACGCCTCGATGATGGGGCGCGCGATGGACTCGGCCTCCGCCGACGACAAGGTCTCGCCCTGCTTGGCGAGCTGTTCGGCGCGCAGCATGGTCATCACCTTCGCCGTCTGCTCCGCTCCGACGACGGTGGAGCGGGCGCTGGGCCACATGGCCATCAGGCGGGGCCCCATGGAGCGGCCGCACATGGCGAAATTGCCGGCCCCGTAGCTGCCGCCGATGACGATGCTGAACTTGGGGACCCGGGCGGTGGAAACGACGTTGACGAGCTTGGCACCGTGCTTGGCGATGCCCTCCGCCTCATACTGGGAGCCGACCATGAAGCCGTTGATATTGTGCAGGAACAGCAGGGGGATCTGCTGCTGCACGCACAGCTCGACGAAGTTCGCGGCCTTCAGCGCGCTGTCCGGGAAGAGGACACCGTCGTTGATCAGGACACCCACCGGGTAGCCGCCGATACGCCCGGTGCCGCAGACCATGGTGGTGCCGTACCTCTCGCGGTACTCCACGAGTTCGCTGCCGTCCAGGAGCCGCGCCAGGACCTCGCGGGCGGGGATCGGTTCGCGTAGCTGTGCGCTGACGATGCCGGGCAGCTCCGCCGGGTCGAACAGTGGCTCCCGGGGGGGCACCGGCGGTTCGCTGACGAGCGGCGCGGGACGTCGCGAGACGATGTCCCGGACCAGCGAGAGGGCGTGCTCGTCGTCCTCGGCAAGGTGGTCGGCCACGCCCGAGACCCGCGTGTGCAGGTCGGCGCCGCCGAGGGTCTCGGCGTCGACCACCTCGCCGGTGGCTGCCTGCACCAGTTGCGGACCGCCCAGGAAGACGGTGCCGGTCCCCCGCACGATCACCGTCTCGTCGCACATGGTCGGCACGTACGCGCCACCGGCCGTGCACGACCCCATGACCGCCGCGATCTGGACGAGCCCCGAGGCGGACATCTCCGCGATGTTACGGAAGATCCTGCCCAGGTGGCGCTCCCCGGGGAAGAGGTTCTCCTGCAGCGGCAGGAAGACCCCGCCGGAGTCGACCAGGTAGACCGACGGCAGCCCGTTCTCCCGGGCGATCTCCTGTGCCCTCAGTTGCTTCTCCACGCCGAGCGGGAAGTACGTCCCGCCTTTGACGGTGGCGTCGTTGGCGTGCACCATCACGAGGCGGCCGCAGACCACGCCGATGCCCGTGACGAGGGCGGCCGAGGGAACCGGGACGTCGTACACGCCGTGGGCCGCTATCTGCCCGATCTCCAGGAACGCCGTCCCCGGGTCGAGGAGCAAGGAGATCCTCTCGCGTGCGGTCAGCTTGCCCCGCTCCGCGTGGCGGCGGTGCGCGCGGGCGTCACCGCCGGCGACGGCAGCGGTCCGGGCCTGCTCGACGGCCTCGCGGCTGAGGGTGAAGTCCTCCATGTTCCTGGCGTAGGCCGCCGATCGGGTGTCGATGGTGGTCGTGAGTAGGGTCACACCAGCTCCTCGCAGCGCGGTCCGTGGTCTGTGCGGCCTACGACGGTCATCGAAGCTGGTCCCACTGCTGGTTCAGCACCTCGCAGAACTCCTCGACGTCGGACTTGCGCATGTTGGCGCGCAGCATCAGGCGCAGTCCCGCCTTCCCTCGTCCGATGACGGGGAAAAAGATGGGCGAGGTGTAGTAGCCGTGCTCCAGAAGGCCCTTGGCGAGCCTGACGGTGAGTTCTTCGTCACCGAGGTTGACATGGCGGATCGGCAGTCCGTCACCGCGCTGCTCGGTCTCCACCTGCGAGTCGAAGAGGTCGATGACGTCCTGCAGGCGCTGCTGGAGGGTGGCCAGTTCGGCGGTCCGGTGCAGTTCGGCCGAGGCCAGCGTCGCTCCGAGGCCGGCGGTGTTGATGCGCTGGGACCACATGATCGGGCCGCCGTTGCGTATCGCGAGGGTGCGTCGACGTGACGACCCGCGGGGGCCCAGCAGGACCGCGCCACCGGAGGAGCCGAACCCCTTGTTGAGCGAAGTGATGATCAGGGTGCGGTCGTTGATCACGCCCATCTCGGTGAGCACGACTCCGCGGCCACGTTCGCCGACGGTGGAGATGCCGTGCGCCTCGTCGAAGAAGAGGAACAGGCCGTACGTCTCCTGCAGGCGCAGCAGGTCCCGCACCGGCGCCTGGCCACCGGTGCTGTAGACGCCGTCCGCTACGTAGGCGACCTGCTTGTGCTTCTTGCACAGGTCCTCCAGAGCCGCCACGTCGTTGTGGCGGATCGTGGTCACTTCGGCCTCGTCGGCCACGCTCGGCTTCATGGCATTGAGGCAGAAGTGCGCGTTTCGGTCGAACACCATGAGCGGCGGTTCACCGTCGGTGAAGAGACCCGAGGCGAGCAGCGGCAGCGTGGCCCAGGCCGCGGCGGCGCAGGACGCGACGGTGACGACCTCGGCGTCCCAGAGCTCGCACAGCGCGTCCTCGGCGTTGCGCAGCGACTCGAACCGCACCCGCATCCGGGACGTCGAGGTGTTCAGGGCCCCCTCGGCCAGGACCGCGTCGGCCGCCGCCTGGACGAGCGCGGGGTGGGTGTCCAGGCCCAGGTAGGAGTAGGAGGACATGTTGAGGAACTCACGCCCGGTGTCCACCGAGCGGTGCACCCCGTCACCGAGCCCCTTCACGACGATGTCGAACAGGCCGGCCTCCTCGGTGATGTCCCAAAAGACGTCGCTTGTCGCCGCGGACTTCTTGACGTTCAGGTACGAGTGCACGGTGATCCTTACGGGAGGGGTACGGAAGGGTGGACTCTTCAGGCGTACTGGTAGAAGCCGCGTCCGGACTTGCGGCCATGCCATCCGATCTCCACGAGCCGGGAGAGGGGGGCCGGACTGGCGTACTGGGGCTGCTTGAACTCGCGGTGCAAGGCGTCGGCGATGGCCGCGACCACGTCGAGACCGATGAGGTCGGCGAGTCGCAGCGGGCCCATGGGATGCCCGCAGCCGAGTTCCATGGCCTGATCCACCTGCTCCGCCGTGGCCGTTCCCTGCTCGACCAGGCGCACCGCGTCGAGCAGGTAGGGGATGAGCAGGGCGTTGACGACGAAGCCGCTGCGGTCGGCCGTACGCACGCTGGTCTTACCGAGGACCTCTTCGGCGAACCGCTCGACCGTGTGGCAGTGCCTGCCGTCGGTGAGCAGTGTCGGCACGATCTCGATCAGACGCATCGAGCTCACCGGGTTGAAGAAGTGGGTACCGACGACACGTTCGGGGTGCGCCGTACCGCTGGCCAGCCTCGTGATCGACAAAGCCGAGGTGGTCGTACCGAGTATCGCGTCGGAAGGCAGGACCTTGTCGAGGGATGCGAACACCTCGCGTTTCGCGAGTTCGTCCTCGACCACCGCCTCGAAAACCACCTCGCGGTCGGCGAAACTGCCGAGGTTCATGGTCACCGATATGCGTCCGAGGGCCGCGTCGCTCTCGTCCTCGGTCATCCGGCCCTTCGCGACCTGCCGGTCGAATGACGCCTTGATGCGGCGCGGAGCTTCGACGAGGGAGGACTCACGAGACACCGCGAGACGCACGTCCAGGCCGCGCCGAGCGCAGAGTTCGGCGATACCGCCCCCCATCGTGCCCGAGCCGACGACCCCCACCCGGGTGAGCGGGCGGCTGTGAGGAGATGCGGCGGAAAGTTCCGACATACAAAAGACTCCTGTTCACGCCCGTTCCCGGGCTCCTGGTGGTGGACACCCGCCTCAGCCGACGCCGTGGGCACCCAGACGGTGCCCCGGCGGGAGGACGGCGCCGGGCACCCGTCCTCGTCCCGCGCCACGCACAACCGTCACCGCCGCGGGAAAGTGAGAGGAATTCCGCGTCGAATCACCGACCTCGTCACCCCAGCAAGCCGACGGAATCCTTCGCGCGAAACACACAGGCTCACCCTCCCCCCACTGCGGTGAATCCTGGCCTCCCCGATCCACCGGACCCGAAAAAATGCGCCCACGCGACCGCCGCGTCTTACCTATTCATCATCCTGGTCCCGTCGATGGCCACTCAAGGGCTCCCGCCGCAAGATTCGCGATGCTTCCGAAGACAAACGTCCGGAATTTCAAGAACCGTCAAATCCACTACAGAGAAACGTCAGACCGCCCCGCCGACAGCAAGGAGATCCAGCCGACGGCTCCGGCCCGGAATCGGTGGCGACGAACGGTGACAGGAGTGGTCGGCATGGCATGGCAGACGTCAACTAGCCTGCCGGCCCGGGCTTTCGGAGGCGCTGTGGCCCATACTGCCCGCGCAATATAGGCCTCGACACCCACTCCAACGACCTTCTGGAGAACGCCAAGCTCGCCGTTCTCTACGTTCGACTCCGGTGCGACCTCACCAGCGCCCGTAGCACCGTCGCAACTGCTGATACCTCTGAAGCTCGCGTTCCACACGCTCCTCAACGTCGGGGTCAGCGGCGTACCGGAACGGAACGCAAGGAAGCTCTGCTTGATGGCATCCGCGTACTCATCCGCCAGGAACCGTGCAACATCAGCGTTGTTCCGAACGCCGGCCTGAAACTCGGCGATCAGAAGGAGCAGAAGGGCGGCCATCGTGGCAGAGATGATGGCCGCAAAGTCGTTCGACGCGGCCCGGGCATCCGCGAGCGCGAACGTGCTGTCGATCGCGACGCGGACCGTGCCCGCCTCGAGCAGGCGTGCCAGTTCGGCAAGCTGCGCGC
>NZ_JBIVNJ010000070.1:0-18171 GCF_044753585.1 Streptomyces sp. NPDC088354 | reverse complement strand
CCGGGGCGCCCCGGGGGGGGGGGGCGGCGGCGGGGGGGGGGGGGGGGGGCCGGGGGCGGGGGGGGGCGCCCCCGGGGGGCCCCCCCCCCGGCGGGGGGGCCCCCCCCCGGGGGGGGGGGGGGCCCGGCCCTCGGGCGAGATGGGCGCTCGGTGCCGCCGTCAGACGGTCCGCAGGGCCAGGACGACGTTGTGGCCGCCGAAGCCGAAGGAGTTGTTGACGGCCACGATCTGACCGTCCGGCAGCTTCCGGGCCTCACCGGAGACCAGACCCGGCTCGATCTCGTCGTCGAGGTCGGTGAGGTTGATCGTCGGCGGGGCGGTGCGGTGGTACAGGGCCTGGACGGTCGCGACCGTCTCGATGCCGCCCGCGCCGCCCAGGAGGTGACCGGTCATCGACTTGGTGGCCGAGATGGCCACGTGGTCGAGGTGGTCGCCGAGGACCTTGCGCAGCGCCTTGACCTCCGCGATGTCACCCTGCGGGGTGGACGTGGCGTGCGCGTTGAGGTGGTGGATCTGCGCCGGGTCGATGCCCGTGGCGGTCAGCAGCTGCTCCAGCGCGGCGGCGATGCCGCGGCCGGTGGGCTCCGGCTGGGCGATGTGGTGGGCGTCGGCCGACAGGCCCTGGCCCAGCACCTCGGCGTAGACCTTGGCGCCGCGCTTGGCGGCGTGCTCGGCCGACTCCAGGATGACGACGCCCGCGCCCTCGCCGAGGACGAAGCCGTTGCGGGCCTTGTCGTACGGGCGGGAGGCGCCCTGCGGGTCCTCGTTGTTCTTGGACATCGCCATCATGTTGGCGAAGGCCGCGATCGGCAGCGGGTGGATGGCCGCCTCGGTGCCGCCGGCGACGACCACGTCGGCACGGCCGGAGCGGATCATCTCGTACGCGTAGCCCACGGCCTCCGCGCCCGAGGCGCACGCGCTGACCGGGGTGTGCACACCGGCCCGGGCGTTGACCTCCAGGCCGACGTTGGCGGAGGGGCTGTTGGGCATCAGCATCGGCACGGTGTGCGGGGACACCTTGCGCGGGCCGGACGCCAGCAGGTTGTCGTACTGGTCGAGCAGGGTGGTGACGCCGCCGATGCCGGAGGCGATGACCGCGCCGAGGCGGTCGGGGTCGATCGAGCTGTCCTCGCCGGCCTTGGCGGCGAAGCCCGCGTCGGCCCACGCCTCACGGGTGGCGATGAGTGCGAACTGGGCAGAGCGGTCGAGCTTGCGTGCGACCGGGCGGGGCAGAACCTCCAGCGGCTCCACGGCGATCTGCGCCGCGATGCGCACCGGCAGTTCGGCGGCCCAGTCCTGGGTCAGGGCGGTGACGCCGGAACGGCCGGCGAGAAGCCCCTCCCAGCTCGACGCGCTGTCCCCGCCCAGCGGAGTGGTTGCGCCGATACCGGTGACGACCACGGTGTGATTGGTCGGGCTCACAGGGATTGTCTCTCCACGTCTAGAAGGGCGGGCGACAGACACGTCGTCCGGGACCGGCCTTGATCAGGCCTGGGCCTTGAGGATGTAGTCGACGGCGTCGCCGACGGTCTTGAGCTGCTTGACGTCGTCGTCCGGGATCTTCACCTCGAAGCGCTCCTCGGCGGCGACGACGACCTCGACCATGGACAGCGAGTCGACGTCCAGGTCGTCGGTGAAGGACTTGTCCAGCTGGACGTCCTCGGTGGGGATGCCGGCGATCTCGTTCACGATCTCGGCGAGACCCTCGACGATCTCTTCCTGGGTGGCGGCCATTGCGGCGCTCTCCTTCTTCGGTGCTGTTACTACGGGCTGCGGCGGGCGGGAGTGCGCCGCCGCGTGGGGTGTTGCCTAGGGGAGGGTAACGACCGTGGCGGCGTACACGAGACCCGCCCCGAACCCGATGATCAGGGCCGTGTCGCCGCTCTTGGCCTGTCCGGTGGCCAGCAGGCGCTCCATCGCGAGCGGGATCGACGCGGCCGAGGTGTTGCCGGTGGTCTCGATGTCGCGGGCCACGGCGACGTGCTCGGGGAGCTTGAGCGCCTTGATCATCGAGTCGATGATCCGCATGTTGGCCTGGTGCGGGATGAAGACGTCCAGGTCGTCCGCGGTGATCCCGGCGGCGTCCAGCGCCTCCTGGGCCACCTTGGCCATCTCGAAGACCGCCCAGCGGAAGACCGTCTGGCCCTCCTGGGTGATCGCCGGGAACTTCACCTGTCCGTCGGCGTCCACCGGGAGCTGTGCGACATCACCCACACGGAAGCGGTCCCATGCGACGGTCTGGGTGATGGTGTTGGACTTGTCGCCCTCCGAACCCCACACGGTCGGGCCGATCTCCGGCTCGTCGGCGGGGCCGATGACGACCGCGCCGGCGCCGTCGCCGAAGAGGAAGGCGGTGGCGCGGTCGGACTTGTCGGTCAGGTCGCTCAGCCGCTCGACGCCGATCACCAGGACGTGCTTGGCGCTGCCCTCGGTGACCATGCCCTTGGCGAGCGTCACGGCGTACGTGAAGCCGGCGCAGCCCGCGGAGATGTCGAACGCGGCCGGCTTGACCGCACCGATCCGGTGCGCGATCTCGGTCGCGACCGCCGGGGTCTGCTTGAAGTGGGAGACCGTGGCGACGATGACGCCGCCGATGTCCTCGGCGGAGATCCCCGCGTCGGCGATGGCCTTGCCCGCCGCGATCACGGACATCTCGGAGACCGTCTCGTCCGGGCCGGCCCAGTGGCGGGAGGCGATGCCGGAGCGGGAGCGGATCCACTCGTCGCTGGAGTCGATGTGCTCCAGGATCACCTCGTTGGGCACCACGCGGGTCGGCCGGTAGCCGCCGACGCCCATGATCCGTGCGTACGGGGAGCCCTTGGCGGGCCTGATCTTCGCGGTCATGTCTGCGAGGACTCCTATTCCTGGGCGCCGTGCTCGGCGACGATCGCGCGGGCGGCCTCGAGGTCGTCCGGGGTCTTGAGGGCCAGGGTCGCGACGCCGGGCATCGCTCGCTTGGCCAGGCCCACCAGAGTGCCACCCGGGACGAGCTCGATCACGGCGGTGACGCCGAGTTCCTTGAAGGTGTCCATGCACAGGTCCCACCGCACGGGGTTGGACACCTGCGACACCAGCCGCGCGACGACCTCCTTGCCGCCGGTGACGACCGTGCCGTCGGTGTTGGACACGTACGGCAGCGACGGGTCGGAGACCTCCAGCGTCCCCGCCAGCGCGTCCAGGGTGGCCACGGCCGGGGCCATGTGGTGGGTGTGGAAGGCACCCGCCACCTTCAGCGGGATCACCCGCGCCTTCTCCGGCTTGTCCGCGGTCAGCGCGGCCAGCTGCGCGATCGTGCCGGCGGCGACGATCTGTCCGGCGCCGTTGATGTTCGCGGGGGTGAGTCCGAGCTTCTCCAGGTGCGCCACGACCGTGTCCGGGTCCCCGCCGAGCACCGCCGACATGCCGGTCTCGGTGACGGCGGCGGCCGCGGCCATCGCCGTGCTGCGGGTGCGGACGAACGCCATCGCCGCGTCGGCGCTCAGCACCCCGCCGATCGCCGCGGCGGTGATCTCACCGACGCTGTGGCCGGCCACCGCGTGCGGCGCGCCGGCGCCGGGCAGCAGCCGCTCCGCCGCGACCAGGCCGGCGGCGACCAGCAGCGGCTGGGCGACGGCCGTGTCGCGGATCTCCTCCGCGTCGGCCTTGGTGCCGTAGTGGGCGAGATCGAGTCCGGCGGTCGCGGACAGCTCCGCGAGGCGATCGGAGACGCCGGGCAGATCGAGCCATGGGGCGAGGAAGCCGGGGGCCTGGGCACCCTGGCCGGGAGCGACGAGTACGAGCACGCTTTCAACTCTCTCTTGAGCGAGGTCGTCCCCGCCCGTGGGGACAGGGACCAAGAACCGACGGGCGATTTGTTGGTGTCCCACAAACGCCCTGCGTACACCTACGGTGTCTGTCCGGAGTCGGAGAGCCGGCCCAGGATGAGCGCGATACGAAGGGTGAACGCGGAGCGTACATCCGAGGGCGACCAGCCGGTGACGTCCGTCACACGTCGCAGGCGGTACCGGACGGTGTTGGGGTGAACGAACAACATACGGGCGGCCCCTTCGAGCGACGACGCCTGTTCCAGGTACACCGACAGCGTCTCCAGCAACGCCGACCCGGCTTCCTCCAGGGGCCTGTAGATCTCCTCCACCAGCTGATCGCGGGCGTAGCGGTCCCCGGCCATCGCCCGCTCCGGCAGCAGGTCGTCCGCCTGCACGGGTCTCGGCGCGTCCGGCCACGCGGCGCAGGCCCGCAGGCCGGCGGCCGCGGCCTGCGCGGAACGGGAGGCCGACAGCAGGTCGCCGACGACCGGGCCGGCCACCACCGGGCCCGCCGCGAAGGGGCCGATCAGCGCCTTGGCGACGCGCAGCGGCTCGTCGTCGCCGCCCGCGACCACGATCAGCCGGTCGCCCAGCACACCGGTCAGGACCTGCAGCTTCGCGTGGCGTGACGCCCGGCGGATGGCCTCCACGGTCAGTTCGCTGTCGCCGTTGGGGGCCGTGCCCAGCACCACCACGATCTTGTCGGGGGAGCTCCAGCCGAGCGCCGCCGCCCGCGACAGCACGCCCTCGTCCGCCTCCCCGGACAGCACGGCGTTGACCACCAGGGACTCCAGGCGGGCGTCCCAGGCCCCGCGCGCCTCCGCCGCCTGGGCGTACACCTGGGCCGTCGCGAAGGCGATCTCCCGGGCGTACACCAGCAGCGCCTCGCGCAGCACCGACTCGTCGCCGGGCGCGGCGACCTCGTCGATGGCCGCCTCCATCACCTCGATGGTGGTGCGCACCATCTCCACCGTCTGGCGCAACGAGATCGCCCGGGTCAGCTCACGCGGCGCGGTGCCGAAGACGTCGGTGCTGATCGCCTGCGGCGTCTCGGGGTGCCGGAACCACTCGGTGAACGCCGCGATGCCCGCCTGCGCCACGAGCCCGATCCACGAACGGTTCTCCGGCGGCATGGCCCGGTACCAGGGCAACTGTGCGTCCATCCGAGCGATCGCCGCCGCCGCGAGGCGCCCCGAGGACTTCTCCAGCCGTCGCAGGGTCGCGGTGTGGGAGTGGTCGCGGGCGGGGTCGAATGCGTTCTGCGCGGGTTCTGGCACGGTACAAGCCTGCCTTATCCGGGCGGAAGGATGGCACGGACCCCTGTTCTGCGCGCGTCCGTGCCTCAGATCCGGCCCCCCGAAGCGGTGTCCGCGGACAGCCGCTGGGCGACGTAGATGGGGACCACCGACAGCACGATCAGCACCGCGGCGACCACGTTGACCACGGGCGCCTGCTGCGGCCGGGCCATGTTGCCGAAGATCCACACCGGGAGCGTCTGGACCCCGGGCCCGGCGGTGAAGGTGGTGACCACGATCTCGTCGAAGGAGAGCGCGAAGGCCAGCAGGCCGCCCGCCAGCAGCGCCGAGCGGATCAGCGGGAAGGTGATGTCGCGGAAGACCTGGAAGGTGTCGGCGCCCAGGTCCATGGCCGCCTCCTCGTACGAGCCCGAGGTCCGCCGCAGCCGGGCCAGGACGTTGTTGAAGACCACCACGACGCAGAAGGTGGCGTGACCCACGACGACCGTGAACAGCCCGAGGCCCACGCCGAGCGGCTCCAGCACCGTGCGGAACGCCGTGTTCAGGGCGATGCCGGTGACGATGCCCGGCAGGGCGATCGGCAGGACCACCACGAAGGACAGTGCCTCACGGCCGAAGAACCGGTGGCGCTGGACGGCGAAGGCGATCAGCGTGCCCAGCACCAGGGACACCGCCGTCGCGCCGAGTCCGGCCCGCACCGAGGTCCACAGCGCGGCGCGGGCGCCGTCGCTGTGCCAGGCGTCGCCCCACCAGCGCAGGGTGAGCCCGGAGGGCGGCCAGCCGAAGGCGCGGTCGGCGTTGAAGGAGTTCAGCAGGACCAGCAGCAACGGAAGGTAGATGACGGCGAAGCCGAGCGCGGCCGCGACGCGCAGGGCGATCCGGGCGGGTCGGGACAGGTGCATGGCCTACGGTCCTCACAGACTCTGGAGCGCGCCGGTGCGTCGCACGGCCAGCAGGTAGACAACGATGATCGCGACCGGCACCGTGCCCAGGGCGGCGGCGAGCGGCAGGTCGAGGGTGATGTTGGAGTAGACGACGTTGCCGATGAGCTGCGTCTTGCCGCCGACGATCTGGACGGCGATGTAGTCGCCGAGGCTGAGCGAGAAGGTGAACACCGAACCGGCCGCCACCGAGGGCAGCACCATCGGCAGCACGACCGACCTGAAGGTGCGCCAGGTCCGCGCCCCGAGGTCCGCGGAAGCGTCCAGCAGGCTGCCGGGCAGCTGCTCCAGGCCGGCGTGCAGGGGCAGGATCATGTACGGCAGCCACAGGTAGGCCAGTACGACGACGGCGGCCGGCAGCCCGTACCCGGGGCCGTGCAGGCCGAGCGGGGCCAGCGCCCAGTCCAGCGGACCGTCCTCGGAGAGCATCACCCGCCAGGCGTAGGCCTTGACGAGGTAACTCGCCCACAGCGGGGTGAGCACGGCGACCACCAGCAGGTGCCGGTGGCGGGGCCGGGCCACCCGCGCGGTGTAGAAGGCGATCGGGAAGGCGATGACGACGTCGATGACGGTGACCGCGACCGCCACGCCGAGGCTGCGCAGCGCGACGTCCCGGTAGACCGGGGTCGTCCACAGGGCGTGGAAGTTGTCGGTGCTCCAGACCTTGACGACGTTCGAGGTGAAGGGGTCGGTGGTCCAGAAGGCGGAGAGGAACAGCGCGGCCAGCGAGCCCAGATAGGCCAGTACCAGCCACAGCAGCGGGGCGGACAGCAGCAGCGACAGCCGCAGCCGCGGGCGGCGGTGCAGGAAGCCCGCGAGCCGCCGCCCGGGTGTGGTGCTCGTGGTGGTCGTGGTGGTCACGGACGGTTCAGCCCTTGATCTCGGTCCAGGCCTGGACCCACTTGGCGTAGGGGACGCAAGCGACGTCGGTGCGGCCGTCGAGGCACTGCGGGATCGGGGTGTTCCAGAAGTGGACCTTCTTCCAGTACGGCTCGTCGGAGGCGTGGAAGACGGTGCAGTGGTTCTTGTCGGCGGTCAGCGCGCAGGACTTGGCGTTCGACGGGGCCTCGCCGAACCACTCGGCGACCTGGGCGTTGACCTTGGGCGAGACGATCCAGTCGAGCCACTTGTAGGCGCAGTTGGGGTGCTGGGCCTTGGCGGAGATCATCCAGGTGTCGGACCAGCCCGTCGCGCCCTCGCTCGGGAGGACGGCGGCGACCGGGGCCTTCTCGGCCTCGGCGAGGTTGGCGATGACCTGCCAGCTGGTGCCGATGACGGAGTCGCCGCTCTTGAACGCGGAGATCTCCTTGAGGTAGTCGCTCCAGTACTCGCCGATGTTGGCGTTCTGCTCCTTCAGCAGGGCGACCGAGGCGTCGAACTGCTTCTGGTCCAGGGCGTACGGGTCCTTGATGCCCAGTTCCGGCTTGGTCTTCATCAGGTACAGCGCGGCGTCCGCGATGGAGATGGGCGAGTCGTAGGCGGTGACGTGGCCCTTGTACGGGGAGGACTTGTCGAACACCGCGGACCAGGAGGTCGGCGCGGGGGAGACCTTGTCGGTGCGGTACATCAGCAGGTTGGCGCCGCGGCCGTGCGGGATGCCGTAGGCGACCCCGTTCACCGAGTTCCACTTCTGCATCTTCAGACTCGGGAAGATGTCCTTGTAGTTGGGCACCAGACCGGTGTTGACCGGGGCGGCGTCGCCCGAGGCGATCAGCCGCAGCGAGGCGTCGCCGGAGGCGGAGACGGCGTCGTACTGGCCGGTCTTCATCAGGCTGACCATCTCGTCCGAGGTGCCGGCCACCTTGGTGTTGACCTGGCAGCCGGTCTCCTTCTCGAACGGCGTGACCCAGTCGACGGACTTGTCGTTGGAGCCGTCCTCGGCGTAGCCGGCCCAGGCGATCAGGTTGACCGTGCCCTCGGTCTTCCCGAGGGTCTTCTGCGCACTGAGCTTCGGCGGGGTGAACCCGCTTCCGGAGCCGGAGCCCTTGTCGGAGGAGGACCCGCCGCAGGCGGTGGCCAGGGCCAGGAGGGTGCAGGCGGCGAGGGTACGGGTCAGACGCACGTGGACTCCGTTTCCGGTGGGGCGGGCTGGACGGTGACGTGGTGGCGGCGGTGCCACTGGAGGCGGACGCGGGTGCCCCGGTACGCGGCGACGTCCGCCGAGGAGGTCTCCCGGTTCTGCTGGAGGGCGGTCACCCGGCCGCCGTCGTCCAGGTCGACCAGGAAGCGGGTGGAGTCGCCGAGGTAGACGACCTCGGCGACGGTGCCCGAGACGGTGCGCAGCGCGGTGCCGTCGGTGTCGTCCGCGCCGGACGCCTCCTCCCCGGCGTCCAGCAGCCGGATCTTCTCCGGCCGGACGCTGTAGGTCCCGCTCTCGTCGGTGAGCAGGTTGGACGTGCCGACGAAGCCGGCGACGAAGGGGGTGGCGGGCCGCTCGTACACCTCGGCGGGGGTGCCGACCTGTTCGATCCGGCCGCCGTTGAAGACGGCGATCCGGTCGCTGAGGGTCAGCGCCTCCTCCTGGTCGTGGGTGACGAGGACGAAGGTGATGCCGACCGCGCGCTGGAGTTCCTTGAGCTCGACCTGCATCTGCTCGCGCAGCTTGAGGTCGAGCGCCCCCAGCGGCTCGTCCAGCAGCAGCACCTTCGGCCGGTTGGCCAGGGCCCGGGCCAGCGCCACCCGTTGCCGCTGCCCGCCGGACAACTGGGCGGGGCGCCGCCCGCCGAAGTCCGCCAGCCGTACCGAGGCGAGGGCGGCGCGGGCGCGCTCGGCGCGCTCGGCCTTGGGCACCTTGCGGATCCGCAGTCCGTACGCGACGTTCTGCTCGACCGTCATGTGCGGGAAGAGCGCGTAGTCCTGGAAGACGGTGTTCACGTCCCGCTCGAAGGGGGCGAGGCGGGTGACGTCCCGGCCGGCGAGTTCGACGCTGCCCGCGGTGGGGGCCTCGAAGCCCGCGACCATGCGCAGCACGGTGGTCTTGCCGGAGCCGGACGGCCCGAGCATCGAGAAGAACTCGCCGTCGGCGATCTCCAGGTCGAGGCCGTCGACCGCGCGCACCGGGCCGAACGACTTGGCCAGTCCCCGCAGCCGCACGGCGGGCGTTCCGGTGGCTGCTCCGCTGGCCGTTCCGCCGGCCGTTCCCTCCATGGGCGGGAACCTTTCTGTTCGCAAGGGCGTTGACTGAAAACCTATGAAGTTATATTTCAGAGGACAAGGCCTGGCCGGGGTAAAACTTTCCCCAAGTGAGAAGGTGTCCGGGTGAGCAAACTTTCGAATGGCGCGCTGCACGCCGTCTTCGCGCCCGTCGGCAACCTCGCCCGGGTGGACGCGGTCGTGCGGCGGCTGGCGGACGCCATCGAGCTGGGCCTGCTGGCCGACGGGGAGCAACTGCCCGGGGAGAGCGAACTGGCCACCCGGCTGGGCGTGTCCACGGTGACCTTGCGGGAGGCGCTCATGGCCCTGCGGCAGCAGGGGCTGGTCACCACCCGCCGCGGCCGCGGCGGCGGCAGCTTCGTCACCGCCCCGGGCCAGCCCCGGCACGCCAGGCTGGGCCACCGGCTGGCCGACTGGAGCACCGAGGAACTGCGCGACCTCGCCGACCACTGGGCCGCCGTGGCCGGTTCCGCCGCGCGACTGGCCGCCGAGCGCACCGGACCGGACGACCTCGCCCCGCTCCGGCGCTCCCTGGAGGAGTTCGAGACGGCCGACGACCTCGCCGCCCGCGGCCGCGTCTACGGCCGGCTCCATGTGGAACTCGCCGCCGCCTCCCAGTCGGCCCGTCTCACCAAGGAGGAGATCCGTATCCAGGCGGAGATCGGAGCGCTAATCTGTCTCGCACTCGGGGAGGACGACGCCCGCGCGGCGGCCGTCGCGCTGCACCGCGCGCTGATCGGCGCCGTGCGCGAAGGCGACGCGGAACGGGCCAGGTCCCTGGCCGAACGGCGGGTTCAGGACGCGATGGAGCGCCTGATCGGACTGCGTCTGACCGCCGCCGGCTGACCCGGGCGCCCCGCACCTCCCGTCCTCCCGCACCGGAGGCAGTCGCCGTGGTCATGAGCTCATCAACCGTCGTCGAGGACGTCGCCGCCGGTGTCGTGGACCGGGTCCGCGCCGCGCTCGAGGACGTCTTCGCCGCCGTCGGCCAGGTCGCCGAACGCACCACCGCCGTCGCCGCCGTGCGCGCGGCAGGCCGCGCGCCCACCTCCGCCGACCTCGCCGCGCTGCGGCCGCTGCTGCACGACCGGCTGCGCGGCCGGGGCGACCTGATCTCCGGCATCGGCTTCATCGCCGAACCCGGGCTGCTCGGCGACGTACCGGCCTGGCTGGAGTGGTGGCAGACGCACCGGGACGGGGAGTTGCGGCCGCTGCTGCTCGACCTCGACCCGCAGACCTCGGCGTACTCCGACTACACCCACTGGGACTGGTTCGCGCTGCCCCGCGCCACCGGCGAACGCGCGGTGGCCGGACCGTACGTGGACTACCTGTGCTCCGACGAGTACAGCCTCACGCTGTCGGTGCCGGTCCAGCACGGCGGCCGCTTCCTCGGCGTGGCCGCCGCGGACGTCTACCTGCGCCACTTCGAGGCCGCCGTGCTGCCGCTGCTGCGCCGGCTGCCGGCCCCGGCCGCGCTGGTCAACGCCCGCGGCCGGGTGGCCGCTTCCACCGATCCCCGGCACCTGGCAGGCTCGCTGCTGCGGAGCTTCAGCGGGCGGTCCTGCGGACCGATCCCGCTGACGCTGGTCACAACTGCGACAGCACCGCGTCCGTGAGCGCGGGCCACAACGGCAGCGCCCACTCGCCGAAGTCACGGCCCGTCAGCACCACGCAGGCCGCCCCGGCCCCGGGGTCGACCCACAGGAACGTGCCGGACTGCCCGAAGTGCCCGTAGGTGCCCGGCGAGGACGACGCGCCCGTCCAGTGCGGCGACTTGTGGCCCCGGATCTCGAAGCCCAGACCCCAGTCGTTGGGGTCCTGGCCGCCGTAGCCCGGCAGGACGCCCTTGAGCCCCGGGAAGGCCACCGAGGTGGCCGCGGCCACCGTCTCCGGCGCCAGCAGCCGCGGCGCCTGCAGTTCGGCGGCGAAACGCACCAGGTCGTCCACGGTCGAGACGGCGCCCGCGCCCGCCGAGCCCGGCAGGTCGGTGGCGTGCATGCCGAGCGGCTCCAGCACCGCCTGCCGCAGGTACTCGGCGAAGGGGATCTCGGTGGCCTTGGCGATGTGGTCGGACAGCGCCTCGAAGCCCGCGTTGGAGTAGATCCGCCGGGTGCCGGGCGCCGCCATCACCCGGTGCTCGTCGAAGGCGAGCCCGGAGGTGTGCGCGAGCAGGTGCCGTACGGTCGAGCCCTCCGGGCCGGCCGGCTCGTCCAGTTCGACCGCGCCCTCCTCCACCGCGACCAGCGCCGCGTACGCGGACAGCGGCTTGGTCACCGACATCAGCCGGAAGCGCCGCCCGGTCTCGCCGTACGTTCCCAGGACGGTGCCGTCGCGGCGGACGACCGCCGCCGCGGCCGTCGGGACAGGCCAGTTCTCGATCGCGCTCAGGCTGCTCAGGCTCCGCATGACGGTGAGCCTAACCAATGCCCTTGCCTGGAGTGCACTCCAGGGTTTTAGCGTGGAACCCATGACCGTGACGCAGGTGGCCAAGAGCAAGCCCGGCAGCGTACCCGGCAGCGCCGACGAGGCGCCGCACCCCCTCCCGGCCGGCCGGGACCGCTACACGATCAGCGAGGTCGCCGCCTTCACCGGCCTGAGCGCGCACACCCTGCGCTGGTACGAGAGGATCGGCCTGATGCCGCATGTCGACCGGTCCCACACCGGGCAGCGCCGCTTCACCCATCGCGACCTGGACTGGCTGGCCTTCGTCGGCAAACTGCGGCTGACCGGGATGCCGGTCGCGGACATGGTCCGCTACGCGGAGCTGGTGCGGCTGGGCGATCACACCTTCCCCGATCGCCGGGACCTGCTGGAGTCCACCCGGCGGGATGTGCTGCAGCGGATCGCCGAGCTCCAGGACACCCTCGCGGTCCTCGACCACAAGATCGACGTCTACGCCGACGCCCCCAGGGCGTCCGAGAGGGCATGAACCCCATGACCGACACGAACAACGAGCCGATCGCCACGGTCGCACTCGGCACGGACGGCCCCCTGGTCGGCGTGCAGGGCCTGGGCTGCATGGGCATCAGCGAGTTCTACGGACCGACCGACGAGGGCGCCGCCCGTGCCACGCTGGAGGCGGCGCTCGGCCTCGGCGTCACGCTCTTCGACACCGCCGACGTCTACGGTCTGGGCGCGAACGAGGAGTTCCTCGCTCCCTTCGTGCGGGCGCACCGCGACGAGATCACCCTCGCCACCAAGTTCGGCATCGAGCGCAAGGCCGACGACCTGCGGTACCGCGGCGTGCGCAACGACCCGGCCTACATCCGGCAGGCCGTCGACGCCAGCCTGCGCCGTCTCGGCACGGACGTCGTCGACCTGTACTACATGCACCGCCGTGACCCGGCCGTGCCG
Organism: Streptomyces sp. NPDC088354; assembly: GCF_044753585.1. Lineage (NCBI taxonomy): Bacteria > Bacillati > Actinomycetota > Actinomycetes > Kitasatosporales > Streptomycetaceae > Streptomyces > Streptomyces sp. NPDC088354. The sequence goes on along the minus strand of NZ_JBIVNJ010000070.1, from coordinate 5,661 downwards.
CTGGCCGAGTCGGTCGGCGCGATGGCCGAGCTGGTGCGGGCGGGCAAGGTCAAGCACCTGGGCCTGTCCGAGGTGACCGGGGCCGAGCTGCGCGAGGCGCACGCGGTGCACCCGATCGCGGCCGTGCAGTCGGAGTGGTCGCTGTTCAGCCGTGACGTGGAGGTCTCCCTCGCCGGTGCCGCCGCCGAGCTGGGCGTGGCCGTGGTGCCGTACTCCCCGCTCGGGCGCGGCTTCCTCACCGGCTCCTTCCAGGCCGCCTCGGAGCTGACGGCGGACGACTTCCGGCAGGCCCAGCCCCGCTTCACCGGGGAGAACGCCAAGCGCAACGCCGATCTGCTGGAGCCGCTGCGCAGGGCCGCCGAGGCGCACGACGCCACACCCGGCCAGATCGCCCTGGCCTGGGTCCAGCAGCGGGCCCAGGTGCACCGGCTGGCGGTCGTCCCGATCCCGGGCACCCGGAAGGCCGAGCGCGTGCGGGAGAACGCCGCCGCCACCCGGATCGTCCTGGACGAGACCGAGCTGGGGTGGCTGGAACCGATCGCGGGACAGGTCGCCGGTGACCGCTACGCGGACATGTCGTCCACGTCGGCGGCGCGCGAGTAGCCCTCGCGCTCCAGGGCGGGCCGCGACCGCGCGGCCCGCTGGATCGCCGCCAGGACGGCCGCCGCCAGCGGCAGCGACTCGTGGACCGGGCCGTAGCCGAGGCCGAACACCACGGCCGTCGGGTCGTCGTCCGCGCCGCCCGGCAGCCGGCCGCCGCCGTCGCGGGGGAGCAGCCGCAGGTGGCCGCCGAGTGCCTCGGGGGAGCGCCAGTCGAGGCCGGTCAGCCCGGCGACCGGGAAGTGCTGGTCGCCGGCCCGCCACTTCGCCGTGGAGGCGCCGGTCCAGAACCAGCGGAAGGACACCGTGTGCCCGTCGAAGGACGCCCTCCCGTCGTACGCCTTGAACGACAGGGGAGGGGCGGGGGCGTCCACGAGGTGGTGCGGGGCCGGCTCGTCCGCGTCGGCGCCCCGGGCGCCGATCGCGGTCAGCAGGTGCTCGGCGCACTGCTCGGCGAGCGGTTCGCGGGCGGCGGGCAGCACCAGACGGTAGGGGTCGGCGGCCTCCTTGAGCTGGCCGTCCGCCGCCTCCATCAGGGGGTCGGCACCCGGCCGCGGCACGGCGCGCAGCACCAGGGTGCCGCGCCTGCCCGGCGCGAGCTCCACGCCCGACAGAGCTGCGTAGGGGACGCGGCGCCGGCCGAGCACCTGGAGCAGCTTGGAGTTGCGCATCCCCCGCTCGTACCGGATGAGGACCGCGTCGGCATCGAACTCCCATACGGCGTTGGATCCGGCCAATACGTCACCCATACGAGTCATCGTAGGCCGGGTTCCCGCCGGGGGAACCTGCCGTGTGAGGCCGGTCTAGGCCACGCCCGCCGTGCAGGACCTGCCTTCGGCGCAGCGGACGTCCGGAAAGCGCCCGAGGGCGATACGGGTGAAGTTGGCGAGGCTGCCGGTGCCCGAGCGGAAGTAGCCCGCGTGGCCCTCGGCGCCGTCGGAGCTGACGACCCGGGCGCCGAAGGCCCGGGAGACCGGGTCCGCGCCGTGGCCCAGCCCCGCGATCTCCAGGTGCGGTACGTCGCCGATCCAGTCCGAGCTGTCCCGGGTGGCCCACACGCGGGCGCCCGTGCGCAGATCGGCCGCCCGGTCCACGCGCATGCCGGGGCTGCCGAAGACCGTGATGTCCGAGACCCGGCCGGCCGGCAGACCGGGTGCGGCCACACCGCACAGCACCGAGCCGTACGAATGGCAGAACAGCGCCACGTCGCCGCGCGCCGGCAGCGCCCGCACCAGGGCGGTCAGCCGGACCGCGCCCTGCTCGGCCCGTTCTCCGGTGGACGCGTCCAGGCCCACGCCGAGCGGGGTGGTCCAGTCGGCCCACGCGATGACGGCCGTGCGGGCGCCCGGATCGGCGGCCCGCTCGGCGGCGTACAGGGAGTGCGCCATGCCCGCCGGTGCCCGGTAGGGGAGGGCGGTGCGCTCGAAGGACATCACGTCGGTGTCGACACCGGGCACCACGATCGAGACCCGGTCCGCGCGCCGCAGGTCGCCGAGGACCTCGGCGACCCGGCCCCGGCCCGCCGGGTCGAAGGCGAGGATCTGCCGGCCGGGCTTCTGGAGCGAGGCATAGCGGCTCGCCAGCTCGGCCGCGTCCTTCCGGCCCTCGGCGCTGAGCAGCGGGCTGTGCGAGCGGGCGTTCTCCCGGGCCCGCTCGGTGCCGAGCGTGATCTGGTTGGCCTGGTAACGCAGCGTCAGCGGCGCGCCGTTGAGGTTGCCCACGATCAACGGGTAGCGCTTCGCCAGGCGCTGGGCCTGCGCCGGGCCGAGCGTGCCGAAGAAACGCGCCACGGCGTTCGCCCCGGCCTGCGGATCGGGCAGCGGACGGCCGCCCACCGTGGCGTGCCGCCAGGCGGCCGCGGCAAGGGACTTGGGGTCGCTGTCACCGGTGTGGTGACGCAGCGCCGTCCAGCCGGTGGTCGACAGCATGACGAAGACCACGGCCAGGGCCAGGAGGGCGCGCAGGGAGGGGGAGCTGAAACGCTCGTCGGCGAAATTCACTGCGTGCCACCATAGGAGACGGCGCCGGTCCCCTGAGCACGCCGTGACTCAAGTCACGTTTGAAAGAAGGAGATTCCGGACACACGCTGATGTTCGTCCCACGGTTGTGTCAGCACGGGGACGAGTTGGGCCAGGTGCTCCTCGGTGATCCGGCGGATCGACTCCACGCTCGTCTCGTCGCCGCCGCCCCACAGCCGCTGGGCGGCTCTGAGCACCCCGCCGACGGCGCCCACGAGCACCCGCGGCCGCGGATCGGCCGCGTCCAGGCCCTCACGGGCGGCGATGACGGCCGCCAGCCGCCCCTCCAGCACGGCCGAGCGGCGCATCTGCGCGGCCAGCAGGGTCGGCGTGGACTCGATGACCCGGTACATCGCCATGTACGTGGGCAGCGGCACGACGGCGACGATGAGCGCGCCGATGCCGTCCCACGACGCGCCCAGCGCCGCGTGCAGCGCCGCGAACGGCGGCTCGCCGGGCGGCCGGGCCGCGACCGCGGAGACGTAGGCGTCCTCGACGGTGTCCTCCAGCGCGAGGGCGACCTCCTCCTTGCCCGCGAAGTAGCGGAAGAACGTGCGCTGCGAGACGTCCACCGCGGCGGCTATCTCGTCCACGGTCGTCCGGTCGTAGCCCTGCGCCACGAACAGCTCCACCGCGGCCCGCACGAGCGCGTCCCGCGTGCGCTGCTTCTTGCGCTCCCGCAGGCCGCACACGGGCGTCCTGGGCATCGCGTACGTCATCTGCCGTCCACCTTTCCGGGCCCCCCTTCGAAACGGTTCTGCTTCCTGACAGTCACCGACGGATGAATGCTTTGGTCAAATGTCAGACGCTGCCATAATCTCTTGCCCATGACCCAAGCCTCCGTCGTCACCGGCCAGGCCCCGGACCCCATACCGGCGCCTGCCAAGAAGCCACTCCGCGGCCATCCCTGGCTGACCCTCTTCTCGGTCGCCATCGGCGTCATGGTCGTGGCGCTGGACGGCACCATCGTCGCCGTCGCCAACCCGGCCATCCAGGCCGACCTCGGCGCCTCCCGGGAGCAGATCCAGTGGATCACCACCGGGTACATGCTCGCCCTGGCCGTGTCGCTGATCACAGCGGGCAAGCTCGGCGACCGGTTCGGGCACCGGCAGACCTTCCTGATCGGCCTCGGGGGCTTCGCGGTCACCTCGGGCTTGATCGGCCTCTCCAGCGGCGTCGGCATGGTGATCGGGCTCCGCGTGCTGCAGGGCGTGTTCGGCGCGCTGCTGCAGCCCGCCGCGCTCGGCCTGCTGCGGGCCACCTTCCCGGCCGAGAAGCTCAACATGGCCATCGGCATCTGGGGCATGGTCATCGGCGCCTCCACCGCCGCCGGGCCGATCGCGGGCGGTCTGCTGGTCGAGCACGTCAACTGGGAGTCCGTCTTCTTCATCAACGTGCCCGTGGGCCTGATCGCGCTCGCCATGGGCCTGGTGATCCTCAAGGACGTCCGCGCCGACAAGGCGCCGCGCTCCTTCGACATCCCGGGCATCCTGCTGCTCTCCGGCGCGATGTTCGGCCTGGTGTGGGGCCTGATCAAGGCTCCGGAGTGGGGCTGGGGCAACGCGCAGACCCTGCTCTTCCTGATCGGCTCGGTGCTGCTGTTCGTGCTGTTCGCGCTCTGGGAGACCAGGGCCTCCGAGCCGCTGATCCCGCTGCGGATGTTCCGCTCGGTGCCGCTGTCCGCGGGCACCTTGCTGATGGTGCTGATGGCCTTCGCCTTCCTCGGCGGCCTGTTCTTCGTCACCTTCTACCTGCAGAACGTCCACGGGATGTCGGCGGTGGAGTGCGGTGTCCACCTGCTGCCGCTCACCGCGATGATGATCGTCAGCTCGCCGGTCGCCGGCATGCTGATCACCAAGTTCGGCCCGCAGGTGCCGCTGGTCGGCGGCATGGTGTGCACGGCGGTCGCCATGTTCGGCATGACCGGCCTGGAGGCCGACTCCGGTTCCCTGGTCATGTCCCTGTGGTTCGCGCTGCTCGGCCTCGGCCTCGCCCCGGTGATGGTCGGTGCCACCGACGTCATCGTCGGCAACGCCCCGCTGGAGCTGTCCGGCGTGGCCGGCGGTCTCCAGGGCTCCGCCATGCAGGTCGGCGGCAGCCTCGGCACCGCCGTCCTGGGGACGATCATGGCCTCGCGGGTGGACAGCGCGCTGCCCGGGAAGTGGGCCGCGGCGGGTCTGCCCCCGCTGAAGGGCGAGCAGGCCGCGCAGGCCGCGGACGCGGTCGTGGTGGGCGTGCCGCCGGTCGCCCCGAACACCCCGGCCGAGGTCGTCGCCGTGATCACGAAGGTCACGCACGAGACCTTCCTGTCCGGGATGGGGCTGGCCTTCATGGTGGCCGGCATCGTGGCCGCCTTCGCGGCGGCCGTCGCCTTCCTGACCAAGCGCGGCGTCAACGCGGACGCCGCCGGCGGCGCGGTGCACGTCTGACGCCGGCGAACTCCCTATCCGGGTGATCGAGGCCCGGGGCCCTTGGCGGCCCCGGGCCTCGTCGTTCACGGTGGTGCCCCGTACCCGGCGTACCGACAACGGGGAGTGATCCACATGCGCCGTGCCCTGACCCTGACCCTGACCCTGCCGCTCGCCCTGGCCGCGGGCGCCGCCGTCCTGGTGTCCCCCGCGACGGCGGGGGCGGCCCCCGCGGGCGGCTGCGACCCGGGGGAACTGTGCCTGTGGGCCCGGCCGGACTACGGCGGCCCCCGCACCGTCCACGAGCTCGCGGACACCGACGTCAACTCCTGCGTGCCGCTGCCCGCGGGCGTCACCGCGAAGTCCTTCGTCAACCGCACGCGCAAGCTCGTGACGACCTACCAGAGCGCCGAGTGCTCCACCGAGGGCGACTTCGTGACGTTCCCCTCCGGCACCTGGGTGCCGCAGTCCCGGCACACCATCCGGGCCTTCCAGATCGTCGACCAGTGACCGGCCGCCCGTGAGCCCGCGGGAAAGGGCAGGGCCCCCACCGCGACCGCGGTGGGGGCCCGTGCGAAGCGGGGACCGTCAGGCGTCGCCGCCGGCCGCGCCGGGGTCGGCGGCGGCCACGTCGA
>NZ_JBIVNJ010000069.1:0-18982 GCF_044753585.1 Streptomyces sp. NPDC088354 | reverse complement strand
GGCTTCTCCCGCTCCGGCGCGACGATGTCCACCGCGCTCATCCTCGACCTGGACCGGGTCGCCGCCACCCGGCTGTCCTTCTTCCTCGGCATCCCCGCGCTGACCGGCGCGGGCCTGTACGAGCTCAAGGACGCCCTCGGCGCCGGCGTCGGCACCGCCCCCCTGGTGGTCGGCACCGCGGTCTCGTTCGTCGTCGCCTACGCCTCCATCGCCTGGCTGCTGAGGTTCGTCGCCAAGCACTCCTTCAACGCGTTCGTGTTCTACCGGGTTGTCATCGGCGTCCTGCTCCTCGGGCTCCTGGGCGCCGGAGCGCTGACCGCCTGACCACCACCGCCTTTCATAATGGAGGGGCATGAGGGCAGACGATCCAGGGAGGGGACGGTCCATGGCGGACGCGGACAGCGAGCGACGGCCTGCGGGCGAGCTGGAGGCCAGCGTGCTCGCGGCGCTGTGGGCGGCGGGGGAACCGCAGACCGCGGCGCAGGTCAGGGAGGCCATCCCGCAGGAACTCGCCCGCACCACGGTGGCGACCCTCCTGGCGCGCCTTCACGAGAAGGGAGCGGTCGGCCGCAGCCCCGGCGGGCGCGGTTTCGTCTACTTCCCGGTGGAGGACTCCCACGGCCTGACCGCCCGCCGGATGCACCGCGAGCTCGACCAGGACGACGACCGGGGCAGAGTGCTGGCCCGATTCGTCGAAGGTCTCAGCCCCGGTGACGAGGCCGAGTTGCGGCGTCTGCTGGAGGGCGACGGCGGTTGATCGCCCTGCTGCTCCTTCCCCTGGTGCTGCCGTTCGTCCTGCCGTCGCTGGCCCGGCGGGTGGTGCACCAGGTACGGCCCGGGATCGCGCTGTGGGCCGTCACCTCCGCCGCGGCCGCGTTGGCGATCGGGGTGGTGGCCTGCCTGGGAGTCCTGCTGATCCCCCTGGCCCTCACGGTGCCGCCGGTCGCCGCGCTCGCGGAGCTGATCCAGCCCCTCCGGGTCGGTCCGGGGTTCTTCGTGACGGCGGTGTCGGCCTTGGCCGCCGGGGCGCTCGTCGTCACCTCGGTCACGGCCGTGCGGCGGGCGTGGTCGGAGGTGCGACGGTTCCGCGCGGCGCACGGCGACGTCGCCGGCCTCCCGCAGGCCGGGGGGCTGTGCGTGCTCGACGACCCCCGCCCGGACGCCTACGCGCTGCCGGGAACCCGTCGCCGCGCGGGCCGGATCGTGGTGACCACCGGCATGCTCCGCGCACTGGCCCCCGCTGAGCGTGAGCCCCTGCTGGCCCACGAGCGCGCCCATCTCGCCGGGCGCCACCACCTGTTCCTCGCCGCCGCACAGCTCGCCGGGTGGTGCCACCCGGCGCTGGCCGCCGTCGTGCCGCAGGTGTCGTTCGCCGCAGAGCGGGTCGCGGACGAGGCCGCCGCGAGGGTCGCCGGTGACCGGACGCTGACGGCGCAGGCCGTCGGCCGGGCCGCCCTGGCCGTCACCCGCAGCCGGGAGCGGTCCGAACGGCCCATGCTGGCCAGGGGTGTTGTCGGCGGTCCGGTTCCTGCCCGGGTCAAGGCGCTGCTGGCCCAGGCTCCCACCCGACGTCTCGCGCCTGTGCTGGTCGCCGTCACCCTGCTGTGCGGTACCGCTGCCGCCTCCTCGCTCACCGGCGCGCTCTGGCTGCACGACGGGGTGGAGGTCGCGCAGGGGGAGGACCCCGACCACTGCATCCCGTCATTGCCGTGACGGTCCCGCCCTCCGGGTAGGTCCGCACGCGGGAGATGAGGGCAGCCTTCCTTTGTCGTCTATAGATCTGTAGACGCGCCGGTACGCGCCGGCCGAGCCGCTGTCCGAGTTCGCCGCGGGCGTTTTCACACAGCCCGGGAAGGACACCCCGTGTTCGGCAACTACCTCATCGGCCTGCGCGAGGGCCTCGAGGCCAGCCTCGTCGTGTGCATCCTCGTCGCCTGCCTCGCCAAGACCGGCAACCGCCGCCGACTGGTGCCGGTGTGGACCGGAGTCGGCATCGCCGTCGTCCTGAGCCTGGCCTTCGGCGCCCTCCTGCAGTTCGGCTCCTCCACCCTCACCTTCCAGGTCAAGGAAGCACCGGTGGACCCGCCGGCCCCGCTCATCCGCAACCGCCCCGCGTGAGTTGGTTCTTGCGTGTTTCCAGCCGATTATTTCGTTCGGTGCGCGATGTATTGCCGATGCGTCATCGCGTCGTTACGCTCCCCGGCGCCAGGCTCCCCGTTGCCGCGTATCGCCGATGAGCCGCGGAGTGGCGGGAGTTGACAGCCGACCGGAGGAGTCCAGATGGGTGTCACACGCAGGGTCTTCCTGCAGGCCGCGATCGCGGCCACCGCCGCGGGCGGGATCGGGACCGCGCAGACGGCGCTGGCGTCACCGGCCGGTGCGGCCGGAAGTCCGCCCGGCGACGTGGTCGGCAAGATCACCGTGGGGTACCAGGGCTGGTTCGCCTGTCCCGGCGACAACGCGCCGATCAACGGCTGGTGGCACTGGAGCCAGGACTGGGGCCGGCCGCCGTCCCGGACCAACACCGCCGTCAGTTGCTGGCCCGACATGCGCGAGTACGCCCACGGCTACCAGACGGCGTACGCCAACCTGGGCAACGGCCAGCCGGCCACGCTGTTCTCCTCGTACGACCAGCAGACCGTGGACCTGCACTTCTCCTGGATGCAGCAGAACGCCATCGACACCGCCGCCCTGCAGCGCTTCAACCCCAACGGCGGGGAGGGCGCCACCCGCGACCAGATGGCGGCGAAGGTCCGCGGCGCGGCCGAGTCGCACGGCGTGAAGTTCTACATCATGTACGACGTCTCCAACTGGTGGAACATGCAGTCCGAGATCAAGACGGACTGGACGACGAAGATGTCGGCGCACACGTCCTCGCCCGCGTACGCGCGCCAGAACGGCAAGCCGGTGGTCTGCATCTGGGGCTTCGGCTTCAACGACGACAACCATCCGTTCTCGGTCGGCGCCTGCCTGGACGTCATCAACTGGTTCAAGGCCCAGGGCTGTTACGTCATCGGCGGGGTGCCGCGCGAATGGCGGACCGGCGGCGCGGGCACCAAGACCGGGTACACGGACGTGTACCACGCCTTCAACATGATCTCGCCGTGGATGGTGGGCGCGATCGGCAACGCCCAGGAGTCCGACAACGCCTACACCACCTACACCGTCGGCGACGAGGCGGACTGTGTCGCGCACGGCATCGACTACCAGCCGTGCGTGCTGCCCGGCGACGTCTCGGGCCGGCAGCGGGCGCACGGCGACTTCATGTGGCGGCAGTTCTACAACATGTGCCGGGCCGGCGTGCAGGGCATCTACATCTCGATGTTCGACGAGTACAACGAGGGCAACCAGATCGCGAAGACCGCCGAGACCCAGGCCTCGGTGCCCACCGACTCCGGGTTCCTCGCCCTCGACGAGGACGGCACCTTCTGCTCCTCGGACTACTACCTGCGGCTGACGGGCGACGGCGGCCGGATGCTCAAGGGCCAGATCGCCCTGACCCCGGTCCGGCCCACCCCACCGGTGGCCGGCGGCGACACCACCCCGCCGTCGGCGCCGGGATCGCTGCGGGCCACCGGCCACAGCGACACCACGGTCGCGTTGGCCTGGAACGCCGCCGCCGACAACACCGGCGTCACCGGCTACCGGATCATGCGGGTCAACGGCTCCACGAGCACCCAGGTCGGGACCGCCACCGGGACGTCCTTCACCGTCACGGGCCTGAGCCCGTCCACCGCCTACACCTTCGACGTCGTGGCCGCCGACGCGGCCGGCAACCTCTCCCAGCCCTCGAACCAGGTCTCCGTCACCACCGACCCGGGCTCGGGCACCACCGATCTGGCGCTGCACAAGCCCACCTCGGAGAGCAGCCACACGCAGGTCTACGGGTCGGGCAACGCCACCGACGGCGACCTCAACAGCTACTGGGAGAGTGTGAACAACGCCTTCCCGCAGTGGCTGCAGGTGGACCTCCAGGCGGCGACCGCCATCCGCCGGCTCGTCCTGCGCCTGCCGCCGTCCACGGCCTGGGGCACCCGGACCCAGACCCTCTCGGTGCTGGGCAGCACCGACGGCGGCACCTTCACCACGCTGCTGTCCTCCACCAACTGCACCTTCGACCCGGCCACGGGCAACGCCGCGACCCTCACCCTGTCCGCCCCGGTCACCACCCGGTACGTGCGGGTGAACTTCACCGCCAACACCGGCTGGCCGGCGGGCCAGTGCTCGGGACTGCAGATCTTCAGCGCCTGACCGCCCGACCGCCTGGTCGCCCGGTCGGCCCGCGGACGGACATCGTCCTCGGGCCGACCGGGCCGACACCTCGCAGGGAGTGAGCTCCGCGATCCTGGTGAACTGACTCGGTGCCGCCGTCACCACCACCCTGAGCCGGTCCGTGGTCACCTCGCACGCGAACGGGATCCAGCGCTGCGCCAGCCGGGTCGCGGAACTCACCCCCTGACGGTGAGGCCCCCCGCCGTCCTGTCCCGCCGCGATCGGCCGTTCGGCGGCGGCACAGTGCGGCGGCACCCCATGATGGGCGCGTGGACTTCGAGCCGTACCGGGGTGAGCTGGTGGCGTACTGCTACCGGATGGTGGGGTCCTTCCACGAGGCCGAGGACCTGGTGCAGGAGACGATGCTGCGGGCCTGGCAGGCCCGCGACCGGTACGACCGCACGCGCGCGTCCGTGCGGACCTGGCTGTACCGCATCGCGACGAACGTCTGCCTGACCGCTCTCGAGCGGCGCGCGCGGCGGCCGTTGCCCTCCGGACTGGGCGCCCCGAGCGACGACCCCGGGGCGCCGCTGACGCCGGCGCCCGACATCCCCTGGCTGCAGCCGTTTCCCGACGCGCGGTTCGACACGGGTCTGCGGGCCGACATGCGGCTGGCGCTGGTGGCCGCGATGCAGGTCCTGCCGCCGCGGCAGCGCGCCGTGCTCGTGCTCCGGGAGGTCCTGGAGTTCAGCGCCGCCGAGGTCGCGGAGCACCTGGGCACGACGGTCGCGGCCGTCAACAGCGCTTTGCAGCGGGCCCGCGCCGCCGTGGTGGACGTGGGTGAGATGAGCGATGTCGCCGAGCCGGACGATCCCGGGGTACGCGCGGTGATCCAGCGCTATGTGCGGGCGTTCGAGGCGGCCGACGTCCCCGCCCTCGTGCGTCTGCTGACGGACGACGCGATCCTGGAGATGCCGCCGGTGCCGCTGTGGTACCAGGGCAGCCGCGACTACGGCCGGTTCATGCGCCGCGTGTTCGACCTGCGCGGGACGGGCTGGAGCACGAGGCGCCTCACGGCCAACGGCCAGCCCGCGTTCGCCGCGTACGCGCCGCTGCCCGGTGGCGGTCATCACCTGCACACTCTCCAGGTCCTGACGGTCACCGGCGGCCGCGTCGCGCACAACGTCGTCTTCGCCGATCCGCGCGTGCTCGAGATGTTCGGCCTGCCCCAGCGGATTTCCTCCGACGCGTCGCGCCCGGGGCGATGAGTCCTGCCGGTGCCGCCGGTACGTACCGGTGAGCATCGACCGGAAGGATCAACCGCTGTGAGCGTCATCGTCATCGAGTTCATCACCCTGGACGGGATCGTCTCGGACCCGGACGGGTCCGGGGGCACGCCGGACGGAGGCTGGGCATTCCGCCACGGCCCCGAGACGGTCGCCGGGGACAAGTTCCGGCTCGGCAGCACGCTGGACGACGGGGTCCTGCTGCTGGGCCGAGGCACCTGGCAGTTGTTCTCGCGGCTCTGGCCGCGACGCGACGACCCGTTCTCCGCCCGGATGAACGCCGTGCCGAAACTGGTCGCCTCCCGCACGCTGACCGACACCTCGGCATGGGCGAACTCGCGGGTCGTCCCCGGCGCCCTGGTCGACGCCGTCCAGCGGGAGGACCGCGACGTGATCGTCGCGGGCAGCCTGAGCGTGGTGCACACGCTGATGGCCGAGGGCCTGGTCGACGAGTACCGGCTCCTGACCTTCCCCACCGTCCTCGGCGCCGGCGAGCGGCTCTTCCCCGCCGACGGCCCGCCCGCCCACCTGGAGTGCCTGTCGGCGGAACGGGCCGGCGCCGCCGTCCTCACGCGGTACGGGAGGGCGGCCCGATAACCGCGCCGGCCCGCCCCGGCTCCCGCATCCGGGGCCGGGGCGGGGCAGGCGGCCCGTCAATCCACCGGGCGCACCTGCACCGTGTGCCTGCCGGGCGCGATGTCCGTCAGATGCACATAGCCGTCGGCGAGCCGGGCGCCGCGGTCCTCGGCCCTGGTGCCGGACCAGACCAGGCGGTGGTCGACACGGACGCTGACGGACCGGCCGTCGGTGGGCACCGCGATGGTGCCGCGCGTCCCCCGGGGGCTGTCGCAGCTCAGCGTGAAGTGCCCGGGCGCGGCGTGCTGCCAGTCGGCGTCGAGCGGTCCGTGCGGGGTGGGCACCCGGCCGCGCGTCCAGGCGACGGACCCCGGGTGGGGCCGGAGCGCCCAGGTCGCGAAGCCGGGGGAGGTGGGCCGCAGGCCCAGCAGCTGGTTGGTCAGGGCGGGCAGCACGCCGGTGGACCAGCCGTGCGCCATGCTCGTGTAACCGTCCTCGTACGGCGAGCCGTTGGGCCCGATGCCCTCCCAGTTCGTGATGCCGGGGTCGTGGGTGTGCATCCACCCGTAGGTGCGCCGGATCTGGTCGATCGCGGAGTCCGCCCGGCCGGTCTCGAAGCGTGCCACGAGTTCGGGGTAGGAGGTGAAGGCGTAGACCCGCTGGGAGGCCCCGGCGAAGATCGTGTCGTTGTCCATGAAGGCGTTGCCGTAGGGCAGCTTGGTCGTGCCGTCCAGGTGGGCGAGGGCAGCGGCCGCCCGCTCGGGAGAGGCCACGCCGGAGGTGATGGCGATGGCGTTGCCGTCCTGCGCGTGGCGGGCCGGGCCGGTGGCGGAGTCGAGATAGGCGCCGGCGCCCGCGTCCCACAAATGGGCGTTGACGGCGTCGGCGACGGTCCGGGCGCGCGCGGACCAGCGCGCGGCGTCCGCCTCGTGCCCGAGCAGCCGCGCGATCGCCGCCGCGTCGTCGAGCGCCTGCACGTAGTTGACGTTGTAGTAGGTGATCCGCCCGGAGCGCGGCAGGAAGGCGTAGTCCCCGTAGCCCGACGTGTTGTTGAGGCCCTTGCTGAGCAGGCCGTCGGCGTCGGTGACGGACGGGTACCAGGTGTCGAGAACCTTCACCAGATGCGGGTAGTAGTCGGCGGCGTAGTGGAGGTCACCGGTGTAGAGGACGTAGTCCCAACTGCAGGTGACCCACCACAGCGGATAGTCGAAGAGCGGCAGTGTGTAGTTGTTGATGGAGGCGGGCGGTATCCAGCCGTCGGCGCGCTGGTGGTCGGCGAGGTCGGCCAGTACGTTGCGGGCGGCCTCGGGCGTGTCGTCGTGGGTGAGGTACATGGTGCGCGCGGAGACGGCGAGGTCGCCGATGTACGGGTCCCGGTCGCGCTTGGCCCCGTCCTGCAGGACGAGCTTGCCGCGCAGCGAGGGCGTGTCGGCGCCGCGCGGGTCCACGTCACCGGAGCGGAAGGTGTCGGTGACCAGCTCATTGGTGTAGGCGGCCGCGTACCAGTAGCGGTTGAGCTCGTCGTCGGAGCTGAGGAACCAGCCGCTGTAGGTGTCGGGAGTGCCCAGGTACGCGGTGAAGTCCAGCCAGACCGAGTCGACGGCCACCTGCCCCCAGGGCAGCGCGACCGGGGCGTCCGCGTCGAGCGCGTCGAGGCTGATCCTCAGATAGCGGAAGCCGTGCAGCCCGTCCGCGTAGACCTTGCCGTCCTTCTGGTAGCCGCCGGTGTCCGTCCAGTGGGCGCCGGAGGCCGGCACGGCGAACTGGTCGGTGCCGCGGCCGGGCGCACCCGACTGGTCGGACCGGGTGAAGTCGCTGCGGTCGCTGAGGAATTGCCGCGTCTCGGAGAAGGCCAGCCGCACACCGGGGTTGTTCGCGGAGGCCCAGGCGAAGCGGACGTGCGGGTAGCCGACCACGACCTTGCCGAAGTCCAGGACGACGCTGGGGATCTGCTCCACCGGCACGACGGCGGGCCACACCTCGTTGACCCGGGTGAAGGTGCCCTTGGGGGTCTCCTGGTCCGCGGTGACCGTGATCCGGACGCCGCTGGTGGAGGCCGCGGTCTCGAACCGCACGGGGATCTGCACGGCGGAGTTGCCGGTGACGGTCGCGGCCGTCCGCCACACGCTGCCGTCCCAGGTCTCGACGGTGAAGGCACTGGGCACGCCGTCGGGGTTGGACAGCACCGTAATGCCCGACAGGGTCACGGGGGAGGGCGTGGTGATCGTCAGGACGTCCGGGTAGGCGGCGATCGTGTCGTCGTTCCAGAAGGTGTCGGGATTCCCGTCCACGGCGTTGGTCGCGTCATAGGTGCGCGGATTACCGTCGTTGCCGCTGTTCGGCGCGTGGGCCGAGGAGGCGGCCGCCGTCGTGCCGTCCGGCCAGCGCGGGGGTGCGGTGGGTTCCGGACGCTTGAACACGGCGGGCCTGCCGTGGGGACGCAGCAGTGCTTCCGGCTCGGTGACGTCACCCGTGGTGCGCAGCACGCGGACAGGCCGGACGGTGCGTTCGGCGGGCGCCTGGACGTACTGGTGCCAGCTGTGCGGGGCCGCAGGACCGCTGGGGGCGGCGCGCCCGGCGCCCCCCGTACCCGCGTCGCGCGCGGCGGCGGGAGCGGCGGAGGCGAAGGTGAGGCCGGTGGCGGCGAGCGCGGCCCCGCCGATGCCCGCCTGAAGGACGGCACGGCGCTGCGGACCGGACGGCTGAGGGGTGCCTCGTCTGGGGTTGCTCGGCATGTGCGGCTCTCCTTGTAACGATTCAATCCCTGATTGCGGGATGAGGCTACAAGGGAGTCCCTGAAGCCGTCCAGAGGCGCGACCGGGTCGGCGATAAGCCCGACTCGGCCTCTTCGCGAGGGGTTTGGGAAGGTCGCGCCGGGCGTCGCGGGGCTGCCTCCGGATGCGCTTCGGACCCCTGTGTGCAAGGGAACGTTTCAATCGAAGCGACAGCACCGGCCACGCTTCGGGACGGGAGGGAGGGGGACGCACGCGGGCACCGGGCGGCCGTGCGGGCCTCGACGGCGCCTGCGGGACGGCGGCCCGTGGAGCGGCCGTCGTGGGATCGGTGCTGTTCACCGGCGTACACTTGCTCTGGGAGATCCGAGAACGGCGGTCCGGCACCGGCCGTGATCCGCTTCCCGATCTGCCCCGGAGTGCTCGCCGACCGGTTCCGGGAGCGGGGAGGCCAGCGGCACTGCATCCTGCCGGCACGGCCGGCACCCGACAGGGGGATGGCCCGCTCAGCCGGAATCGGCAGCTTATTGTGGGCGTGTCCCACCGCACGTTCCTCGGTGTGCACGAGCCCTGCCGGACCCGGTGTCCACGCCCGCCCACGGCCCGGAGGCATCCGATGAACCACAAGCGCCCCGGAACGGGCCCGCTCACCGTGACGGTGTTCGCCTTCCCGGGAGTGCGCCTGCTCGATGTGACCGGTCCCATCGAGGTGTTCTCGACCGCGAACGAGTTCGGCGGGCGCTACCGGGTGCAAATCGTCTCCGAGGACGGTGCAGAGGTGATCACCTCCGCGGGGACCCGGCTCAGCGCCGACCTGTCCGTCGCGGACGTGCGTGAGCCCGGCGACGTCCTGGTGATCCCGGGCGGCCCGGAGTGGGAAACGCTGATCAAGGACGACGATGTCCTGAACGCCGTCCGGCAGCTGAACGAGAAGAGCCACTGCACGGCGTCGGTGTGCACCGGGGCGTTCCTCCTGGCCGCCGCCGGCCTCCTGGACGGCCGCCGCGCCGCGACGCACTGGCGGTACTCGCAGCAACTCGCGCTGCGCTTCCCGTCCGTGCGGGTCGAACCCGACGCCATCTTCGTCCGGGACGGCCGGCTGATGACGTCCGCGGGCGTCACGGCGGGGATCGACCTGGCCCTGGCCGTCGTCGAGGAGCACCACGGTGCGGATGTCGCCCGGGCGGTCGCCAAGGACATGGTCGTCTTCATGCAGCGACCGGGCGGCCAGTCCCAGTTCAGCGCCCGGTGCCAGGCCCCGCACACCCAACAGGACACCCTCCGCCGGGTCCTGGACGCGGTCGCCCAGGAACCCGGGGGCAACCACACGCTGACCGCCATGGCCCGCAGGGCGGGCGTCAGCGTCCGCCACGTGACCCGGCTCTTCTACGAAGAGGTGGGAACCACCCCGGCCCGCTACGTGGAGCAGATCAGGCTGGAGGCCGCCCAGGGACTGCTGGAGCGCGGTGACGACTCCATGGCGGTCGTCGCGCGCCGCACCGGCTTCGGCTCGCCCGAGTCGCTGCGCAGGGCGTTCGCTCGGCACCTGGGCGTGACGCCCGGCGCGTACCGGGCCCGCTTCCGGACGACCGGCGAGGACACGAAGGACTGACACCGCGGCCGGCCCGCGCCGCGGCACCCACGGCGCGGCCCGGTCGCGGTGAGTACGTACGACGCGTCGGCACGGCGCGGGCCGGCATCGCCCCGGCCCGCTCCCGCATGCCCGCATGCCCGTGCCCGCGTGACGGCACATCACGGCACATCCCGCGGCGGGCGCCGGCGCCTGCCGCCTGCTGCCGACCGCGGTCGCCGTCCGTGCGAGGCCCTGCCGGAGGGCCGAATGTGCACCCCTGCTGTCCGTATCTGCGGCCAGCACGCGCGGCTCCCGGGGAGTTGAACGCAAAGAAGAACACCCAAGGACCGGGACCGTCCCGAAGCGTCGCCTCGCACAGAGGCGTCCGAGGCGCGCCGCGGTGGCCCGACCGAGCAGAAGGCGATCAACGATGGCTTCGACCAGTCCGACTCCCGCACCCGATCCGCGCAGATGGCGTGCGCTCGCGGTCATCTGTCTGGTGCAGGTGATGCTGCTGCTCGACGTGACCGTGGTCAACGTCGCGCTGCCGCCCATCCAGCGGGATCTCGGCTTCACGACCACCGGCCTGGCATGGGTCGTCAACGGCTACACCGTCACGTACGGCGGACTGCTGATGCTCGGTGGGCGGCTGGGCGACCTGCTCGGCCGAAGGCGCCTCTTCCTCGTCGGCCTGGCGGTCTTCGCGCTCTCGTCGGCGAGCGCCGGGGTGGCCCAGCAGGCCGGTGTCCTGGTCGCCAGCCGCTTCGTGCAGGGCGTCGGCGCGGCACTCGTGAGCCCGGCGGCCCTGTCCCTGGTGACGCTGATGTTCACCCAGCGCCAGGAACGGGCGCGGGCGATGGCCATCTGGAGCGGCCTGGCGGGAGTCGGCGTGGCGCTGGGTGTCGTGCTGTCAGGGATCCTGACCGACATCGCCTCGTGGCGGTGGATCTTCTTTGTCAACCTCCCCGTGGCCGCCTTCGCGTTCCTCGCCACCCCCAGACTGGTCTCCGAGAGCCGGGCCGCCGCCAGGCGCGGGCGGCCCGACGTCCTGGGAGCCGCCCTGGTCACCCTCGGCCTGCTCCTGCTGGTGTTCGGGTTGTTGGAGAAGGCGGGCCACGCGTGGGTCTCGCTCTCCGTCCTCGGCTCGGTGGGGATCGGGGTGCTCCTTCTGATCGGCTTCGTCCTGGTCGAGGCCCGGGTGTCCGCCCCCCTGGTGCCCCTGGCGTTCCTGCGTTCGCGCAACCGGAGCATCGCCAACGTGGTGCGCATCTGCTACTACGTGGGTTTCGCCACGTTCTTCTTCTCGCTGAGCCTGTACGTGCAGCACACGCTGCGGTTCTCGCCACTGGCGACCGGATTCGCCTTCATCCCCTTCGGGTTGGTCATCCTGTTCAGCGCGACCGCGCTCGCGCCACGCCTCCTTCGCCGCTTCGGGCTGCGGATGCTCAACGGGGGAGGACTCGCGATCTCCACGGCCGGCTACCTTCTGCTCGCCGGTCTGAGCGTTCACGGCAGCTACGCGGCCGACGTGCTGCCCGGCCTGCTCCTGGTGCCGCTGGGAGGCGGCCTGGTCCTGGTCGGGTCCACCGTGGCGGGAGTCGACGGCGCGACGGGCGAGGACGCGGGCATCGCCACCAGCATGAACAACGCGTCCATGCAGATCGGCAGCGCCCTCGGCCTGGCCGCCCTGGTCTCCGTGGGCACCAGCCATGCCACCGTGCTGCGGCACGCGGGCATGGACGCGATGACCGCCACCGTGCGCGGTTACGCCCTCAGTTTCGCCATCGCCGCGTGCCTGACGGCCTTCGGCGCGGTACTGGGCTTCCTCGGGATCCACCGCACGGTGGCCGAGGTCCCGGCGTTGCCGCCGAAGCCCCGGCAGCGCGTGGCCTGATCCGTCCCGGACGGTGAGAACGTGAGCCCCCGGCCGGGATGCCGGGGGCTCACGGACCTGACCCCGCCGGCCCTCCGACTGCTGGAAGGGAATCATGAACAACATCGCTGAGAACGGCGCCGGTTCCGCGGCGCCCGTCCACGGTCAGGACTGGCGCGTCGCCTACTGCCCGCCTCCAGAACCGCCACCGGGTACGCCGTACGGCGCGGAGGTGGTGTGCGTCGTCGGTGACCGCATCCTCCTCGTCAGCGAGGACGGACAGCGCTGGCGGCTGCCCTCCTCTCCCGCCGAGCCGCGGGAGAGGTGCCGCGACACGATGCGCCGGGAGGTCCGTGAGGAAGCCTGTGCCTCGGTGGTGGAGCGCCGGCTCCTCGGGTTCAGCCGGGGCGTCTGCGTCCGCGGCCCGCAGGAGGGGCTGGTACTGATCCGCGCGATGTGGCGGGCGGAGGTGCGACTGGCTCCGTGGGACCCGCACCGCGGGACGGCCCACCGCCGGCTCCTGCCGGTGGGAGAGGCCTTCAGGACCCTGAGCATCCCCGACGGCCTCGGTCCCTTCTACCGCAGGCTGTTCGCGCAGGCCGTCGTCTCGCGCACCGCCGTCCACCACCGCTGAACCACCGGACGCACCCGCACCGGCGGAGCCCCCTCGGACCTCGGTCCGAGGGGGCTCCGCCGGTGCGGGTGGCAACCGGCCGGTCAGCGGAAGGCCGACTCCACCAGGTCCTTCTGCTCGCCCGCGTGGCGCCGGGCGGAGCCGACGGCGGGTGCCGGAGCCTGCGGCCGGCTGACACAGCCGATCCCGCGGTGCAGGTGCGGGGCCACGAAGGACCACGCGCCCTGGTTCTCCGGCTCCTCCTGTACCCACCGCACCTCGGCATCGGCCGGGAAGCGGGCCAGTTCCGCGCCGAGCTCCTCGTCCGGGAACGGGTAGAGGCGCTCCAGGCGGACGATGGCGGTGTCCGTCAGGCCCGCGTTCCGCCGGTGGGCGTCCAGGTCGTAGAAGACCTTCCCGGAGCACACCAGCACGCGCTTGATCCCCGCGGTGTCCGTCGTGCCGTCCGGTACGACGGGACGGAACGCGCCCGTGGTGAACTCCGGCAGACGGGAGGTGGCTGCCTTCAGCCGCAGCATCGACTTGGGAGTGAAGACGACCAAGGGCTTCTTGTGCCCGTCGAGCGCCTGCTGCCTGAGCAGATGGAAGTAGTTGGCCGGCAGCGAGGGCATGGCGACGGTCATGTTGTCCCGCGCGCACAGCTGGAGGAACCGCTCGATCCTCGCGGAGGAGTGGTCCGGCCCCTGCCCCTCCAGGCCGTGCGGCAGCAGCAGCGTCACTCCGGAGCGCTGCCCCCACTTCTGTTCGGACGACGAGATGTACTCGTCCATGACGGTCTGGGCGCCGTTGGCGAAGTCGCCGAACTGGGCCTCCCACAGCACCAGGGCCTCGGGCCGGGCCACTGAGTAGCCGTACTCGAAGGCCAGCGCCGCGAGTTCGGAGAGCATCGAGTCGTAGGGCGTGAAGGCCGCCGCCCGCGGGTCCAGGGAGTTCAGCGGCGTGTGCTCCGCGCCGGTGCGCCGGTCGGTGAGCACCGCGTGGCGCTGGCCGAAGGTGCCGCGGCGGGAGTCCTGTCCGGACAGCCGCACCGGAACCCCGTCGAGCAACAGGGAGCCCAGGGCCAGGGTTTCGGCGGTGGCCCAGTCGATCGTCCCGGCGTCCGGCATCGCGGTGCGCCTCTGGAGCTGCGGCAGGACGCGCGGGTGCACGGTGAAGCCCTGCGGGACGCCGGTCTGGGACGCGACGACCCGCCGGACGGTCTCCTCCGTGATGGCGGTCGCCGCCCGCGGGGCGGTCACGTCCGCGGGGTCCCCGATCGCCACCGGGCGCGTGGGTTCCGGGGGAACGGGCCCCGCCGCCGCGTGGGTCTCGGCGAAGGCCTGCTCCAGGTGCGCCTGGTAGTCCCGCAGCGCGCCTTCCACCTGCCGTTCCCCGATGTCACCGCGGCGGACCAGCGCCTCGGCGTACAGCTTGCGCACCGAGGGCCTGGCGTCGATGCGGTCGTACATCGTCGGCAGCGTGATGGACGGGTCGTCGACCTCGCTGTGCCCGTTGCGCCGGTAGCAGACCAGGTCGATGACGACGTCCTTGTGGAACGTGCGCCGGTAGTCGAAGGCCAGCCGGGCCGCCCTGACGACGGCCTCGGGGTCGTCCCCGTTGACGTGCAGGACCGGGGCCTCGACCGTCCTGGCGACATCCGTGGCGTACGTGCTCGAACGGCCGCTGGCGGGCGACGTCGTGAACCCGACCTGGTTGTTGATGACGATGTGCACGGTGCCGCCGGTGCGGTACCCCGGCAGCTGGGACATGTTCAGCGTCTCGGAGACCACTCCCTGACCGGCGAAGGCGGCATCGCCGTGGACGACGACCGGCAGGACGGAGCGGGCTTCGTCACCGCCCGCGGCCAGGTCCTGCTTGGCGCGCACGACTCCCTGCGCGACCGGCCCCACGATCTCCAGATGCGAGGGGTTCGCCACGACGGAGACGGCGATCGCGCTGCCGTCCAGCGCACGGTAGGTGCCCTCCGCGCCGAGGTGGTACTTCACGTCCCCGGACCCCTGGACCGAGCGGATGTCCACGGCGTCCTCGAACTCGTGGAAGATCTCCGCGTAGGCCTTGCCGACGATGTTGGCCAGCACGTTGAGCCGGCCCCGGTGCGCCATCCCGATGACGGCTTCCCCCACGCCGGCCCTGATGGACCGGAGCAGCAGGGCGTCCAGGAGCACGATCGCCGATTCGCCGCCTTCCAGCGAGTACCGCTTCTGGCCCACGTACTTGGTCTGCAGGAACGTCTCGAAGGCCTCTGCCGCGCCCAACCGGTACAGGATCTGCAGTTGTTCGGCGCGGTCCGGCCGGGGCTGCGGCGATTCGACCCGCTGCTGGATCCACCGGCGTTCCTCGAAGGCCTTGATGTGCATGTACTCGGCACCGACGGTGCGGCAGTACGAGTCCCGCAGGGCGTCCAGCACCTGGCGAAGGGTCATCGCGTCCCGCCCGGCGAAGCCGTCGACGACGAACTCCCTGTCCAGGTCCTCGTCGCCGAGCCCGAACGCCGTGATGTCGAGCTCCGGGTGCGCGGCCCGGTGTTCCGTCGCGAGCGGGTCGGTGTCGGCCACCAGATGTCCGCGCACCCGGTACGCGTCGATCAGCGCCGCGACCCGGACCGCCTTGAGCGCCGCGTCTCCCGCGTCACCCGCGCGGTCCTGGGCGGGGGCCGTCACTCCGTGGCGCGCCTGCCGGCCGATCGCGGACGTCGGGACGGCGAAGAAGTCCCGCCACGTCTGGTCGACCGAGCCCGGGTCCTCCAGGTAGCGCTTGTACTGTTCGTCCACGAGCCATTCGTTGAGGCCGAATTCCAGCCTGCGGAGCACCGGCTCCCCGGCGTGTGACTGCGACACCATTGGGTCGTCGCCTTCTTTCCTCACTCGGAGCGATCGATGGTGGACGCGGCCGTGTCCTTGGCCGTACCCCATGGCGTCCAAGGACCTCGGTTCCACATCTCGTCGTTGAGGCGAACCCATCCGCCGTGTCGCGCCATCGACGCTACGACCGTCCGGACGCCGGAAGGGAGAGCCGGACCTGCCACAACGGCGGCACATCCGGACATCGCCCGCGCCCGCGGTAACCGCCGGCCGGCGGCAGCCCGAGCGGCACCACCCGTCGTGTCCGGAAGTGAGGCTGTCGTGGCACACGGTGTTATGCGCCGTGCCCGGGAAACCGTCATAGCCTCCTTGCGCCAGCGAGCCAACGGGCCGACGGACTCGGCCGCGACTCGCGAGCTGTTGTGCGTGGGCCCACGTCGCCGGCCGACCACCGACGGTGTCCCCACGACGAGGAAAGAGGCGTTCTACGCCGTGCCGCCCCACCCGAGCAGTGCCCGAGCCATCCCGACCACGGACGACGCGGGCCCGAGACGTCCCGTCCACGCCCGCCCCCGGCCGCGCAGGGCCGAGCGAACGAGACGTCCGCTGCTCGGTCCCAGCTGGTTCGCGGCCGTCATGGGCACCGGGATCGTCGCCAACGCCGCGGTCACGCTGCCGCGGAGCTTCCCCGCACTGCGGAATGCCGCGACGGTGGTCTGGATGGGGGCCGCGCTGCTCCTCGTCCTGCTCACCGCCGAATACGTCCGGCAGCGGGCGCTGCGGCTGCACGCCGCCGATCCGACGCTGTCCCAGTTCTTCGGCGCGCCGCCGATGGCACTGCTGATCGTGGGCGCCGGAACACTGCTGCTCGGCAAGCCGGTCATCGGGGCACGGGCGGCGCTGGACGTGGACTGGGTCCTCTGGTCGCTCGGCACCGTACTCGGCCTCGCCACGGCCTGCACGGTGCCGTACCTGATGGTCACCCGGCACCGCTACGCACCGGATGCCGCGTTCGGCGGCTGGCTGATGCCGGTGGTGCCGCCGATGGTGTCGGCCGCGACCGGCGCGCTGCTCGTCCCGCACGCCCCGGCGGGCCAGCCACGGCTGGCGCTCCTGCTCGCCTGCTACGCGATGTTCGGGCTGGCCCTGGTGGCGATACTGCTGGTGCTGGCCATGATGTACAGCCGCCTGGTGCACCACGAGGCGCCCACCGGCGCGGTGGTGCCCACGGTGTGGATCGGCGTGGGAGCGCTGGGACAGGGCGTGACGGCGCTGGGTGCACTGGCCACGGCGGCACCGAGCACACTGCTCGCCCCCTACGCGCGGGGCGCGGCCGTCTTCGCGCTCTTCGGCGGCATCGGGGTGTGGGGCTTCGCCATGCTGTGGCTGGTGCTCGCCACCGCGCTGACCGTGCGGGAGGTCCGGGCGGGACTGCCCTTCGCGCCGACCTGGTGGTCCTTCATCTTCCCCCTGGGCGCCTGTGTCACCGGCACCGGCGCCCTTGCCGTCCGCACCGGCTCCCAGCTGTTCGTCTGGACCGCCGTCGGCTTCTACGTGCTGCTCGTCGCCGCCTGGGCCGTGGTCGCCTGGCGCTCCCTGCACCACGCCGCGGGGCACGCGGCCAGGCCGGGAGGCCGACCGTAGCCCAGCGCCCGGCGGTGGGGTGTCGCGCGTCACGTCGACCGCGCGTCACGGACCGGGCTCCCGACTCCATCCGGTGGTCGTCAACAGCGGCTCGGAGGAAGGCGGAGGGATGAACGCACAGCAGGGAGGCGGCAGGGCCGGCGCACACCGCGTCCTGATCCTGGGCGCGGGCTGCGCGGGCACGGCCACGGCCGTCCAGCTCGCGGCCAGGGTCGACGGGCGTCAGGACGTACAGGTGACCCTCGTGAACGCGCAGGAGCGCTTCACCGAGCGCATGCGGCTGCACATGACGGCGACCGGGCAGCGGGTCGCCGAACTGGACGTCCCGGAGCTGCCGGCCGGCACCGGTGCGCGGTTCGTCCACGGGCTGGGCGGCGTCGAGTCGGCCGCGGAGATCGCCGAGCGGCACCCCGGCATGAATGTCGTCCTGCTCGGCCGGGCCGAGCCAGGCGCGGCCATGGGCCCGAGGGCCAGGAGGTATCTCCGGGGCGCGCTCGACCGGCTGGGTGTCCCGAGGGGCTGCCCGGCGCGGTGGGGCTGACGGGCGGGGAGAGCATCACCGCCGACGTGGTCGTGTGGGCCGGTGGCACGCCGGCGGTCCCCGCGGACCCCGGGGGGGCCGAACCCGGCCCGGCCCGCGGACAGGCCCGGGTCGCGGTCGGTACCGCCGGTTCACGGGCACGGTAGTCTGCCCCGGTGACATCGGATGCCCCCCTGAACCCGGACGAGGAACGCTTCTGGCGTGCCCTGATGCACGTCATGGTGGCGCTGCCGAAGGCGCTGGACGAAGACCTGCTGAAGGTGACCGGGCTGACGATGTCCGAGTACGCGGTGCTGGTCCACCTGTCCGAGGCCGCGGAGCGCGAGATGCGCATGACCGACCTGGCGGCCGCCACCGCGCTGTCCGTCAGCCGGATTTCCCGCGTGGCCGATGCCATGCAGACGCGCGGGTGGGTGGTGAAGCAGCGCGACGCCAACGATGCCCGCGGGAGCGTGGCGAAGCTGACGGCCGAAGGCCGGCGGCGGCTGCAGTCCGCGTATCCGACCAACCTGGCGAGCGCCCGCAGGCGCGTCATCGATCACCTGGACGCCGCCATGCTCGCCGGTTTCGCCGGACAGCTCGAAACCATCGCCGCTCGACTGGACTGAACCCGGCCGCGGCGCACGGACCGGTGCGACCAGGGGCGTCTGTTCGGTCATGGCCTGCGTGCCGAGCACGGTGAGCAGGGCGAGGCGTTCCGCGTCCTCCGTGCCGGGCTCGGCGGTGTAGATCATGATCCGGAGGTCGCTGCCGGCCACCGTGAGCACGTCGCAGTCCAGCCGCACCGGGTCCACCCGCGGGTGGTCGATGGTCTTGGGCGCCGCCTCGTGGCGGCCGGCCGTGCCGGCATCCCACAGTTCCGCGAAGCGGCGGCTGCGCGCCCGCAGTTCGCCGGCCATGTGCCGCAGCCGCTGGTCGGACGGGTAGCGTGCGGCGGCGGCGCGCAGGTCGTAGACGATCGCCGTCTCGAAGGAGCCGTCTCCTCCGGGGTCCGCCGGACGCGGGTGTTGCCGGCGCCGAGGAAGTGCCGCCAGACGCCGTTGCGCTCGTTGCCGCGCCAGCCGGAGGGGTCGCCCATCAGGGCCGCGTAGGGCGGGTTGTACTGGAGCA